>JAWLFM010000146.1:0-6867 GCA_041685565.1 Thioalkalivibrio sp.
GCAGGTCCACCGCCTCGCGGCCGCGCACGCCCTGCAGCGCGGCATGGATCCGGGTCTGCTCCATCAGGCGTCGGGCGAGGGTGGTGGTCAGTGGCGGCAGGGCGACGGCGCTGTCGCGCATCACCTCCACCATCTGACCACCGGCGCCGAACAACAGCACAGGGCCGAACTGGGCGTCTACGCTGCTGCCGAGAATGAGTTCGTAGCTGTCGTCCCGGGAGATCATCGGCTGGACGGTGACACCATCGAAATGCTCCGCCCCGACCTTGGCGGTTACGGTGTCGCGGATGCCCTCGAAGGCGGCGGTCACGGCGTTGTCATCGGTCAGGTGCAGGCGCACTCCACCGACATCGCTTTTGTGGGTGAGGGTCTTTGAGTCCAGTTTGACCACCACCGGATAGCCGATCGCCCGGGCCTGGATCACGGCCTCGGCGGCGGTGTGCGCCTTGTGGGTGGCCACCACCGGAATGCCGTAGGCCGAAAGCAGGGTCTTCGATTCCAGTTCGGTCAGTACCGTGCGCTGATCGCGGGCAGCCTGTTTCAGCAGGCGCTTCACCTGGGTGATGGCGAGGCCGGACTCGTCCCAGGTCATCGCCGGGGCCGGAGTCTCGTACAGGGCCTTCAGGCTGCAGTGGTAGCGCCACATCAGGTTGAACAGGTGGGTGGCGGCATCCGGGTGCAAATAGGTCGGAATATTGGCCTGGTTCAGAATCGCTTGGCCGGACACGACCTCGGCGCCGCCCATCCAGCTGGCCAGCACCGGCTTCTTCAGATCCTTGGCGCATTCCTTGATGCGCTCGGCGGTCCGGGTCGGGTCGGTCATCGCCTGGGGCGTCAGCACCACCAGGATGCCATCGGCATTCGGATCGCGGGCGGCGATTTTGAAGGCCTGGGCATAGCGCTCCGGATCGGCATCGCCAAGGATGTCGACGGGGTTGCCGTGGCTCCAGTGCCGGGGCAATACGGCATTCAGTTCGGTCAGGGTGTCTTCGTGCAGCGGGGTCAGTTCGCCGCCGCCGGTGATCAGGGTATCGGTGCTGAGCACGCCTGGGCCGCCGGCATTGGTCAGGATCGTCAGACGGGGCCCCTGCGGCAGATAGACCTGCTTCGCGAGCACCTGCGCGACGTTGAACATCTCGGCCAGGGAATCCACCCGCAGCACCCCGGAGCGGCGGAAGGCGGCGTCGAGCACGGCATCGCTGCCGGCCAGGGAGCCGGTGTGGGAGGCGGCGGCCTTCGCGGCGGCCTCGGTCCGGCCGGCCTTGATGACGATGATCGGCTTGGTCAGCGCAACCTCGCGGGCGGCGGAGAGAAACGAGCGGCCATCACCGATGCTTTCCATGTAGATCACGATGCTACGGGTATGCGGGTCGTCGCCCAAGTAGTGGATGAGATCGCCCCAATCCACGTCCAGCATCGAACCGATGGACGCGAAGGTGCTGAAGCCCACGTTGTGCTGCCGGCTCCAGTCGAGCACCGCGGTGCCTACGGCCCCGCTCTGGCTGATGAAGGCGACGTGGCCGGGCTGGGCCATCACCCCAGAGAAGGTCGCGTTCAGGCCGGTACGTGGGCTCATTACACCGAGGCAGTTCGGTCCGATCACCCGCAGCCTACTGTGCTGCAAAGCCTCTAGGATCTCGCCCTCCAGCGCCGCGCCTTCGGCTCCGATTTCCCGGAAGCCGGCGGAGATCACGATCGCACCGTGTACGCCGGCGGCGACGCATTCCCGGATTACCGCGGGCACGGTGGGTGACGGTGTGGCGATGATCGCCAGATCCACCGTTTCCGGCACATCCGCGACCGAGGCATAGGCGCGCACCCCCAGCACGCTCTGGCGCTGTCCATTCACCGGATACAGGGTGCCGCCGAAGGGGTGGCTGAGCAGGTTCCACAGCAGGGTGCGGCCGACACTGCCGACCCGGTCGGTGGCGCCGATCAGGGCGATCGACTTCGGGGAGAAGATGGAACGCAGATGCTGGTGATCGGAACGGAGGATGTCGTAGGACCGATCGGGATTCCGGGCAAGACTCAAGCTCATGGCAGGTACCTGTGGGGGCTTCGCCCGGGTCGGTGCGAAGCGCAACTACAATCCAGGGCGGCAATGCGCCTTGCGGGCGCCCCGACGAGAAACCTTGCTGCATTGCACAACGCGAGGTTACGCATAATCTAAAGCCGATTCAAGAATCCATTACGTATTTTTATTCATCGCTTTGCCGCAGCCGTGACGGGCCCCGGGAGTCACGGGTTGCATCTGCGCCAATACGAACGGCGCAATAGCCGTGCGGCAACGATCGCAGCATCAAGTATTGGTGTGTCAAACATGTTTTGTTCCCTTGGAGGCAGATGTTTGCTTTGGAGGGATACCGTCTTTTCGACACCCTCTACAGCAGCGGATGGCGCACTAGCCGTATCCGGCTTCGCCTCCTCCAATCGCGTCACTGGTCCAGCCCTCATGAGGGCTGGCTGGGCGGATGTGCGCAGTTCCCAATCTACAGCCAGTCACGGGCCCGGTCCGTACGCCAGACCAAGGAGCTGTCCCTGTCCGCTGAAGCGCCGTTGCGCAGGCGCTTCGATCATATGAACCCGAATCTCCCAACCGCTGAGTCCCCTCACCCTGGACGTGGCGGTCTGCCACGGCAAGCCCTGTTTTCGTCACATGCGCTGGCCCGTCAAGGTGGTGCTGGACTCGTGGGGTCGGGCATGACGATGGATCAGATCATCGCGGAGCATTCGGAACTGGAACGCAAGGACATCGTTGCCTGCCTGCACTACGCGCGCTACGAACACCCTGGCCAACCTGCCGAACGCCGAGCTTGTGACGTGACTGGAGCGGGCACCGGCCCGCGCACCATGCGTGGTCCGGCCAACGGTGCGTTGCGGACGGTGTCGCTTCTACCAGATCCCGATCCGAGCCGACTCAGCAACCTAACTGGAGAGGACAGTCTTCAGTTCGCGGACCCCCACCGGCTTGACGAGGTGCTCGTCGAACCCCGCCTCCCGTGCCCGCTGCCGGTCCTCCTCCTGGCCCCATCCGGTGACAGCGATGAGACGGAAGGCGCTGTCAGGATGCTTCGTCCGCAGTCGTCGCGCGGCCTCGTATCCGTCCATTCCGGGCATCCCGATATCCATCAGGACATGCGTCGGCAGCCAATCGTCACAGATCCGGACGGCCTTCGCCCCATCGTGGGCAACCCGTACCTCGGCACCCAGGATCGTGAGCAGCAGGCGCAGGCCTTCTGTGATATCCCGATTGTCGTCCACCACGAGGACGCGGCACTGCGTCTGCAGCACATCGAACTCCGTTGCCTTGTCAGCCGCTGGCTGCGCCGGTTCGCTGCGACAAAGCGGCAGGGAGACGGTGAAGGTGGCACCGCATCCGAAACCCTGGCTCTCGGCGGACACCGTACCGCCGTGCAATTCGACCAAGCCCCGCACCAGGGACAGGCCAATGCCCAGACCGGCGCCAAGGCCGGGCTCGGCCTGGACGAACGGCTCGAAGATGTTGTCGAGATGCCTAAGGGGAATCCCCTTGCCGTCGTCCTGCACCCGGATCTCGACCCGCTCCCCCTCGGGCACCACGTCCAGTGCGATGTGGCCCTCCGCGTCGGTGAACTTGACGGCGTTATCCAGGAGATTGGAGACAATCTGCACCAGCCGCACGCGATCGCCCTCCACGTGCACGGGTTGCGGGGGCATGTCGACGGCCAGTCGGCGGTTCCCCCGGGTGAGGGCGCTGTCGCTCATCTGCACGGCGGCATCGATGATCCCCTTGAGGGTGAGCCGCTCCTTGCGAAGTTGGATCTTGCCCCGGCTGATGCGGGAGACATCCAGCAGGTCGTCCACCAGACGTACCAAGTGGCTGAGCTGGCGATCCATCATCCGTATGGGCTCTTCGCAGGCGGCCGCGTCACCGCGCAGCGCCTGTATCAGGTCGAGACCAGTGCGGATCGGCGCAAGGGGGTTGCGCAGCTCGTGGGCCAGGGTGGCGAGGAACTCGTCCTTGCGGCGAACGGATTCCCGTAACGCCGCCTCCGCTTGCTTGCGCTCGGTGATCTCCTCGACAACGATGTTGACGCCGATGACCCGCCCCGCGAAGTCCTTCACCGGCAGCCAGTGTCCTACCCAGGTCCGCTGGACGCCGGTGCGGGCGAGCGTTTCGCCGACAACTTCGATGTTGAATCGGCCCTGGCCGGTCTCCACAACCTCGCGCAGTGACGGCTCGGCCATGTCCGCGAGCATCGGCAACACCTCGCGCACGGTCTTGTTGAGATGCTCGGCCGCCGGAACGCCGTTGATCTCGGCCAGCCGCTCGTTGATGCGCAGGAAGCGCAGATCGCGATCCAGCAGGCACAGGCCAACCGGCGCGTTCTGATAGAGCTCCTCCAACTCCGTAAGCCGCTGGCGCGCCAGTTCGCTGGCGGCCAGAGCCGCCTCTTCGGATCGCTTGCGCTCGGTAATGTCAAGATTCATGCCGATCCACTCAACCACCTCCCCGCGCATATCGCGGATCGGCGCCGCGTGCACGCTCATCCAGCGCCATTCCCCGTCATGCCGGCGAATGCGGTGCTCGTTCACAAGCGGTTCTTCACGGGCGACCGCGTCCTGCCAACGCTGCGCCGCCAGAGCGACGTCCTCCGGATGCACCGAGTCGCCCCACCCAGTACCCAGCATCTGCTCGGCCGTCTGCCCCGTGAATTCCATCCACTCAGGCTGTGGGGTGACCTGCAGCCCCGAGGGAGGGCAGGACCAGGTGACGGCGCCGGTGGCCTCGACGAGCGTACGGTAGCGCACCTCACTGGCGCGCAGGGCGTCTTCTGCAGCCTTCCGCTCCGTGATGTCCTGCGACAACCCGACCAGACGCTGGGGTTGTCCCTGCCCGTCACACTCCAGGTAGCCGTGATCGGCGAGCCAGACGATCCGTCCGTCTGGCTCGCACAGCCGGAATTCCGCCCTGTAGCGACGTTCCGGGTGGGCCAGGGCGGCGCGGAGATTCGCGAGGAAGCTCTCGCGATCGTCGGGATGCACCGCCGCGCAGAACTCCTCCAGGCTGCTCGGCCGCTCCTCCGGCGTTTCGGGAACCGCCCCGATGCAGGAGTGATGGCGCCGCACTTCGTTCCGCGGGATATCCCATTCGAACGCGAGGGTATAGGCCACATCCAGGGCCATGCGCAGCCGCCGCTGGCTTGCTTGCAACCCCTGCGCGGCTCGCTTCCAATCAGTCTTGTCCCGCAGGATCTTGGAGAAACCGGTCAACCGACCGTCGGTATCGTGCAATGCGCTGACGATGTCCAGGGCCCAGAACCGCTCCCCGCCCTTGCGCAGGTGCCAGCGCTCGTCCTCGGCGCGGCCTTGCTCCCGCGCGGCCCGCAGCTCGGCCTCGGGCACCCCCTGCTCGCGGTCTTCAGGAGTGAAGATGAACGCGAGGTGCCGGCCGAGTGCCTCGGCTTTGGTGTAGCCCAGCACGTGCTCAGCCGCAACGTTCCAACGAGTGACGCGACCCTCGGAATCGAGGGTCAAGATGGCGTGGTCCTTGAGGTTCTTCACCAGCGCGTTGAAGTGGCTCTCGATGTCGCGCCGCTCTGCCTCGGCCCGCCGCCGCTCGGTCACGTCCTCGATGCGGAGCAGAACCTGATCCTCCCCTTCCTGCTGGAGTCTGCGGGCGTTCAACAGCATCACCTTCCGCCCGATGGTGGGGAAATCATTCTCGATCTCGAAATCGTCAAACGAGGTATTCCGGGGCAAGATCTCCTCGAGCAGGATTCGCAGGCGCGGGACGTCCCACTGCCGGTTGCCGAGATCGTAGAGGAGGCGGCCTTCGGTATCCTGCGGCGAAACCCGAAAGGTGCGGTAGAAGGAGCGATTGGCACTCCGTACCCGCAGATCAGCGTCGAGGACCAGCAGCGGTTCGCGCAGGGAATCAATGATGCTGCGGGCGTAGGCCAAGGCCTCGTCACGCGCTTCCGCCCTGGACGATCTTCCATCTCCTGTCGCGTTGCTCATCGGGACTGCAAGCCCTCCTCTGCACGCCGATTTGCCCGACGCTTCCTCGTGGGGGCCCCAACGCTGGAGCGGAGGCACCGCCAAAACCCCATGCTATCGCATCCCGCCGCCTCGACGGCGATCTCGGATGCGGGGATTGGCCGCGGCCTCGCACGAAGTGCGTCCGAAGGGCGCGCGCAAGGCATGGCGCGAATCCAAGCGCGTGAAGGGTACCCTGGGCTTGGACCCAGAGCCCCTAACCGGGCGATGACCAGTCGGCGGGCCAGCCGATTAGGTGATCGCACTCGTCTGGGCCGTGTTACGACGGAAAAAGCTGGCCCTCATGCGGTGGGTAGACGACCCCAAATCGTGAAACGGGAAGTTCGTCTAGCCTTCATAGGATCGATATGCTCACCGGCGTGGCCGTTTCGGATGCAGAAATTCCACGGCACCGTGAATGTGGCCAGGGGCCACCGGGGGCGGACAGAATGATGTCGCCATCCATCGAACCGATCGAAAACCACCTCCTGGGCATGCTGCCCGCGGAGGATCAGGCGCGGATGTTTCCACTGCTCGAACCGGTCACCCTGACGCAGGGCGACGTACTTTGCGAGTCCGGTGACTGCTTCGAGTACGTCTATTTCCCCACCGATTCGATCGTGTCGCCGCTGTACCTGATGGAAGAAGGCGGCTCGGCCGAGATCGCAGTGGTGGGCAACGACGGCATGGTCGGCATCGCGCTGTGGACGCTTGCCGGGGTCGGACCAAGGCAAGTGATTGACTTATATGCAATAACACTTCAATTTAGGGACCCAATACGCTCTTAAAAGCCATTTTCAGCGCCAAAAAGGCCGTGATAAGCCTCGGGGCTGCATTTCCCCCTTCTCC
>JAWLFM010000147.1:0-6829 GCA_041685565.1 Thioalkalivibrio sp.
CAGGGCAGAGAGAACCATGGGAATCACCAACAAGACCCTGGAGATCGTCACGCCGCGGGGCGTACGCCTGAGCGGCGTGATCGTGCAGCCGGAGGGTACGCCCGTCGGGCAGGCCTGCATCGCCCACTGCTTCGCCTGCTCCAAGGACTTTCCCGCGACCGTCCGGCTGGCGCGGGCATTGGCACAGGAGGGCATCGTCGTTCTCCGCTTCGACTTCATGGGCCTGGGCGATGCCGAGGGCCGTTTCGCCGACAGCAGTTTCCAGACCTATTGCGAGGACCTCGGTGCCGCCCTGGACGGCTTCGACGCCCATACCGGCCACTCCACCGACCTGCTGATCGGGCACAGCTTCGGCGGCGCCATGGCGCTCGCGCTCGCCGGTCTGCGGCCGGAACTGCGGGGGGTCGTGACCATCGCCGCACCGTCGGAACCCGGTCACGTGACGCGTCTGTTCGAGGCCCAGGCCCACGGCATCCGCGAGACCGGCTCCGCCGAGGTCGATATCGGCGGCCGGACGATCACCATCGGCCGGGACTTCCTGGAGTCCGTGGAAAGCCAGGATCTGGATGCGGCGCTGGAGCGGCTGGGCCGCCCGCTGCTGATCCTGCACGCACCCAAGGATACGGTGGTCGGCATCGACCACGCCCGGCGCATCTTCGCCCGTGCCGGACACCCCAAGAGCTTCGTCGCCCTGCACCAGGCAGACCATCTGCTCACGCGCCCGGAACACACGGCCTACGTGGCCCGGCTGATCCACGCCTGGGCCTACGACCTGTTACGTCCTCACCAGTAGTTCTCCACGGTGATCTGACCGGGGTGCCCACGGCGATTGCGCAGCAGGCCACGGCCCTTCAATACCGCCTGTGTATCCCGGACCATGTCCGGGTTGCCGCAGATCATGACCTGGGCATGATCGGGCTCGATGGTCAAGGCAGCGAGCCGCTCCAGCCTGCCATCCTCGATGGTGGCGGGGATACGCGAACACAGGGCACCCTCGCAGACCTCGCGGCTGACCATCGGCACATAGCCGAAGCGGTCCGGCGCGCGCTCCGAGAAGGCCTGGATCCTGTCGCGATAGGTGAGTTCGGCCGCCTGGCGTACCGAGTGGACCAGACGGATGTTTTCGAAGCGCTCCCAGGGCTCCTGCGTGCCGAGCATGGACAGGAACGGACCCAGACCGGTGCCGGTCGCCAACAACCACAGATCGCGGGCGTCGGGCAACTGGTCCAGGGTGAAGAGTCCGGTGGAGCGCGGCATCAGTTCGACCTCATCCCCCGGCTGCAGGTGAATCAACCGGCTCGTCAGCGGACCCTCGGGTACCGTGACCATATGAAACTCCAGCGGACGGCGGTCCGGCGGGTTCACATAGGAATAGGGGCGTCCGACCCACTCGTCACCGATGAACAGGCGCAGCCGATTGTACTGACCCGCCTTGAACGGCTCGATCTCCGCATCCACGCAAAGGCTGAACAGGCGTTCGGTCCACCGCTTGATTTCCCGCACCCGTCCCTTCACCCAACCCATACCACCTCCGACCATCAAGACCACCCCGCCCCCCGGTAGGAGCCACCTCCGCTCGCGATCCGGCGGTCCGGACATCCCCGACCCCCGCATCGCGGCCAGAGGCCGCTCCGGCGGGTTGCGTTCCGGGGACGTTGGTGGCGCCGTGCGCGGCTTGCAAGGGTTCCACAATATTGACCCGCGTATTCCCCGGGCTGAGCACCGGCGAATATCCGTGCCAGTATAATCCCTGGTCCAGCAACCCAAACCCCGGAGCACTCATGGCGCGCACACCCTCCCAGATGATCGACCTCGGCACCGAGGCCCCGAACTTCAGCCTCCCCGACGTGGTGTCCGGCAGGAACGTTTCGCTGGACGACTTCCCCGACGCCAAGGGCTTCATGATCGCCTTCATCTGCAACCACTGTCCCTTCGTGCAGCTCATCCGGCACGAGTTCGCGCGTTACGGCCGCGAGTACACCGACAAGGGCATCGCGGTAATCGCGATCAATTCCAACGACATCGTGGCCCATCCCGAAGACGGCCCGGACGCGATGCGCGACGATGCACGCCGTTTCGGTTACACCTTCCCCTATTGCCTGGACGAGGACCAGTCGGTGGCCAAGGCCTACCAGGCGGCCTGCACCCCGGACCTGTATCTGTTCGATGCCGACCGCAAGCTGGTCTACCGCGGCCAGTTCGACGACGCCCGTCCAGGGAATGACGTCCCGGTCACCGGCGCCGACCTGCGCGCGGCCAGCGATACCCTGCTCGCCGGCCAGCCCATCCCTGAGCCACAGAAGGCGAGCCTGGGCTGCAACATCAAGTGGAAGCCGGGCAACGAACCGGCCTACTACGGCTGAGGCCATGCGGCCCGCCGGCCCCGGACCTTCGGGGCTGTCCGCCGCGAGCGAACCCGGACCCGGCACTGCATGCCGCCGCGCAACATCCTGGAGGGGCCGAAGGTCGCGCCCTGGACCTGCCCGTCCTGCCGCGAGGCCGTGCCGCGCCTGCTGCCCAACGGCCGACGCAACCGCATGCGGCTCGACGCTGCCGACATGCTGCTGCCGGTGGCTGAGATCGAGACGGCCGCGAACCGGGTACCCGGCCCGCGTGCCAGCGAGGTCTGCTTCCCCTGTGCCGAGGCTTATCGCGAGTTGCTGGGTACCCTGATCCGCCCGCCAGGCGAGGAGGGTGACGCGCGCGGCGGGCCTGGCCTGAACGATACCGGCATCGTCGGCGCCTTGCTGCCCATCGCCGGCCGCGGCACCCGGGTGCTGATCTTCCACGTGGTCAACGCTGTGCTGCGGGACACCGAGATCGAGGATCTGCGTCGGCTGAACCCCGACCGTCTCACCTACCCCGGAGCTCGCGGCGCCATCGCCCCGCAATTGTGGGCCATCTACGAGCAGCACCTCGCCCAGCTCCATGCAGGGGTTCCACCGGACGGGTCCGCGCCTCAGACCTAGTGTCCTCTACGGCCCACTAGACATGCGGCGAACGTCCACAACCACTACAATGGCCGCGAAAACCGCATTTCGCGGCCCTCATCGAGGCCGAATTCACCCCGGTAGCAGTCCTTGAAGACCCTGGCGATCTACAACCTGAAGGGCGGTGTCGGCAAGACCGCCGCGGCCGTGAACCTGGCCTATCTGGCGTCCCAGTATGGCTGGAAGACCCTCCTCTGGGATCTGGACGCGCAGGCCGGAGCCACCTGGTACCTGGGCCTGGAGCCCGGCGTGCAGAACAGCATCAAGAAGCTCGCCCGGGGCAAGCGCGACTGGAAGGACTCCGTCCGCGAGACCGCCTGGCCCCGCCTCTCCTGCCTCCCCGCGGATTTCGAGAACCGCAACCTGGACCAGTACCTGCGCAAGGCCGAGCACCCCGCCTTCCAGGTGCGCAGGCTGTTGAAGGACTTCCAGTCCGAATTCGACCTGGTCGTGCTCGACTGCCCGCCGAGCTTCTCCACGGTGACGGAGAACCTGTTTCACGCGGCTGATGTGATTGCCGTCCCGCTGATCCCCTCGCACCTGTCCATCCGCAGCTACGAGCAGATGGTACGGTTCCTGGAGACCGAGAAGATCCGCCGGGTGAAGCTGTATCCCTTCCTGTCCATGGTCGACAACCGGCGCAAGCAGCATCGCGATGCCGGCCTGGCGCTGCGCAGCGAGATTCCGAACCTGCTCACGACCCCGATCCCGTATGCAGCCGCCGTGGAGGCCATGGGCCGTCACCGCGCCCCGCTGCCAGCGACGCAGCCCCGCGCCCGCGCCACGACCGCCTTCGAACAGCTCTGGCTGGAGATCGCAGAGAAGCTGCACCGGCAAGGCTGACAACCCTTCCCGATCGTGCACAACGGCACAGCACCGCGCGCCTGCCGCGCCTCATTCCCGCTCGTCGTCCTCGTCCACTCGCGACAGCATGCGCATGCCGCCGATCATGGAAAAGATCGCGGCGGCCACTGCGGCCGGCAGGTCGGGACTATCGGCGGGAGGGAGGGACCACCGCTTCAGTCGGCACGACGAAGGGCGCTCCGCCGGCAGGGCTTGGGCCGCCGCAGCGTCCAGCGCCACGAGAAGATCAGCCCAGTGCAGGTCATCGGGATTCAATTGCCGCATGGAGCCCGCAGGCCGAACCTCCAGCCACCTCGAAAGCGCCGGATCCGCGGCCCATTGCGCGACAAAGGCCGCGCGCCCGTCATCGTCGAGGGCGGCGACCAACACACGGGCCGGTCGCTTGTACATGGACAGGAGCCCGGCGCACCCGGAGCGCGCTCAGGCATCCCCGGCCACGATGCGACGGTGGGCGGCGGCGAAGTCCAGCATGCGCTGGGTTGCGGTCAGGGCCTTCAGACGCTCCGTCTCATCCACGAAGATCTCGTTATGCCCGTGTTCCAGCGTATTGGCGAGGCTGGTCAGGTCGTTCATCGCCATCCACGGGCAGTGCGCACAACTGCGGCAGGTGGCGCTGTGGCCGCCGGTCGGGGCCTCGATGAGACGCTTGTCGGGCGCCGCCTGCTGCATCTTGTAGAAGATGCGGTTGTCGGTGGCGACGATGAACTCGGACTCGGGCCGATCCTTCACCGCCGCGATCAGCTGGCTGGTGGAACCGACCACGTCGGCCTGCAGGATGACCTCGCGCGGGGACTCCGGGTGTACCAGCACCGCGGCGGCTGGATGCGCCTTGCGCAGATTCTCCAGTTCGCGGGACCGAAACTCGTCGTGAACGACGCAGGAGCCATCCCATAGCACCATGTCGGCACCGGTCTCGCGGCGGATGTAATCGCCAAGGTGCCGGTCCGGGGCCCAGAGGATCTTCCTGCCCTGATCACGCAGGTGGGTGATCAGCGGCACCGCGATGCTGGAGGTGACCACGTAGTCCGCCAGCGCCTTCACCGCCACCGAGGTGTTGGAGTAGACGACCACGGTGTGATCGGGGTACTGCTCGCGAAAGGCGCGGAAGGCATCGGCCGGGCAGCCGAGATCCAGTGAGCACTCCGCCTCCAGCGTCGGCATCAGCACGCGCTTCTCCGGACTCAGGATCTTGGCCGTCTCACCCATGAAGCGTACCCCGGCCACCACCAGCGTGGTGGCCGGGTGTTCCTTGCCGAAACGGGCCATTTCGAGGGAATCCGCGACGCAGCCACCGGTCTCCTCGGCGATCCGCTGCAGCGAGGAATCGACGTAATAGTGGGCGACCAGTACCGCGTTGCGCGCCTTGAGCAAGGCCTTGATGCGCGAGGTCAGCGCCGCCCGCTGCGCCTCGTCCAACCAAGGCTGTGCGGCCGTCACTGCCGCAGTCTTCGGAACCGAATACCCGGCCTCTGCCAATGCCATCGTCAACCTCGCAAGCGCGCGCGGGACCACCCCCGCCGATCCAAACCCCACATCCAGCCTCGCGGGAGCGACCTCCGATCGCGATTCGGGCCGTTCAATACCCCCAAGACATTCGCGACCGAAGGCCGCGCCTGCGAGGCATGTCAAAGCGGCCCTCTGGCTTCACACTTGTCATCGCGACCCGGAGGTCGCTCCTACCGGGGGAACATTGTCATCAGGGGTTCATATTACTATGACTGGCGCCTACCCGTGGTGTTCCACACTGCATGCGGCGTATCCCGGCTACTTGTCCCTCAGCCCGCCCAGGGGCACACTCCTGTGCCGGTGACCCGAAGCAATTCCAACATGGCCGACTACCTTGCGCGATACCGCGCGATGTCCTTCGATGCGCGGATGGAGCTTGCGCTGTCCGCAGACCTGGATCCGAACTGGCGCCCCCTACTCGTACGCGACCAGCACGCGCAGGTGAAGGCGTATTTTTCCCGGCGCATGGACCTGTCCCAGGAGGAGATCGCCTTGTTGCTCAGCGATCCCAACCAGACCGTGCGCCTCAACTGCGCCAAGCGCACCGATCTGACGCCGGAACAGGTCGAGGCCTGCGTCTGCGACCCGGACCCCAACCTGCGCTATTTCGTCGCCCGCAATCCCCTGCTGACCGAGGCGCAGCGCCAGCGCCTGCTCGCGGACAGCGACGACCTGGTTCGCATCGCCGCCCGCAAGGGCCCGAAGCAGCGCACCACGCGCCGCCGCGCCGGACAAGCGGAGATGCTGCGATGAAGGCCGATCGACGTGCCCGAGCAGCTACGCTGCCGGGCAGGACCACGCCCTCCCGGAGCGCGGACGCATCGCCCTGCGTACGGTCCCGGCCGACCCCATCCCTACCCAGGGACCCGGCCCGGCCCAGGATGAGGAACATGCGCCCTTCACTCCGCAGTTCTGTGGAGAAACCGCATTGAACATGGCGGCGGAGATCTCCCTCCCCCTGCAAGGCACAGAGGAACCAGGTTGAACACCACGGCACGCAAACCCCGGCGCTGGTGGCGCTGGGCGCTGGAAATCCTGCTCATTGTCGCCGTGGTGCTGGTGCTGCGCGCCTGGCTCGCGCGCGACCTCGCGCAGGGGCCGGCCCCGGTCTTCGAGGCCGAACTGCTCGATGGCAGCCCGATCAGCCTGACGGAATACGCCGACCGTCCCATGTTGCTGCACTTCTGGGCTACCTGGTGCCCGATCTGCCGGCTGGAGGAAGGGGAGATCATACGCCTGAGCCGCACCCATCCGGTGCTGACCGTGGCGATGCAATCGGGAAGCGCCGGGGAGGTCGCGGCCCACCTGAGCGAGCGCGAGCGGGAACTCGATGTGGTCAATGACCCGCATGGCACCCTCGCGCATCGCTACGGCGTACGCGCCGTCCCCAGCACCTTCATCATCGACCGGGACGGGGAGATCGTATTTCGCAAACAGGGCTATGCGCCGCCGCTGGAATTGCGCTTCCG
>JAWLFM010000148.1:0-6757 GCA_041685565.1 Thioalkalivibrio sp.
CGCGAGGCCGTCCTCGCCCAGGTGCTGCCTCCGGTGCAGCAGTGATCCTGCCACCGGCGGTCCTGGGGCTGCTCGGGGGTGGGCAGCTGGGCCGCTATTTCACCCTCAGCGCCCGCACCATGGGCTATCGTGTCTGGGTCCTGGATCCGGATCCGGACAGTCCCGCCGGCCGACTGGCCGACCGGCATCTCTGTGCATCCTTCGAAGACCGCGATGCCTTGGCGGAACTGGCGGCGCATGCGGACGTGATCACCTGCGAATTCGAGAACGTACCCGCGGCCAGTGCCGAGTGGCTGGCGGCCCACGCGCCGATGCGCCCGAACCCCCGGGCCCTGGCGATTGCCCAGGACCGCATTGCCGAGAAGCGCTTCCTGGAGGATGCCGGTGTCGCAGTCGCTCCCTGGCTCGCACTGGACAGCCTCGCCGCCGCGCGTGCGGCGATCCCGGACTGGGGCTTCCCCGCGATCCTGAAGACCGCGCGGCTGGGCTACGACGGCAAGGGGCAGGTGCCGGTATCCGCCTCGGGCGGGGTCGTGCGTGCCTTCCGCGAGCTTGGGGATGTGCCCTGTGTGCTGGAGCAGAGGGTCGAGCTGGACCGGGAGGTCTCGGTGGTCCTGGCGCGCGGTCCCGACGGACGCTGCCGGTCGTTCCCCGTCGCCGAGAACGTGCACCGGCAGGGCATCCTGCACCTCAGCCGTGTCCCGGCGCGCATCGATGCGGCACTGGATGCCCAGGCCGAGGCGGTCGCCCAGCGGATTGCCGAGCACCTGGACTACTGTGGGGTGCTTGCGATCGAGTTCTTCGTCTGCCGGACGGGCGAGTTGCTGGTGAACGAGATCGCGCCCCGGCCGCACAACTCCGGGCATTACACCCTGGATGCAGTGACCGTATCGCAGTTCGAACAGCAGGTCCGCGCTATCTGCGGGCTGGCCCTGGCACCGGCCGACCTGATTGCGCCGGTGGCCATGATCAACCTGCTGGGTGACCTGTGGCCCGAGGGTCAGGGTCTGCCCGACCTGTCCCGTGTGCTTGCGCAGGGCCGCGCGCGACTGCATCTCTACGGCAAGCCGGCAGCGCGCCCGGGGCGGAAGATGGGGCATGTGAATATTCTCGGGGTACCGGGCGAGAGCGATGCCTCGCAACCTGCGCGACTGGCGGAGTCCCTTTGGGGGGAATTGGCGGAGGGGCATTCGCGGTGAGCGGCTTCGGAGTGGATCTCCACGACCACGCCCAGCGGGCGCGGCTGAAGCGCGACCTGAAGGCGGATCTGCGTTTCGCGGATGTGCTTGCGGGCGAGTCGCTGCAGTTCGTGACCACCTGGGGACTGTTCTCTCCGCGGCGCATCGATGACGGTACGCGCCTGCTGCTGGATTATGCAGAGGTGGCCACGACCGACCGCTGCCTGGACCTTGGCTGCGGCTACGGGCCGATCGGACTTGCCTTTGCGCGCAAGGCCCCTGATGGGCATTGCACCCTGGTGGACAAGGACTTCGTGGCAGTGGACTACAGCCGCCGCAATGCCGAGCTCAATGGTTTGGGCAATGTCGACTGTCTGCTGAGCAACGGCTTCGCGCAGATCGCCGAGCGCAGGTTCGACGTGATCGCCTCCAATCTGCCGGCGAAGGTGGGGCGCGAACTCCTGTACACCTACCTGCTGGATGCCTGGGACCAGTTGAACCCGGACGGTCGTCTCTATGTCGTAACCATCACCGGACTGCGACGCTTCATCGAGAAGGGATTCAAGGAGGTCTTCGGGAATTACGAGAAGCTGAAGCAGGGGCGGGACTACACGGTTGCGCTCGCCCGGCGCCTGCGCGACTGAGGCCTGTCCGACCCGGTCGGCGCCTGCCTTTTCTACCAGAGTCGCACTCATGCATCACATCGATGTCGTCTTTCCCCTCTGGCTGCAGGTCGTGGCGACCATCGGGCTGGCCACCCTGATGGTCTGGATGCTGCGCGGCATGACCTGGGATGAGGTCTTCGTGCCTGGACGGGTGCGGCACTTCCTGCTGGCAGCGCTGGTGCTGCTGGTGATCTGGAGCATGCGCGCCGAGGCGGTCGATGGCCTTGCGATGCACTTCCTGGGCGTGGTCGCGGTCACCCTGATCTTTGGCTGGCGCCTGGCCATCCTGATGGTCTTTCTGGTGGTCGTGGGGCTTGCCCTGATCGGCATCGTGGAGCCGATGCTGGTCCCCGTGACCATCCTGATCTCGGGATTTGCGCCGGTCCTTGCCACCTGGGGGTTGCTCCAGTTCAGCGAGCGCCGCCTGCCGCCTCACATGTTCATCTATCTCTATGTCGTGGGCTTCTTTGGCGGCGCCCTGTCGGTGCTGGTGGTGATGGCCGGCAACTCCCTGGTCTACGGACTCTTTACGGACGTTCCCTGGGAGTCTATCTTCAGGGAGTATCTGCAATACCTACCCTTGCTGGTACTGCCCGAGGGGGTGCTGAACGGCATGATCATCACCGGCCTGGTAATGTTCCGGCCGGAGTGGGTGATCACCTACTCCGATGCCCGCTACGTCGATGGCCGTTAATGCCCGGTTCAGCTAGCGCGCCGTACCCTGTAGGCATCAGAAGAATGATCCGTAAGGACCTCAACCGCACAATCCTTGAAGGAGGATGAGAAAGATGAAGAAGTTGATGTTGGTTGCAGCCGGTATTGTCATGGCGACTGGGATGGCCACTGCTCATGCAGGGGATGTCGAGGCTGGTGAGGCCAAGTATGCGGCGTCCGGATGCGTAGGCTGTCACGGCCCCACCGGCCAGGGTCAGGCCATCTTCCCGAAGGTCGCTGGTTCGGATGCCGAACGCCTGGCCGATACCTTGACCAAGTACCGCGCCGGTGAGGCCGTCGGTCCGAACAGCGCCATGATGATGCCGCATGCCATGAACCTCAGCGATGAGGATATCGCCAACCTGGCGGCCTACATGGCCTCGCTGGAGTGATGCCTCGCGCGTGATGGAGTCGGCCCTGGCAAGCGGGGTCATGGTTCCTCCCGAGCCGCCGCCAGCCCTGCTCGCGGCGGCTTCGCCTTTCTGGTCCTTTTGCCTCATGCCGGGCCTTCCGGTAAAGTCTTGCGGCTACGCCGCCCGCCATGTTCATTGGGGGTGCGCAAAAACTGGCTCCGACCGCGAGGTTCATCATGGCCCTTCCTGATCTGATCGCCCCGTCCATCCTCTCCGCCGATTTCGCACGCCTGGGCGAGGAGGTCGACAACGTGCTGCGCGCCGGTGCGGACATCGTGCACTTCGACGTGATGGACAATCACTACGTACCGAATCTGACGATTGGTCCGCTGGTCTGCGAGGCCCTGCGCAAGCATGGCGTGACCGCGCCCATCGACGTGCACCTGATGGTCAAACCAGTCGACCGGATCGTCCCCGATTTCGCCAAGGCCGGGGCCAGCTACATCACCTTCCATCCCGAGGCCTCCGAGCACATCGACCGTACCCTGCAGTTGATCAAGGGCGAAGGCTGCAAGGCCGGTCTGGTCTTCAATCCCGCGACCCCCTTGTCCCACCTGGACTACGTGATGGACAAGATCGACATGATCCTCCTGATGTCGGTGAACCCGGGCTTCGGCGGTCAGGCCTTCATTCCCGCCACCCTGGACAAGCTGCGCGAGGCGCGCCAGCGGATCAAGGACTCGGGTCGCGAGATCCGGCTCGAGATCGACGGCGGGGTGAAGGCGGACAACATCCGTGAGATCAAGGCCGCCGGCGCGGATACCTTCGTCGCCGGATCGGCGATCTTCGGGGCCGCCAGTGACACCGACCCGAATCATTACGACGGCATCGTGAAAAAGATGCGCGACGAACTGGCCAAGGCCTGAGTCCGGGTCGCCCGCCGTGTTTCTGCCCCGACCAAGGATGATCCTGATCGACCTCGACGGTACGCTGGTCGACAGCGTCCCCGACCTTGCCTTCAGCGTCGATGCCATGATGGAAGCGCTCGGCCTGCCCCGGCGCGGCGAACCGGCCGTGCGCAACTGGGTCGGCAACGGAGTCGAGCGCCTGGTACAGAGGGCCCTGGCCAACGACCTCGATGGCGAGGCCGATCCAGGGCTGTTCGCGCGGGCACTCCCGGTATTCATGCGCATCTACCGGGAGAACACCTCGCAGCGGAGCCGTCTCTACCCCGGCGTCCGCGAAGGGCTGGACGGGCTGCAGGCTGCGGGCTTCCGGCTCGGCTGCGTCACCAACAAGGCCGAGCAGTTCACCCTGCCGCTGCTGCGGGACAAGGGCATCCTGGACCGTTTCGCCCTGGTGGTCTCGGGCGACACGCTGGAACGCAAGAAGCCCGATCCGGCACCGCTGCTTCATGCCGCCGCCCAACTCGGCGTCACGCCTGCTGAATCCCTGATGGTCGGTGATTCCCGCAGCGACGTGAAGGCGGCCCGTGCTGCAGGTTTCCGTATCGTCTGCATGAGCTACGGCTACAACCATGGGGCGGACATCCGCGACGAAGGGCCGGACGCCGTGCTGGATCGCCTCGACGCATTGCCCGCGCTGCTGCAGGCCGAGGTCGCATGAATCCACGGCCTGCGGCCGGTGGCCACCGGGACCGGGAAGGGTGCTGAAGACCTCCATGCCAGCGCTCGGGACGCGCCTTGGGCGGGCTCAGCTGGAACGGCGGGGGGACGGGGCGTCTCCCTCAGTCGATCCGCTCCGGTCGGGCCGGCAATGGGGCGGCCTGGTTCCGCACCGTTCGGACGCGCGGTGATGAGTCCCGATCTGTTCGACCGCCTCGTGGCTGAGGGCTACAACCGCATCCCGCTGGTGCGGGAGGTGCTCGCCGATCTCGACACGCCGCTGTCGATCTTCCTGAAGCTGGGCAACCTGCCCTTCACCTACCTCTTCGAGTCGGTGCAGGGCGGCGAGAAATGGGGCCGCTACTCGTTCATCGGGCTGCCGGCGCGGACCCTCGTGCGCGTGCGCGGGCATCGCATCGAGGTCGAGACCGACGGCATCGTGGTGGAGAGCCTGGAACACGACGACCCATTGGCCTGGATCGAGGAATTCCAGGCGCGTTTCCGGGTGCCGGACCTGGGCGGGCTGCCGCGCTTCACTGGCGGCCTGGTCGGCTATTTCGGTTTCGAGACCGTGCAGTTGATCGAGCCGCGCCTGGCCGGTCAGGAGAAGCCCGATGCCCTGGGCCTGCCCGATATCCTGCTGATGGTCTCGGACGAGGTGATTGTGTTCGACAACCTCGCCGGACGCCTCTACCTGGTGGCGCATGCGGACGCCACCCGACCGGCTGGGCAGGCAGAGGCCTCGCTGCGTCTGGATCGGCTCGAGGCCCGCCTGCTCGAGCCGCTCGAGCGCCCCCAGCCGCATCCCCGGCCGCATGCCGTGCCGGAGTACTCCGCCGGCTGGCCCGGAGCGGACTTCAGGGCCGCCGTGGCCAGGGCACAGCAGTACATCGTCGATGGCGACGTGATGCAGGTGGTGCTCGCGCAACGGATGAGCGTTCCGTTCAGCGCGCCGCCGCTGGATCTCTACCGCTCGCTGCGCGGCCTGAATCCGTCGCCGTACATGTATTACATGGATCTGGGCGACCATCACGTGGTCGGGGCCTCGCCCGAGATCCTGGTGCGGCTGGAGGACGACCGGGTCACGGTGCGCCCGATTGCCGGCACCCGGCCCCGGGGGCGCAATCCGGAGGAGGATCAGGCCCTGGAAGCGGAGCTGCTGGCCGATCCCAAGGAGCGGGCCGAGCACCTGATGCTGATCGACCTCGGGCGCAATGACGTCGGCCGCGTGAGCCGCACCGGCAGCGTGCGGGTCACCGACACCATGGTGGTGGAACGGTACTCGCACGTGATGCACATCGTGTCCAATGTGGAGGGCGAACTGCAGCCCGGCCTCAGCGCGATGGACGTGCTCCGTGCGACCTTCCCGGCCGGAACGGTCAGCGGCGCCCCGAAGATCCGGGCGCTGGAGATCATCAACGAACTGGAACCGGTCAAGCGCGGCGTGTACGCTGGGGCTGTCGGGTATCTGTCCTGGTCCGGCAACATGGATACCGCCATTGCCATCCGCACCGCGGTGTTGCATGACGGTGTCCTGCACATCCAGGCGGGTGCGGGGGTGGTCTACGACTCGGTGCCGGAAAACGAGTGGCAGGAGACCCTGAACAAGGGCCGGGCCGTGGTCCGGGCGGCGGAGATGGCGATCGCCGGATTGGGTCCGCGGCGCGTCTGAGCGAAGACCCGGGGCTGGCGATATGCTGCGTCCAATCATTGTTGCAATCCTGCTGTTCCTGCTGCCCCTCCCCGTGGTCGGCCAGGTGATGTTGTTGGTCCCGGGTTATCAGCTCCAGCTGACCGACCCCTTCCGCGAGGCGGGGATCAGCATCACCCTGGCCGCCTCCGGCTGGGCGGACGGCGGGCAGATGCTGCCCTCCATGCGCGGGGTGGAGTTCGACCGTTCCCCCGAGGCGACCCGCAAGCTCTTCTACACCCTGGTCATGCCCACCGAACGTCCGGTGTCGATGCAGGCCGAGTGGCTGAACCAGTACCTGGACGCAGTGACGCGGCGCCACCCCGATGAGCCCGTGATCCTCGTGGCCCACTCGATCGCCGGCGTGGTCGCGCGCTATTCGCTGGTCACGCGCAGGCGACCCGAGGTGACGGCGCTGATTACCATCGCCAGCCCGCATGTGGACAGCAGCATGATCCAGCTCGGCGACTTCTTCTGGCAGTCACCGTTGGGCACCTACACCCCCCTGCTGAATCAGACGGACCTGCGGCGT
>JAWLFM010000149.1:0-6679 GCA_041685565.1 Thioalkalivibrio sp.
GTGTCCCGGTCCGCGGGTGTCGGCAGCAGGGATGCTGCCGTCAAGCCTACAGGGAGGTATTCACGGCATCCCGCGGACCGGGACACCGCGGCAACAGCCGGGGCCAAATCCAGGAGGCTGGGAGGCGCTCACTCCTCCATGCGGAACCCGATCTTGACCGTCACCTGCCAATGGGCGATGGCGCCGTCCTCGATGTGGCCGCGGGTCTCCACCACCTGAAACCAGTCCATGTGGCGGATCGTCTTCCCGGCCCGGTCAATCGCGGCGCGAACGGCCGCATCGGTGCCGGTGGTCGAAGAACCGGTGAGTTCGATGGTCTTATACACGTGGTCGGTCATGACGCTCTCCTGTTACGGTAGTGGATTGACCTGCCGCCCTGGCGGTCTGGCCCCCGTGAGTGTAGTGCGTCAGAATCGGCGGGTGTTGGCGGAGGCTGCGCGCCCGCCGGGGCATCGGCGCCAAGGCCGTTCGTTCCATCCATCCTGAAGACTGTTTGAAGAGGTGAAAGATCATGTACGGATTCAACGTGACCCTGAAGACGACCGTGCCGGAAGCCATCGACCGCGTGAAGGACGCGCTGGCCACGGAGGGCTTCGGCGTACTGAGCGAGATCGACGTGGCCGGCACGCTGAAGAAGAAACTGGACCAGGACCGGCGCCCCTATCACATCCTCGGGGCCTGCAATCCGAAACTCGCCAGCCAGGCCCTGGAGGCGGATCCGGACATCGGCCTGCTCCTGCCCTGCAACGTCGTCGTGCGCGAGGAAGGGAATGGCGACATCACCGTCGGCTTCATGGACCCCGTCGCGGTCATGGGTCTGGTCGACAAGGAGGGCGTGGAGCAGTTGGCCAACGACGTCCGCGCCCGGCTGGAGCGCGTCAGAGACCTCTTGACCGCCGTCTGACCCCCGGGCATCGGGGGTACGGCCGGTCTTGGGCTGGCGCGTGGTTTCTTTTATGATCGAAGCGAGATTCGCGCTCACCACCACAAAGACATAACAACGAGGAGAATCACATGGCGGAGCTTTTCAGCGAAGAGTGGATGCAGAGTTTCAAGGAGCAGTGGAATGCCGAGCCCGAGCTTTCCGACGCCCTCGCGAAGATCGACTTCAACAGCGTGATCGGCTACGGGTTTCCGGGCGAGGATACGCCCCGGGGCGTGATCACCATCGAGGACGGCAAGGCCACGGCCGCCGGCGCCTACAGCGGCGAGAAGATGAACTGGGACCTGCGCGCCAGCCCGGACCAATGGACCAAGTGGATGTCCAAGCCGCCCGGCATGATGGGCCTCGGAGCCGCGTTCACCACGGGCAAGATCAAGTTCGTGGTCGGCGATTACAAGGGCATGCTGAAGGATCCGCGCATGGCCGGACCGTTCATCAAGAGCTTCTCGGTGATGGGCCGCGCCTGACCCGCGGCCTCCCTTCCCTTCTGTTCGAAACCGGAGGCGCGCGTCTGTCGTGTCCCGGTTTTCCTTTGCCTCCATCTTCCGAAAAGGTATTGCCCATGACCTTCCGTTCCTTCTTTCCGCCGGTCCGCACCCTGATGGGGCCGGGCCCCTCCGACGTGAATCCGCGCGTGCTGGCGGCGATGAGTCGTCCCATCGTCGGGCACATGGACCCGGTCTTCATCGCCATGATGGACGACATGAAGGGGCTGCTCCAGTACGCCTTCCAGACCAGGAACGCCCTGACCCTGCCGGTATCGGCACCTGGGTCCGCGGGCATGGAGACCTGCTTCGCGAACCTGGTGGAGCCCGGTGACAAGGTCATCGTGTGCATCAACGGCGTCTTTGGCGGACGGATGAAGGAAAACGTCGAGCGGTACGGCGGCATCCCGGTCACCGTCGAGGACGACTGGGGTCAGCCGGTCAGCCTGCAGAAGGTCGAGGATGCCCTGAAGGACAACCCCGATGCGCGCATCCTGGCCTTCGTGCACGCGGAGACCTCGACCGGCGCCTGCTCCGACGTGAAGGCGCTCTGCGAGCTGGCGCGCCGCCATGACTGCCTCAGTATCGTCGACGCGGTGACCTCGCTGGGGGGAATCCCGCTCCAGGTCGACGACTGGGGCGTCGATGCCATCTACTCCGGAAGCCAGAAGTGTCTGTCCTGCACACCCGGTCTGGCGCCGGTGAGCTTCAGCGAGCGTGCCGTGGCGCGCATCCGTGGCCGCAAGACGCCGGTCCAGAGCTGGTTCCTGGATCTGAACCTGGTGATGGGATACTGGGTCGGTAGCGACGGCAAGCGTGCCTACCATCACACCGCACCGGTCAATGCCCTGTACGCCCTGCATGAGGCCCTGGTGATCCTGCACGAGGAAGGCCTGGAGGCGAGTTGGGCGCGGCATCGGCGCCATCATGACGCGCTGCGCGCGGGCATCGAGGCGATGGGCATGTCCTTCCTGGTCGACGAAGCACACCGGCTGCCGCAGCTGAACGCGGTGATGGTCCCACAGGGTGTCGACGAGGTGGCGGTGCGCAAGGCCCTGCTCGAGCGCTACAGCCTGGAGATCGGAGCCGGGCTCGGCCCCTACGCCGGCCGCATCTGGCGCATCGGCCTGATGGGCCACGCGGCCAACGAACGCAACGTGCTGCTCTGCCTCGGCGGCCTGGAGACGGTGCTGGCCGAGATGGGTGCAGTCACGCCGGGTGAGGCCCTGCCGGCCGCGCGCGCCGTCTACTCCGAACCCGCGCGCGCCAAGGCGGCCTAGTGGGCCACTAGCCGTCTTCGGGCTGCGAGGCCCGGAAGCGTGGCGCGTACTCGTGCCAGACCTCCCGGCTCAGCTTGAGTCCGAGCAGCAACCAGGGCACCGCGTGCAGCAGCAGGTCGAAGATATCCAGCGGTCGGGTCAGTTCACCCTGGAACAGCCAGCGGATCTTCTCGGCGATATGCGGTTCGGGCACCCAGGGTGCGAGCCCCAATGTGGCGACGAAGGCCACGAAGAGCCACACCGGCGTGCGGTCGATCCAGGCGATAGGCTTATTCATAAGCATATCCTAACCTACTTTCCTGCACCGTGACCAAGGCTGCGGCGCCGCGAGGTGTTTTTTCCCGGGCCGCCCCGTCAACCCCCTTCCGCAGGTGTCAGGTCCTGCAGCAGCTCCGGCGGACAGAGGGCCAGATCCTCAGGGCGATCGAGATCGGGACAGGCCGCGAGCTCGGCCAGTACCAGGCCCAGGCGGGCACAGCGACGGCGGGTCTCGGCGAGGACCTCGGGGCCGCCCCAGGGCATGTTCCGGAACAACCCGGGTGCGGGGACCGACAGCCCGATCATCACATAACCGCCGTCCAGGGCGGGCGCCAGCACGCAGTCATGCCCCGACCCCAGCGCGCGGGCCGCGGCGCACAGCGCCTCGGTCTCCAGGCGTGGCGCGTCCGACCCCAGCAACAGGGCCGGCAGGGCGGTCTCCAGCGCCGCGCGCATGCGGTCACCCAGATCGCCGGCCGGCTGCGCGTGCAGGGAACAGCCAAACCGCCGCGCGCATTCCGCGAAGAAGGGATGCCCGCAGTCCGGGGCACACCAGAGCTCGACCTCCCCGGGGCTGGCCTTGGAGGCCACGGCCAGGGCCTGCAATACCAAGCGCCGGTGCAGGCGCGCGGCGCCTTCGGCCCCCAACGCGGGAATCAGGCGAGTCTTGGCCTGTCCCGCCACGGGCGCCCTGGCGAAGACCAGCACCCTCATCGATAACGCCGCGCCAGCTCGGCCGGGTCAGCGCCCAGCCAGTACGCAAGGCGTAGCCGCCACATCAGCAGCACCGTGCGCCAAACGCCCCGCTGCTCCCAGCGCCGGCTGGAGGTGACCAGGCATGGCCGGATACAGGCGGGGCGGCCCACCCCGCTCTTGAGCGCCCGCGAGATCGCGACGTCCTCCATCAACGCGATCTCGGGAAAGCCCCCGACGCCGTCAAAGGCGGAACGGGTGACGAAGATCCCCTGGTCGCCGGTGGCGATCCCGGTAAGGCAGGAACGCAGGTTCATCAATGCCGCAATGGCCCGCAGGACCAGGGTATCGCCGGACAGCCGAACCCTGCATCGGCCCCAGGGGCGTCCGGCCCGCAGGCACGCAAGCACGCCTGCGGGCACGCTGCGCGGCACCCGGGTGTCGGCATGCAGGAACCAGAAGGCATCGCCCCGCGCGGCCGCGGCGCCCGCATTCATCTGCCGCGCCCGCCCGGCGGGGCTGTTAAGGGTACGGTCCGCACCCTGAGCAGCCTGTTCCAGGGTGCCGTCGCCGCTGCCACCATCGACCACGATGATCTCGTGACCCCGCTTCCGAAGGGCGGCCAGATCGTTGAGCAGCCTCGGCAGTCGTACCGACTCGTTCAGGCAGGGGATGATGATCGACAGGCGCGGCGGGATGCTGAGCGCATCGACCGCAGGCGGCCGGAGTCGGGAAGGCGGCGACACCGGCAGCTTCAGCCCACCGGCGGGATGACCTGGGACCGGCATTGTTCCTCCGGAACGCCCAGCTTCCGCAAGGCCGCGCGGGCCAGGTCGGCAAAGTGTCCGGGACCGGCGATGTAGTAGTCCCTAGCCTCGGGCCGTTCCAGCCGGGCCAGGCTGCCCGTCAGCACCGCGGACCAGTTCTGGGGATCGCTGGCAGCATTGATCCGCAGTGGCCGGTAGTGGAAGTGATCCAATGCGTCTTCCCATGAACGGCAGAGGTTGCCCTGGTAGTGCCCGACGGTCCCGGTGGCCAGCCAGATCAGGTGCATGCCCTGAATCCGGTCAAGCGCGATCACGTGCTCGATCAGGCTCTTGATCGGCGCAAAGCCGGTGTCGCAGGCGAGAAACACGAGCGGCCGCTCCTCATCATCACCGATCACGAAGTCGCCGAAGGGCGCCTCGATGGCTAGCGGATCCCCCTTGCGCATGCGTTCGAAGCAATACCGGGCGAAGGGATCGTCCCGGTCCTCGGCGATGTGGAAGACCAGGTTGCGGTCGTCGCAGGGACAGTTGGCCAGGGGCAGACGGGCCTCGACGGCCCCGTCGTCGGCGATCACCCGCGCATACTGCCCGCCCAGGAACCGCAGCCTGCGGGTACGGGGGGTTTGCACCTTGAGCAGGCACACGTGCGGGGCCGGACGCTGGATCTCCCGTACCAGGGCATCGATGGACTGGACCGCGATCTGGTCCGGGCTGCGTGCCACGCCAACCTCGATGACCAGGTCGGTCACCGGGGCGACCGAGCACAGCAGTGAAAACCCCCGGGCCCGTTCCAGTTCGTTGATCACGAAGTCATGCGGACGCACCTCCCGCACATCGCCGGAGACGATCCGCGCCTTGCACTCCCCGCAGTTGCCGTTGCTGCAGCCGTAGGCGATGGACAGCCCTGCCCGCAACGCGGCCTCGAGCACGGTATCGGCACCCTCGACCAGGAACTCGTGGTCGTCAGGCACCAGCCGCACCTGTGGTGCCATCACGCTCATCCATACACCGCCATCGGCGTTGGCCCCGGAGGCATAGCCCTCGACCCGGTCCTGATGCAATGCACTCTGCAGGGCCAGCTTGATGTCCTGCACCACCGCTCGCGTGGCGTCATCGTCCCTCTTCTCCATTTCCCGCAGGCGGGCCTCCAGGGACTCCAGCGCCCCCGCGTAATGCTCGGCCTGCTGGCGCGCGCGCGTCAATTTCTGGCCGAGGATGGACAGGCGCTGAGCCAACACCCGTGGATCGGGAAGGTTGCGGCCGGCGATGTCCTTGCCCAGTGCGTCCGCCTTGATCTGCTCCACCCGCTCCAGCGCCCGATCGTCCGTCAGGCGAGTCGTCGGATACAGGGCCATCAGATCCTCGACCCCGATGGTGCCATCAAAGCTGGGCAGCTCTCCGCGTTTGATCCGCGACTGCAGTTCGGCACGGGTGACTCCCGCCAGCCTCGCCGCACGTATCACCGACAGCCGTTTTGCCATTCCGTTGGATCCCTTCGCCTGGGGCATCGCCAGCCCGCAATGGGTCGGCGTTGCGGAACCCCGGTGCGACCGGGGCATGCAACCGAAGGGTAGCAGTCACCTGCCGGACGCGCAGCCCGACCGTGCAAAAAAAACCGCCCCGTAGGGCGGTCAAGGCGCGATGGAGGAGATTCGCGCATGCGCAAGTGATGCATCCGATACCGTCACGGTGGCGAATGCTGCCCTTGCGCGCGGCAGCCCGCCACCACCCCGGTCAGATGGAATAGGCGAGCAGCATCGCTCCCGCGATCGTCAACGACGCCATGCCCGATGCAACCAGAATCTTCATCCTTCTGTCTCCGATGTTGAAGGCTCGCCCGAGGGCGCAAATCGTATCGTCGAAGACAAAGCAGGTTTCGTGCCATTCTCGGAACAGGTGGCGCGAAGGCGGATAATTTATTGTTTATATGGGATTATCAGCATATTTGCGGTAAGGCATATAGCCCTGTACTTTGCGCAAATCACCCAACAGCGCCGCCAGATCTGTCAGTCCGGGCACATTTTATGGCAGCACCTGCACAGTTGTGGCGCATGCGCGCCCCCGGACTCGAGCCCATTGCGGCTTCAGCGGTCGGCCCGATCCCCATGGATGCGCTGCAGCTTGCGGTAGAGCGTGCGCTCGGAGATGCCGAGTCTGCGCGCCAGCGCTTCGCGATCCCCCGGAAAGTCCGCTGCCACTCGCGCCAGGTAGCGCTGTTCCAGTTCCGCCAGCGGTACGACTTCACCATTCGGG
>JAWLFM010000150.1:0-6637 GCA_041685565.1 Thioalkalivibrio sp.
CAGTTCGGACTCCAGCGCCTGCACGTGGGGACCGAGGATGAACCGGGTACTCTCGAGGACCTCGGCAACGGCCGCGTCGATCTCTCCGCGCAGATCGTGATACTGGCGCTGCAGGTCGACCATGGGAATCATTTGTCACCTCCCGCGCTGCTAGGGGTTGTCGCCTTGGTCATTTGGTTCAGGTTGGCATAGACCAGATCCGTGATTTGCGTCGCCGCCTCCAGTGCCCGCTGGCCGGCCCGTCCGCTGACCACCACCGGCTGTTCTCCGCGCACGGCGGCCACGAAGGCCTGAATCTCGGAGAGCAGGGCGTCAGAGGTGTCGAACGCCCATTCCCCGCTATGGATTTCGGGCACTCCGGTACCCGGAGCGTCGTCGCCCAGATGATGCATGGTCAGGATCCGGTTCTGGAAGTCCACCGAGGCATACCCATGCGGCTGGAAGATCCGCATGCGCCGTTCGGATTTGGTGCTGACGCGGCTCGAGGTGACATTGGCAACGCAGCCGTCGGCGAATTCGAGACGGGCGTTGGCGATGTCGATGTCGCCCGTCAGGATGCGCGCGCCCGAGGCCCGGACCTCGGTCAGTGGCGAATCGACCAGATCCAGGATGATGTCGATGTCATGGATCATCAGGTCAAGCACGACCGACACATCGGTGGCCCTGGGCTTGAATGGAGCCAGCCGGTGGGATTCGATGAAGCGGGGGTTCAGGGGACTTTCCAGGAGTCGCTGCAGGGCCGCATTGAAGCGCTCCAGGTGGCCGACCTGCAGCACCAGGTCGCGTTCCTCGGCCAGCTGGTTCAGCGCCTCTGCCTCTTCGATGGTGGTGGTGATGGGCTTTTCGAGGAGTACGTGACAACCGACGTCGAGAAAGTCGCGGGCGATGGCATAGTGCAGCGTGGTCGGAGCGGCGATGCTCACCGCATCCACCTTTCCGAGCAGATTGCGATGATCCAGTACCGCCGCGCAGCCATGCTCGGAGGCGGTCGCCCGGGCCGTCGCGGCGTTGCTGTCGACCACCGCCACCAACTCGACATCCGGCAGCTGGGCATACTTGGCGGCGTGCCATTTTCCCAGGTGGCCGACGCCGATGACGGCACAGCGGAGTGGTGGCGTAGACATGATGGTCCCCGTCGGGTTGTGATCAACTGCTGTGGTAGTGTAGCGCGCCGAACCGGGTGGTACGCGGGTCGGGCGGCTACCCACCGGCGGCGCGTGGCGGGGCGTAGTGTACTCAATCCGGCTCGGGTGGGGCCTGGCACGGGGGAGGACGGACGGGAGATGCAGCGGGATGGGGCGAACGGGATTCCGGCGGGACTGCACGGCGCCGGCGTGGACGGGAGGGGGCGCGGACCCCTCGCGGGACCAGGGGTGAAGGTGGCGCGCTGCCCGCGCTGCCCCGCGCTACCGGGGTCCATGCGATGAGTGCGTTCGTGCACCTGCGCCTGCACTCCGAGTATTCCCTGGTGGATGGCCTGGTGCGCCTGAAGCCCCTGGTGGCCCGGGTGACCGCGGCCGCGATGCCGGCGGTGGCGGTGACCGATCACTGCAACCTGTTCGGATTGGTCAAGTTCTACAAGGCCGCGATCGCGGCGGGCGTGCAGCCCATCGTGGGGGCGGACATCCTGGTGCGCGATTGCCGGGCGGACGGTTCCCCGGCCCGCCTGACCCTGCTCGCACAGAGTGCGGAGGGCTATCGTCACCTGACCCGCCTGATCAGCCGGGCCTGGCAGGAGGGACAGGACAAGGGGATACCCAGGATC
The DNA here is from genome assembly GCA_041685565.1 of Thioalkalivibrio sp. Classification (GTDB taxonomy): domain Bacteria; phylum Pseudomonadota; class Gammaproteobacteria; order Ectothiorhodospirales; family Ectothiorhodospiraceae; genus Thioalkalivibrio. Next base: position 1,766 of record JAWLFM010000150.1, read on the forward strand.
GACATGGCCTGGCTGACGGGAGCCACGGACGGGCTCATTGCCCTGTCCGGGACCATCGATGGACTCTTCGTGCAGGGCTCCGGGAGTCCCATCGCGTTGACCGGGGAGGTCCTGTCACCCTGGCTGGCCCTATTCCCCGACCGCTTCTACCTGGAACTCACGCGTACCGGGCGCCCGGGGGAAGAGGCCTGGATCATGGCCGCCCTGTCGGCTGCCGAGGCCTTCGGTCTGCCGGTGGTCGCCACCAACGACGTGCGTTTCCTTGCGGCGACCGATTTCGAGGCCCACGAGGCCCGTGTCTGCATCCATGACGGGGTCGTGCTGGCCGATCCGCGGCGGACGCGCCGCTACAGCGACCAGCAGTATCTGCGCAGTCCCGAGGAAATGGCGGAGCTGTTTGCGGACATCCCCGAGGCCCTGGCGAACACGGTCGCGATTGCCCGACGCTGCAGCGTACGTCTGTCGCTGGGGCATTCGGTGTTGCCCGAGTTTCCGGTGCCCAGCGGACGTTCGGTGGAGGATCATCTGCGCCTGACCTCCCAGGAGGGTCTGCGCGCCCGCCTGGAACGCCACCGCTTCGCGGAGGAGTCCGCCTATACGGCGCGGCTGGAGCGCGAGCTGGACGTGATCTGCCAGATGGGCTTCCCCGGGTATTTCCTGATTGTCGCGGACTTCATCCGCTGGGCGCGCGAGAACCGCATTCCGGTGGGACCGGGTCGCGGTTCCGGCGCGGGATCCCTGGTGGCCTATGCCCTGGGAATAACCGACTTGGATCCATTGCGTTACGATCTTCTCTTCGAGAGATTTCTAAACCCTGAGCGGGTCTCGATGCCGGATTTCGACATCGACTTCTGCATGGATCGGCGCGACCGGGTGATCGACTACGTGGCCGACCGTTACGGCCGTGACCGGGTCTCCCAGATCATCACTCACGGAACCATGGCGGCCAAGGCGGTGGTCCGCGACTGCGGCCGGGTCCTCGGTCACGGCTACGGGTTCGTCGACCGCATCGCGAAGCTGATCCCCTTCGAACTGGGCATGACCCTGACCCGGGCGCTGGAAGAGAGTGAGGAACTGAAGGCACAGTACGACGAGGACGAGGAGGTGCGCGGCATCCTGGACCTGGCGCTGAAGCTGGAGGGACTGACGCGCAATGCCGGCAAGCATGCGGGAGGGGTGGTGATCGCGCCCTCGGCCCTGACCGACTTCTCGCCGCTGTACTGCGAACCCGGCGGCGGATCCCTGGTGACCCACTTCGACAAGGACGACGTCGAGGCGGTCGGGCTGGTGAAATTCGATTTCCTTGGCCTGCGCACGCTGACCATCATCGACTGGGCCCTGGATGCCATCAAGCAGCTGCCCGGTGCCGAGCCAGTGGATCTGGACGCCATTCCGCTGGACGACCCTGCGGCATTCAGGCTGCTCCAGGCGCACCAGACAACGGCCGTCTTCCAGCTGGAGTCGGGCGGCATGAAGGACCTGATCCGGCGCCTGCAGCCGGACAGCTTTGAGGACATCATCGCCCTGGTGGCGCTGTACCGCCCGGGCCCGCTGCAGTCGGGCATGGTCGACGACTTCATCGATCGCAAGCATGGTCGGGCCCGGGTCGAGTACCCGCACCCGGACCTGGAGCCGATCCTGAAGCCGACCTACGGCGTGATCCTGTACCAGGAACAGGTGATGCAGATCGCGCAGGTACTGGCAAGCTACACCCTCGGCGGCGCGGATCTGTTGCGCCGCGCCATGGGCAAGAAGAAACCCGAGGAGATGGCCAAGCAGCGCGAAATCTTCGTGCAGGGTGCGCTGGCCCGTGGCGTCGCGGAGCAGACCGCGAGCTACATCTTCGACCTGATGGAGAAATTCGCGGGCTACGGGTTCAACAAGTCGCACTCGGCGGCCTACGCGCTGCTGGCCTACCAGACCGCCTGGCTCAAGGCGCACTTCCCGGCGCCGTTCATGGCGGCGGTGCTGTCGGCGGACATGGACAATACCGACAAGGTGGTCGGCCTGATCGAGGAGTGTCGCAGCCTCGGGCTGCGCGTCGTCCCTCCGGATGTGAACCGCTCGGCCTACCGGTTCGCGGCGGTGGACGCGCAGACCATCGTCTACGGCCTCGGTGCGATCAAGGGCGTCGGTGAGTCGGCGATCGATACCCTCCTGCGGGCGCGCGACGGTGGCGCGGAATTCCACAGCCTGGTGGATCTCTGCCAGCGGGTGGACCTGGGCAAGCTGAACAAGCGGGTCCTGGAGACGCTGATACGCGCCGGGGCGATGGACGCCATCGGCGACAACCGTGCGACGCTGCTGGCCGCCATGCCGCTGGCGATCGGGGCGGCGGAGCAGGCCGGACGGAACGCCCAGCTGGGTGTGGTGGATCTCTTCGGGGAGCCGGCCAGTGCCGTCCTGCCGGAACTGGCGGTGCTTCCGGAGATGGACGACGACGAGCGCCTGCGGGGCGAAAAGCACACCCTGGGGCTCTACCTCACCGGACACCCGATCGCGCGCTACCGAGAGGAGCTGCAGTGTCTCACCGGTACCTCGCTCCAGGCCCTGGAAGGCCGTCTGGAGAGCCGTCCGGACCAGACCCAGCGCCGCAGGCGACCGGAAACGGTGCGGATCGCCGGCCTGGTGGTGGGCATCCGCATGCGCAACACGCAGAACGGACGCATGGCCATCGTCACCCTGGACGACCAGACCGGACGCGCCGAGGTGGTGCTGTTCAACGAGGATTACCGCGAGCACCAGGGGCGTCTGGTGCCGGACACCCTGATCGTCGCCGAGGGCAGCGTGACGCTGGACGACTATGCCGGCGGCATTCGCATGCGGGCGCAGCGCGTGCTCACCCTCGATGAGGCCCGGGCCGAGTGGGCTCGGGTGCTCGACCTGAATCTGGCCGCACTGCGCTCGGAACAGGTGCGGTCGCTGCACCAGGTGATCACTCAGTGCCCCTCCGGAGCCTGTCGCTTGCGCATGCGCTACCGGCGCGAGGACGCCTGGGTGGAACTGCAATTGCCTGATGACTGGCAGTTGCGTCCTGACGAGCAACTGCTGCGCCGCCTCAACGAGACCCTCGGACCCGAAAGCCGGGTCACGCTGGTCTACGGTGCAGCGGCTCCGGCCGGTGCCTGAGCGGATGCCTGGCGTATTGGGTACAATCCGGAGTTTGAACGGTCAGAAACGGGACGTTTGATGAATCCGGATTTTCTCGATTTCGAACAGCCGATCGCCGAACTGGAGGCCAAGATCCAGGATCTGCGTTTCGTCAGTGACGATGCCGAGGTCAACATCCAGGAAGAGATCCAGCGCCTCGAGGAGAAGTGCCTGGCGCTGACGGAAAGCATCTTCAGCAAGCTGAAGCCCTGGCAGATCTCCCAGCTCTCCCGCCATCCCCGCCGACCGTACACCCTGGACTACGTGCCGCAGCTGTTCACGGAGTTCGTCGAACTCCGCGGCGACCGCGCCTTTGCCGATGATTCCGCCATCATCGGGGGGCCGGCTCGGCTGGACGGACGCCCGGTGATGGTGATCGGGCATCAGAAGGGGCGCCTGACCAAGGAAAAGGTTCAGCGCAATTTCGGCATGCCCCGGCCCGAGGGCTACCGCAAGGCCCTGCGCCTGATGGAGATGGCCGAGCGTTTCCGGCTGCCGGTGCTCACCTTCATCGATACGCCCGGGGCCTATCCCGGGGTCGATGCGGAGGAGCGCGGCCAGAGCGAGGCCATCGCCCGTAACCTGCTGGTCATGGCCCGATTGAACACACCGATCATCGCGACGGTGATCGGAGAGGGCGGCTCCGGCGGCGCCCTCGCCATTGGCGTCGGCGATGCCACCATGATGCTGCAGTATTCGACGTACTCCGTGATCTCCCCGGAGGGCTGTGCCTCGATCCTCTGGAAGAGTGCGGACAAGGCCCCGGAGGCCGCGGAGGCGCTGGGCATCACCTCCGAGCGGTTGCTCGACCTGGGACTGGTGGATCGGGTGATCGATGAGCCGCTCGGCGGCGCGCACCGGGCGCCCGAGATCATGGCCGCCCGGATCAAGGCGGCCCTGCTGGAGACCCTGGAAGAGCTGGATGGGTTGGATCCCGACCGGCGCCTGGAGCGCCGCTACCGGCGGCTGATGGACTATGGCGCCTTCCAGGAAGCCGGCGCCTGATCCGGTCGAGGTCGCACTGACGCGATTCCTGGAGGATCATCCCCATTGCGCGGGCCTGTGGGTGGCATTCAGTGGCGGGCGCGACTCGACGGTACTGCTGCACGCCCTTGCGCACCTGGGGTGCCGCCGGGCGCTGATGGCAATTCACGTGCATCACGGACTGCATCCCCTTGCGGATGCCCAGGCAGACCATTGCCGACGGTTCGCGGCCGCGCTGGGCCTCGGCTTCGAGCTGCGCGAGGTTCGTCTGCCCGGCAGGCCGGAACAGGGGGTCGAGGGGGCCGCGCGGCGGCTGCGTTACCAGGCCCTGGCCCAGAGGGCCGGAGCGGGGGACTGCGTCCTCACCGCCCATCATGCGACCGACCAGGCGGAGACCTTCCTGCTCGCGGCCCTGAAGGGTAGCGGACCCGCCGGGCTGGCGGCCATGCCGACGATGCGCCGCCTCGGCGGGGGATGGCTGGGCCGGCCGCTGCTGGAGGTTCCCGGCGAAATGCTCGCCGCCTATGCGCACCGCCACGGGCTCCGATGGGTCGAGGACCCGAGCAACCAGGACACCCGATTCGATCGCAACTTCGTCCGACGCGACGTGCTCCCCGTTCTCTCGCGGCGCTTTCCGGTGGCGCGCCGACTGGGCAGCGCGGCACGTCTTCAGGCCGATCTGGCCCAGGTGCTGGACGGACTGCTGGATCCGCTGCTCGACCGTCTCGTCGGCCCGGT
>JAWLFM010000151.1:0-6614 GCA_041685565.1 Thioalkalivibrio sp.
CTACCAGGTCGTGGGGCCGACGCGGCGCGACGGGGCGATCGTCTACGACCGGGTGGACGGTCTCGACGAACTTCCGGTGGGCTGGACCGACGAACAGGCGCCCGGTCACTACCGCCTGCGCGAGCGCAGCGACAGCGCGCTGTTCGGCTACGTGGTCGGGCCGCATTCCTGGAAGAAGTACCTGTTCCCGCCGGAGGAGACGCTGTTCCGGCTGACCCGCCAGCCGGACGGCCGTTTCGTGACCGAGCCCGGCGCCTCGGACACGCCGCGCCGCGCCTTCATCGGCATGCGTGCCTGCGAACTGGCGGCGATCGACGTGCAGGACCGGGTATTCCTCGGCCAGGCGGTGCAGGACCGCGGCTATGCCACCCGCCGGCAGGACCTGTTCATGGTCGCGGTCAGCTGCGCCGAGCCGGGGGGCACCTGCTTCTGCGCTTCCATGGACGCCGGCCCGCGCGCCCGCGAGGGCTTCGACCTGGCCCTGACCGAGGTGATCGACGCCACGCAGCACTTCCTGGTCGCCGAGGCCGGGTCCGATGCCGGGCGCGCGATGCTCGACCGGCTGGACGCGCGCCCGGCATCGGACGCCGAGCAGGCCGCGGCCGAACGCGTCTGGGCCGAGGCGCCGGAAAAGATGGGCCGGAGCATGCCCGGCGACGCCCGCGAGGTGCTCAACCGGGCCTTCGAACACCCGCGCTGGGAGGAAACCGCCGAGCGCTGCCTGTCCTGTTCCAACTGCACTCTGGTCTGCCCCACCTGCTTCTGCTCACAGGTCGAGGAAGTCCCCGATCTGGAAGGCCAGCGCACCGAGCGCGTGCGGCGCTGGGATTCCTGCTTCAATCAGGAACACTCGCACCTGGTCGGCGGTGCGCACCGCGACTCGGTGGCCGCGCGCTACCGCCAGTGGATCACCCACAAGCTGGCCACCTGGCACGATCAGTTCGGCACCTCGGGCTGTGTCGGCTGCGGGCGCTGCATCACCTGGTGCCCGGTGGGGATCGACATCACCGAGGAGGTCACCGCGGTACGCGGCGATCCGGAGGGCCGAGGATGAACGAGCTGCTGGCGATCATCGAGCAAGAGCCCTTCTTCGAGGACATGGCGCCGGAGCACCGGCGCCTGGTGGCGGCCTGCGCGGCGAAGTGCAGCTATACGGCCGACACGCGGCTGATGCGTGACCACGAACCGACCGAGACCTTCTGGCTGATCCGCGAGGGCCAGGTCGCGCTGGAAAGCCCGCTGCGGGAAGACACCGTGGCGTTCCAGACCCTCGGGCCCGGGGACATCCTCGGCTGGTCCTGGCTGCTGCCGCCGCACCGCGCCAGCTACGACGCGCGGGCGGTGACGGACATCCATACCCTGCGCTTCGATGCCGGCGTGCTGCGCGAACGCATGGAGGCCGACCCGGCGTTCGGCTACGTGCTGATGAAGCACTTCGCCGCGCTGATCGTCCAGCGCCTGCAGGCGGCGCGGTTGCAGGCGCTGGATATCTACAGCCACGGAGGGCCCGGCCATGGCAACTGACGCGGCTGCAACCCTGCCGGTTCAGGCGATGGCGCCAGAGCCTTGGCGCATCCACTCGGTACGCCGCGACGTGGCCAGCAACGAGGTCTTCAGCTGGACGCTGTACCCCGATCCGGAGGTGGAGCCCGGCGCCATGCCGGCACCCGGGCAGTTCAACATGCTCTACCTCTTCGGCGTGGGCGAGGTGCCGATCTCGGTCTCGGCCATCACCGACGACGGCGGCATCGTGCACACCATCCGCGCGGTGGGCAGCGTGACCCGCGCGATGCAGGACCTGGAGACCGGCGCGGTGGTCGGCCTGCGCGGACCGTTCGGCATGGCCTGGCCGCTGGAGCAGGCGCGCGGGCGCGACCTGGTGCTGGTGGCCGGCGGTATTGGCCTGGCGCCGCTGCGGCCGGTGATCCACGCGGCACTCCAGCGGCGTTCCGAGTTCGGGCGTGTGGTCGTCTGCTACGGGGCGCGTTCGCCCGGCGACATGATCTTCCGCGGCGAGCTGGACGCCTGGGCCGAGCGCGACGACGTGGATCTGCGCATCACCGTGGATCGCGGCACCGCCGCCTGGCGCGGCGATGTCGGCGTGGTCACCCAGCTGGTGGATCGTGGCGGCTTCGACCGGCGCAACACCCTGGCGATGACCTGCGGCCCGGAGGTGATGATGCGCTTCACCGCGTCCGCGCTGGAGCGCCGCGGCCTGAAGCCGGAGGACATCTATGTCTCCATGGAGCGCAACATGCGCTGCGCGGTGGGCTTTTGCGGCCACTGCCAGATCGGGGCGCATTTCGTCTGCCGTGACGGCCCCGTGTTCCCCTACCCGGTGATGGAACCGGCCTTCCGGGTACGCGAGCTATGAGTCGGGAAAAGCCCACCCTGGCGGTGTTCAAGTTCGCCTCCTGCGACGGCTGCCAGCTCAGCCTGCTGGACTGCGAGGACGAGCTGCTGGCAGTCACCAACCGCATCCGGATCGCGCACTTCCCCGAGGCCACGCGCACCCGCATCGACGGGCCGTGGGACCTGACGCTGGTGGAGGGCTCGATCACCACGCCACAGGCGGCGGAGGAGATCCGCGAGATCCGCCGCGCATCGAAGTTCCTGGTGACCATCGGCGCTTGCGCGACCACCGGCGGCATCCAGGCCCTGCGCAACTTCGCGGATATCGAAGAATTCACCCGCCAGGTCTACGCCCACCCGGAATACATCGAGACCCTGGCCACCTCGGATGCCATCAGCCAGCACGTGCCGGTGGACTTCGAGCTGCGCGGCTGCCCGATCGACAAGTACCAGTTGCTGGAGGTCATCAGCGCCTTTCTCTACGGCCGGCGCCCGCAGGTCTCCAGCGCCAGCGTCTGCGAGGAGTGCAAGCGGGCGGGACAGGTCTGCGTGATGGTCGCCCACGGCACGCCCTGTCTCGGCCCGGTCACCCACGCCGGCTGCGGCGCGTTGTGTCCTGGTTGCAACCGCGGCTGCTATGGCTGCTTCGGGCCCAAGGAGACGCCCAACGCGCCGGGCCTGTCCGGCCAGCTGGAGACGCTGGGGATGGACCGCGCCACGCGCGTACGCTTCTACCGCACCTTCAACACCGGCGCCGACGCCTTCCGCGAGGAGAGCGAACGTCAGGAGAGCGGCGCGGCACCGCCCGAAGAATCAGGAAACCGGCCATGAGCGAGACCCGCACCATCGAAGTCGACTACCTCGCCCGCGTGGAGGGCGAGGGCGCGATGTACGTGCGCACCGAGGGCGACCGCGTGGAGGAGGTGAAGCTGTCGATCTTCGAGGCGCCGCGCTTCTTCGAGGGCTTCCTGCGCGGGCGCGACTTCCGCGAGGCCCCGGACATCACCGCGCGCATCTGCGGCATCTGCCCGATCGCCTACCAGATGGGGGCCTCGCTGGCGATGGAGGACCTCTGCGGCATCACCGTGGACGGCGTGCTGCAGGACCTGCGGCGGCTGGCCTACTGCGGCGAGTGGATCGAGAGCCACGCCCTGCATGTATTCATGCTCCACCTGCCGGACTTCCTCGGCTATCCCGACGCGGTCACCGCCGCGAAGGACCACCCGGATATGGTGCGCAATGGCCTGCGCATCAAGAAGATCGGCAACTCCATCCTGCGCCTGCTGGGCGGGCGCGAGATCCACCCGGTGAACCTGCGCGTCGGCGGCTTCTACCGCGCGCCGTCGCCGGACGCGGTCGCCGGGCTGCGCGAGGATCTGTCCTGGGGCCTGGAGGCCTCCTGCGAGGTGGCCGATTTCCTCGCCACCCTCGACTACCCGAACCTCGAACGCGACTACGAGTTCGTGTCGCTCGTCCACCCGGACGAATACCCGATCACCCACGGGCGCCTCGGCTCCAGCAGCGGCCTCGACGCGGCCATCCGCGACTACGACGACATCTTCACCGAGGAACACGTCGCCCACTCCAACGCCTTGCACAGCCACCGCTCGGACTCCGGCGAGCCGGTGTTCATGGGCCCGCTGGCGCGCTTCGCACTGAACCGCGACCGACTCACCCCGCGCGCCGCCGAGCTGGCCGAACGCGCCGGCCTGGGTGCGGCCTGCCGCAACCCGTTCCGCAGTATCCAGGTGCGCATGATCGAGATCGTGCTCGCCTTCGAGGAGGCCCTGCGCCTGGTCGACGGCTACCGCGCCGCACCGGCCGAACCCGCGCTGCCGTTCACCCCGCGCGCCGGCACCGGCTTCGGCGCCACCGAGGCCCCGCGCGGCATCTGCTACCACCGCTACAGCATCGACGACGCGGGCCTGATCACCGACGCCAAGATCGTCCCGCCCACCTCGGTCAACCAGCCCACCATCGAGGCCGACCTGCGCGAACTGGTCCAGAACAACCTCGACCTGCCGGACGACGAACTACGCCACCACTGCGAAGTCGCCATCCGCAACTACGACCCCTGCATCTCCTGCGCCACCCATTTCCTCGACCTCACCGTCGACCGAAAGTGAACGGCGCTTGCGAGAACCGAAGGAGCAGCGCGATGGCTATCGTTGCAGTCGAGCGCGCCAGTAGCCGGGGCGGCGCGCATGATGTGCAAATGCCAGAACGATGATGCGACGGGAAGTGCGAAGGAAGACGATGTCGAACGGAAAGCGGCGCAACACCGGCCGGCGCACGCCTTTCCGGCCCAGGCGGCCGGGCATGGGACTGCCGGAGACCCAACCTTCTTCCAGCAGTTCCAGGCCCGCGTTCAGCGACTCGCGAAACGGCCGCCCGAGCCCGGGCAATTCATGTTCGTACCAGTGCGGTCCCGCAAACGCCGATTCAGTTCCTCACGCGAGAGGGTCCCCTCATCCCCGCTCTCGACCTCTGCAAGGCGGCGGGAAATCTCCTGCTCCCGTGCCGAGGCGGCCTCCTTGTCCGGTGAACCATCCAGGGTTTCCACCAGGTCATGCACCAGGCGCGCACGTTCCGACTCCGGAAGCGCACGAGCCTGGTCAAGAACTTTTTCAAAGTCGACGGCCGCCATATCCATCACCAACCACTTGGCACGGTGGCCCTTCAGATTACGCCTGTACCTATTGCTGTTCCAGCCAGCCCCATGCCCGGGTAGGCGGCCGATGAGAATCGCCACGGTCATCGACCATTCACGCCAGTGGACGATCCCACGGAAGCATTCCCAGTGACTGCCACCAAAGGCCCTCTCGTCATCGGCATAGGGAACCCCTGGCGCGGCGACGACGGCGTCGGCCACGCCGCGGTCGACGCACTCGCCGGCGCGCCGGGCCTCACTACCGCCACCTGCAGCGGCGAACCCGCCGAACTCATGGAGCTGTGGCAGGGCCACGACCCGGTCATCCTGGTCGACGCCATCGTCACCGGTGCGGCCCCCGGCACCCTCCACCGTCTGGACGCCCGCGAGCCCCTGCCGCACGGCGACGGCTACTCCTCCCACGGCATCGGCCTCGCCGAGGCCGTCGAACTCGCCCGCTCCCTGGGCGAACTCCCCGAGAGTCTCATCGTCCACGGCATCGAACCCGCCCAGCTCGAAGACGGCACCGGCCTCGCGCCCGAGGTCCGCCGCGCGATTACCCCGGCCATCACCCGAATCAACGAAGACCTCGCCGCGCTCGCGCGAAGTCGTGCTTCCTGAACCGCTGTCCGGGCACTGCAGAATGCCGCCATCGGTTCAGCCAGGCCTACCCACACGATCCCTTGCCTCCAACCCTTGACGTACAGTGCGAGCGCAATGGACTTCCGGGCGTTCATTCTGGCTGTGTTCATCGCATTGGCGCTGACGTACTTGCTATTGGCCGTGGTCATCCAGCGGCTTGATCGCGAGCCAGGTTTCCGGCTGATCCAGGTCGGAGCCCTGGCCGGCGCCCCGGTATTTTCCTGCTGATTCTTCAGGGCACGACCAAGCCCTGGCTGTCCATTGTCGTGGCCAATGCCCTGAGCGTGCTCTCGATGCTGATGCTGTGACAGGGGCTGCATCAATGACACTGCAATCAGGCGGTTCGCAGGGCCTGGCGGTCGTTATCGGTGTGGATGGTCCTGCTGGGGTAATGATTTGGGCTGGTGCAGCCGGACATTTTCCATCGGTCTCGTGCAAGAGATCGAGCTGGACGGTAAACACCTGCGCGAGGCCCTTTTCCGGGCGGACCAGGGGCTTTACAAGGCCAAACGCAACGGACGGAACTCGCCGGACCGGGCCCCGCGGCCCCAGACCACGGCCGGCCCTGGATGCCGGGCCCGCGGATCGCCTCTAGCGTGTACCGGACAAGGGGCGCCGTTGAATCCACTCTGCTATAACCAAAATGAGTTGATGTGCTTTGATGCGCGCGGGCGCATCGGCCCCCTTGTGCGACCGTCGTCACCTTGAGGGTGAACGAATGGAATCCGGTGACAAACCCAGCATCCTGGAAGCGATCATTGGCCAGACCGATTATGCGGTGGTCATCACCACCGCCGAGCTGGACCCGCCGGGACCAGCCTTCGTTTACGTCAATGATGCCTTCGAGCGCATGACGGGCTATACGCGCGAAGAGGTCCTCGGCGCCACGCCCCGCATGCTGCAGGGGGAGGCGACCGAACGTTCGGTCCTGGAGCGGCTCAAGGCGAACTTGCGCGCTGGCGATTCCTTC
>JAWLFM010000152.1:0-6591 GCA_041685565.1 Thioalkalivibrio sp.
CCGGTCACCGCCGCGCGCCGGATGGCCGCACCGAAGGCCGCCTCCACGGCACTGGCATAACGGGCGCGCTCGGCCCCCTCCTGCACGTGCGACTGCACGGTCTGGATGGCATACAGACTCTCATCCACACGTCCGCCAACGGCTGCGACCCGGTCCTGGGTCTCCCGCGAGAGCCGGCGTACCCTGCGGCCCAGGGACCACACCGGCAGCGCCACCACGGGCAGCCCCAGCAGCAGCCAGGCCGTCAGCATGGGGCTGGTCAGGAACATCAGGATGAGTCCGCCCACGATCAGGAGCAGGTTTCGCGCGGCGATGGCCAGGGTGCTGCCCACCACGACCTGGATCAGGGTGGTGTCCGCGGTGAGCCGCGAGATGACCTCGCCGGTGCGCGTGCGCTCGAAAAAGCCGGGGTCCATCGCGATCACATTGGCAAAGACCGCCCGGCGCAGATCAGCCACCACGCGTTCCCCCAGCCAGGTGACCAGATAGATGCGCAGACCCGCACCCGCCGCCATCACGGTGACCGCACCCAGCAGGGCCAGCAGGGCGCGATTCAGCGCAGCGGGATCCTGCTCGCTGAGCCCGGCATCCACCAGGAGCCGGAGCACGAAACCGAACGCCAGGATGGCCCCGGCCCCAAGAAGCAGTGCCAGTGCGCCCAGCAGCAGGGTACGCAGGTAGGGTCGAACAAAACCCGCCAGCGGTACCAGCACACGCAGGTCCCGGCCCACCGGACGTTGTGCCGCGCGATCGTCCGGGCCGCTCATCGGTGCCTCTGGGACTGGTTATGGAAAGAAGGTTTCAGATGCTGGCCTCGGGAAGTCGTCCTAGGATATGTCGCGCAAGAACCGCTCGGGACGCATTGTCTTTCCGAAGCCCGCGCCGAGGGGCCGCAGCAGCTCTGCGTCAGATCCGGCAACCCTGCAGTTCCAACTGCTGCCCCGGTCGGATCAGGTAACGCGGCCCCGGGATGCCGTTGGCATCGGCGATGGCCCGCATGCTCGGACACCCCTGCTCCGCGGCGATGGTGGAGAGCGTGTCGCCCCTGCGCACGGTATAGGTGCGGACGGCGAGCAGGATCCGGCGCTGCTCGCGGGCATCATGCAGGGCCTTCGCGAGTTGCAGGCGCGGACCCTCCACACAGTGCTCCCCGTAGGCCGAAACCACCGGGGCCGGCAGCCGCACGGTGGAGCCGGCCGGCAGGGGGACATCGTGTTCGTGACGCGGGTTGAGATTGCGCAGCGCCCGAAACCAGCCTGAGCGGCTGTCCCCCTGCCCCAGGCAGACGCCCAGTTCACTCAGGGTGATCGGCGCCTGAAGCTCGATCTGGCCGGGCCCGGCAGGCACCTGCGGAAACTCGATGCCGTAGTCCTCCGGGCGGTCGAACAGCAATGCAGCAGCGAGCACATAAGGAACGTACTCCTGCGTCTCGCGCGGCAGCGGGTCGAAGATCTCCGGATTCCAGAAGCTCGCCACAGAGGCGCTGCGCGCCAGTCGGAGGACCCGGGTCTCTCCGCCATTGTATGCCGCCAGGGCCAGCGCAAGATCGCCATCATGCTCGGCAAAACGTGCCCGCAGATAGGCAACGCTCGCGCGCGCGGACTCCGCCGGGTCGAAGCGCTGGTCGAATCCGTCGACGGTGGTGAGTCCGAAGCGCAGCCCCGTGTAGAACATGAACTGCAGCGGACCGGCTGCCCCCGCGCGGGAGACCGAGTGCACCCGCCCGCCCGACTCCTTCGCCAGGATACCGAACAGCAGCCCCTCGGGGATTCCGGCCTCCTCGTAATGGGGCCACATCAGGTGGCGCATGTGCATGTAGTTCTCGTAGGCATCGACCAGCGTGGGTCGTTTCCAGGTCAGCCAGTCGTTCATCGCGCCCCGGACCAGGCTGTTGTACTCGATGGTCGGTGACAGCATCATGCCGTCGAACCAGTCGCTGCCTGCGCCGACAGCGACACCCGGATCGGCGGGAGCACCCGCGGATTCGAAGACATCCTCGGTCTCGGAGACCCCCTCCGATTCCAGCTGTGCCAGACCCTCATCCGCCTCGGTGAGCATGGCGCTGCGCAGGGTCAAAAGCTCGTGATAGGCCGCCATGAAGCGCTGCGTCCCGCAGCCCGGCCTCCGGCTGCAGGCGTCCCCCGCCATGCCGAGATCCGCCACCGCCTCGCGGATCCGCGCCTGCCCGGACCCCAACTCACCGTTACGTATCTCTTCCAATCCGACCTTGTATCCCGCAATCGCGTCCTCGATGACATCGTTGCTCACGTCGCCCCGGTCAGGGCCCAGAGGCGAGCCCGAGGAACTCGGCAGCAACAACGCGCAGCAAGCGAACAGAAGCGGGCGTGCATGCAACGCAATGGTTCGCATCATGGACGACACTCCGCTGGCAAACAGAAGAGGGCTTTCGCACATCGGCCGCGGCCGGATCCCAGGAGCCGCCCGATGCCCGGCAGCAGGCCGATGTTCCGGGCCTCACCCTCCGGTATATTGATCGTGACGGTCTCACTGCCCACTGTGCAACCTCGATCCCCTCCGAACCCATCATGGCCATACAGGTAGCAGATCTTACCAAGCGTTTCGGCAAGGCGGTTGCGGTCGACGGGATCAGCTTCTCGATCGCCCCTGGCTCGGCCACGGCCCTGCTCGGACCGAACGGAGCGGGCAAGACCACGACGCTGGCCATGCTGCTGGGCCTGATGACACCCAGTTCCGGAAACATCCGCGTCCTGGACACGGACATGCTCCGGCACCGCTACCAGGTCCTGGGGCGCATGAACTACGCCTCGCCTTACATTGACCTGCCGCAACGCCTGACCGTGCGCGAGAATCTGAACGTATACGGGCGCCTGTACGGCGTCCGAAACCTGTCCCGAAGGATAAAGCGGCTGGCGGAAGATCTTGATCTGGAGAGATTCATGGAGCGTGCCTATCGGGAGATGTCGGCGGGCCAGCGGACCCGCGTAGCCCTCGCCAAGGCGCTGCTGAACGCGCCCGAGGTGCTGCTTCTGGACGAACCCACGGCCTCGCTGGACCCGGATACCGCCGACCGGATCCGCGGTCTGCTGGAGGCCTATCGCGCCCGCTCCGGCGCGACGATCCTGTTGGCTTCGCACAACATGCCCGAGGTGGAACGATTATGCGATCGCGTCATGATGCTCCGCTCCGGCCGCATCGTGGACGACGGCAGTCCGCAGGGCCTGACCGACCGCTATGGTCGGCGCAACCTGGAAGAGGTCTTCCTCGACGTTGCGCGCAGGGTCTGACCATCCCATGCTGCAGCCCCCCCAAGGAACCCGTGCATGGCATCTCTGATCCGCATCTACGCCATGGTGCTGCGCCACATCTATCTGCTGCGTGGCTCCTGGCCACGTGTCCTGGAACTCGCGTACTGGCCGGTCATGCAGATGATCCTGTGGGGGTTCATCACGCAATTCTTCATGGACCACAGCGAGTGGGTGGCCCAGGCGGCCGGGCTGCTGCTCGCAGCGGTACTATTGTGGGATGTCCTGTTTCGCGCCCAGCTGGGTGTCACTTTGCCCTTCTTCGAGGAACTCTATTCCCGTAACCTCGGCCATCTGTTCGTCAGCCCTCTGCGGCCCTGGGAGCTGATCGTTTCGCTGCTGGGCATCAGCACGGTACGCACCCTGATCGGGGTGGTGCCGGCCGCCCTGCTGGCCATCCCGCTTTATCACTACTCCGTCTTCACGCTGGGGCTGCCGCTGATCGTGTTCTTCACCCAGTTACTGGTCACCGGCTGGGCCCTCGGACTGATGATCAGCGGACTGGTGCTGCGCTTCGGACTCGGCGCCCAGAGCCTGGCCTGGGTGGCCATCTTCGCCCTGGCGCCCGTCTCCGGCATCTATTATCCGATCGAGACACTCCCGAACTGGCTGCAGCCCGTCGCCCTGGCCTTGCCCTCGGCCCATGTCTTCGAGGGCATGCGCGCGGTGATGCTCGGCGAGGGTTTCCACACGGGGCATTTCCTTGCCGCCCTGGTGCTCAATCTGGTCTACATGATCCTCGGGGCGGCGCTGTTCATGAGCGTCTTCCGCCTGGCCCGTCGGCGGGGCCTTCTGCTGCACAGTGGCGAATAGACCGGGCACACGATGCCCTGCGGGTGGTACTCTTGGGGTCGGGCTGCCTTCGTGCAGGGTACCCCGCCTCACCCATTCCCTTCCTGCACCTTGCACTCAGCGGAGCCCCCATGGCCAAGCCCAACTACCAGTACGACAAGCGACAGCGGGAACTGAAGAAGGAAAGGCAGCAGGAAGAGAAACGCCAGAAGAAGTTGGCCCGGACTGCCCCGGAGCCTGCTGCGTCGGACAAACAGGAACAGGAACAGGAACAATGAGCAAAGGAATGGACCAGAAACGGGACAGCAAGAAGAAGCCTGCGAAGTCGTTGCTGGAGAAGCGCGCAGCCAAGGCCGAGAAGAAGAAGAAATGAGCCGCGGCCCGGCATCGCGGATGCCGGTGGCCAGGTCCACTACTTACTAGTGTACCGGCTTTTTTCTGGACGCCCGGTGAAACGACCTGCGTAGCAGTGCCATGGCAAATCCCCCCGTCAGCATCCCGAGGACGTAGACAACGAAGATCAGCGCCGCCAGGGGCATGGTCAAGCTGATGGCAAGAAGGGAGACCGTGGTTGCCTCGAGATTCTGCAGCATGAAGAGGGCGATGATTGCCACGAAGAGGGCGATCAGTGCGATGTGAAGGTAGCGCATCATGGTTGCTCCGTTGGATGGGTGAAGAAGGACATGCTCGAGAGATGGCGGAGGACGGCGAGCAAGAAGGCAAACAGGACCAGGTGCAGCACGAGCCACGTCAATAGGATGGCGGCAAAGATATCGGGGGCCTTCATCACCGTGGTCATCAGGGAATCCTGATAGTAGAAGAACCATGGGTGACCGGACGCGAAGATCCACTCATGGAGTCCATCAAAGACCTGCTGGGGGCCAATCACCCCGACGACGACTCCCGTCAGCCCCAACAGGATGCCGTATCCCAACAGGGCCCGCGCCAGGCTTGGCAGGCAAAGGCCGCGGCGACCGTGCAACAGCACCAGAATCACCGTCAGGGCCGTGACCGACCAGCCGGCGAGCAACAGCTTGTCCACCAGTGCCCCAACATCGCGCAGATGCCCCACCTCTTCCGCCCGCAGGAAGCCGCCCAGGACATTGCCGTCCCTGTCCCGATAGACCAGCTGATCCAGAGGAATGCCCCGCCCGTGGATCCCGTCCACCACAGCGCCGAACAGGCGCCGATGTTCCTCGGGTCCAGTCAGCACGAAGTCCTGTCTTCCGGTGCGATTCAACGCGCCGTAGTGGCTGATATGATCCCCAATGGCGAGGGCCGAATACCAGACGGGGTAGAGGAAATCGAGCTTGGCCAGCGCATGCCAGGATAACAGCAGAGACATGAAGACGAGGCCGAGGGCCACCGCGCGCCCGGCCCAGCGTCGCCCCGGTCCACACGGCATCACCGGCGCGCCGAGACGTCCCGGGCATGGGGCTGCATCCGCCTCCTTCACAGTGCGATCGTTCGACCTCCCCCTGCGGATCCGGGTCATTTCGCGTCTCCCTTGCCCATTGTCATGCAACGCATGGTATCGCTCTGCTGGGCCCTTTTACCGGCGCCTTCGGCCAAGCAGTGCTATATATGAGAGGTGTGGCATCGGCCGAAGGGCAGCCGCCCAGGCGGAATGCATCATGCGGCGCCTGCCATCCACGCCCCCTGGCATTGCGGCCAAGGGCACCGCCTGGCGTCGTCAGGGGCGGAGAATGCCAGGACATTCGCAGATCCATCCACGATAAGGACTCCAATGATGCGAACGCTCTTCGAGTTTCTTCGGGCCGCCGCCTGCGTCGGCATCGTGACCGTCCCGATACAGGCGAGCGCCTTCTGGTCCGGGCCCGGCTGCATGATCGCGGACATGTTCGGCATGGGCAACGTTTACGGCGGCATCAGTTTCTCCGTAGGCGCGGGCGGCTATGGGTCCAGCCGTGGTCCCACCTATGGTTATGCCTATGCCTACGGGCATCCTTACGGTCCGGGTCCGGTGTACGGACAGCCCTACCCGGGGCACTATGCCCCTCCGATGAAGCCCTATGCTCCGCCATCCGCGGCACCGTGACCGGAACCCTGGTCGCCTTCCTCAGGGAGGTGTTTCTGACGGTGAGCAGCCTGAGCATCGGTCGCTGCAGGACCCTTGACATCGATCCAAAGCACTGAGCCGACACGGCCTCGTCCGAATCGGCCAGGAGTTGCCCGGTGCACCCGTTGTGCATGCATGCGAGCAGGGGACGTCGCGCCTCCTGACGATCCGTCGGGTGCGGCGCAGGCTCGATCGTCCCGGATTCCCGTCTTGCGCCTTGCCGACGGAAGGCCCTATCCTTATGAAGGCATCATTGCCGTTTCAGGGGGTGTTTCATGGAATACGGCGACGTCATCGTCTACCTGACCATCGCGGCATTGGGCGCATCCGTTCTGGTCATCATCGGATTGCTTGCCCTGCTGATCTACAAGGCCTATCAGTCCCCACCGCCCTAGGGAAGCGCTGAACACAAGGCTTCGTCATTGCGAGCGAAGC
>JAWLFM010000153.1:0-6566 GCA_041685565.1 Thioalkalivibrio sp.
TTCCGTCTCCAGTGTCAGGTTCACGTCCGACTTCAGCCACTCATCCATCCCCATCGACTGGCCGCTCAGGGCCGCGAAACCTCCCCACGCCCGCGGGTAGCGCTTGTCTCCCCCCTATCCAATGCCGCGAGAAAACACGCGTGAACAGTCCGCGTGTAAGTCATGGGAAAAAAGGAAAAAAGTTCCGAACTCGTGGACCTTGTTCTCGGCTTCCACGCACGACGAGAAAGAGGCCCAGGAGAGGGTGAGATGGCGCATCGGGGGTGGGCGACGGCGGACTCTCCGAGTTCGTACGGGGCCGCAGGAACCCGCGCAGACGCGTAAAAATCCAATAAAAAAGGCACCCGGAGGTGCCGTTTCATTACTAGTCTGGTGGAGACGGCGGGAATCGAACCCGCGTCCGCAAGACCTCCGCCTTCGGCTCTACATGCTTATCCGCGTCTTTGCTTTAACTGGGGGCTACCCGACGGGCAGGGACAACCACCAGCGATCCCGGTTGAGTTTTAGTGGATCGGCCCCGGGAAGCTTCTCC
Source organism: Thioalkalivibrio sp. (assembly GCA_041685565.1). Taxonomy (GTDB): domain Bacteria; phylum Pseudomonadota; class Gammaproteobacteria; order Ectothiorhodospirales; family Ectothiorhodospiraceae; genus Thioalkalivibrio. The sequence goes on from JAWLFM010000153.1 coordinate 533, forward strand.
ACGATCCTGCGAGATCGACGCCCGGTGCTGGACGCGCAGGCACGGCTCCAGTCGGACGGCACTCTACTGGTTTTTAAGCAGCGAGTGCGTAGTTGTCGTCGTTGGCAACTATTGGTTTGCAGCTGTTTTTACGAGGGCAGCTACAGCCTCGGCATGCACCTCGGGTTTTGTGACCCACGTCGAAACCATGTCGTCCCCTTGGTACTGGTATGACAGTGTACCGGAATTCCAGTTCCCTGCCATCAGCGATACTTCCAGCTTGGGTACAATGGCCGTTCATTTTGGGCCATGGGGAGATTGCATGCGAGTTTTCGAGGGGGGCAGGGCCTTGTCGCCCTTCCGAATCCGGCAGCGCGAGGCGCGCCTGCAGGAGCGGTTCCCGGACGTCGGGCGACTGGCGGCGCGTTTCATCTATTTCGTGGATACGCCCCGGGAGCTGTCGGCCGAAGAAGAGGCGCGACTCGCGGACCTGCTGCTTGGCGAGGGCGATCCCTGGGTGACGCCGGAGTTCGAATCGGCGCGGTCCCTGTTCTCGATCCCCCGGATGGGGACCATCAGCCCATGGTCCTCCAAGGCCACCGAGATCGCCCTTCACGCGGGCCTGGAGTCGGCCCTGCGCCGCATCGAGCGTGGAATCCACTGGTTCGTCGAAGGAGCTTCCATCGGGGCGTTGCCGTTGGATGTGCTGGCTGCTCCCCTGCACGATCGCATGACCGAAACCGTGTTGGCCGACTCCGCCGGGGCGGCCGCGCTGTTTCGCGAAGAAGGTCCGCGGCCCCTGGGCCTGGTTGAGCTGAAACCGGACCCGGTGGCCGCTCTGGAGACTGCCAATCGCGAACTGGGGCTGGCCCTGTCCGGCGACGAGATTCTGTACCTGGCCGAGGCCTACCGGTCGATGGCGCGCGCGCCCACCGATGCCGAACTGATGATGTTCGCCCAGGCCAACTCGGAGCATTGCCGGCACAAGATCTTCAACGCCAGTTGGGTCGTGGATGGCGAGGGACAGGAGCAGACCCTGTTCGGAATGATCCGCCATACCTATAAGAAGCACCCCGAGGGCGTACTGTCCGCGTATTGCGACAACGCCTCGGTGATCGAAGGGCACACCGGCACGCGGTTGATTCCCGACGGCGATTCCGGCACCTACCGCCGGGTCGAGGTCGATCTGCCGATCCTGATGAAGGTGGAGACCCACAATCATCCCACCGCAATCTCGCCATTCCCAGGGGCCGCCACGGGTTCCGGTGGCGAAATCCGGGACGAGGGGGCGACCGGGCGCGGTTCCAAGCCCAAGGCGGGGCTGACCGGGTTCAGCGTCTCCAATCTCCGGATTCCCGGCTTTGTGCAGCCCTGGGAGGCCGATTTCGGACGTCCGGCCCGGATCGAGAGCGCGCTGGGCATCATGATCGATGGTCCCATCGGGGGAGCGGCCTTCAACAATGAGTTCGGCCGGCCGGCCCTGGCCGGATACTTCCGCACCCTGGAGCTGGAGGCGGGTGTCGGCGATGCGCGCATGCTGTTCGGCTATCACAAGCCGATCATGATCGCAGGCGGCCTGGGGTCGATACGCCGCGAACACGTGCAAAAGGAATCCCTGCCCGCCGGCACGCCCATCATCGTGCTGGGCGGACCGGCGATGCTGATCGGCCTTGGCGGTGGTGCGGCCTCATCGGTGGCCAGTGGTGCCAGCGCCGAGCAACTCGACTTCGCCTCGGTGCAGCGCGGAAACCCGGAGATGGAGCGCCGTTGCCAGGAGGTGATCGATCGCTGTACCGCGCGGGGTGCCGGAAACCCGATCCTGTCCATTCACGATGTCGGCGCCGGGGGACTCTCCAACGCCATCCCCGAGATCCTGAATGATGCCGGGCGGGGCGGAGTGATCGAGCTGCGCAACGTGCCGTCGGCAGAGCCGGGGCTTTCGCCGCTGGAGCTCTGGTGCAACGAGGCGCAGGAGCGCTACGTCCTGGCGATTGCCGCAGACCTGCTCCCCACCTTTGTGGCGATCGCGGAGAGGGAACGAGCGCCCTTCGCGGTGGTTGGCGAGGCCACCGATGCGGCGCATCTGCGTGTGGACGACGCCCTGTTGGGTACGCCGGCGGTGGACCTGCCGATGTCGGTGCTGCTCGGCAAGACGCCACGGATGACACGGGTCGATTCCCGGCTGCCCGGGCGCGAGAATGCCCTGGAGGCGGAAGAGGGCCTCGCCGAGGCCCTGTCGCGTGTGCTGCGTCTGCCATCGGTCGCCGCCAAGCACTTCCTGATCACCATCGGGGATCGCTCGGTGGGTGGCCTTGTCGCGCGCGACCAGATGGTCGGCCCCTGGCAGGTGCCGGTGGCGGACTGCGCCATCACGCTGACGGATTTCGATTCCTGCACCGGCGAGGCAATGGCCATGGGCGAGCGAACGCCGCTGGCCATCCTGTCGGCGCCGGCTTCGGGCCGCATGGCGGTGGGTGAGGTAATCACCAACCTGGCGGGGGCCGATATCGCCGATACCGGCCAGATCCGGCTCTCGGCGAACTGGATGGCGGCGGCGGGCGTGCCCGGCCAGGATGCCGCACTGTTCGATACCGTGCGGACGATTGGCGAGGATCTGTGCCCCCGCCTCGGGATCAGCATCCCGGTGGGCAAGGATTCCCTGTCGATGCGCACGGTCTGGGAGCACGACGGTGAACCGCGGCAGATGATCTCCCCGGTATCGTTGATCGTCTCGGGATTCGCGCCCGTCACGGACGTCCGCAGGACCCTGACCCCGCTGCCTGATACCGCAGCCGCCGGCCCGCTGTGGCTGATCGACCTCGGTGAAGGGCAGTCGCGACTGGGTGGTTCGGCGTTCGCGCAGGTGCACGGACAGATCGGCCAGGCCCCACCGGACCTGGTGAACGCGGAGCGTCTGCGCGGATTCTTCGGTGTCGTCCAGCAATTGAAGAGCCGGGGTCGGATCACCGCCTACCACGATCGCGCCGATGGGGGTCTCATCGTGACCCTGCTGGAGATGGCCTTCGCCGGACGCTGCGGCCTGGATATCACCGTGCCCGAAGCGGTCGCGGCGGTTCCCTGGCTGTTCAACGAGGAGCTGGGGGCCGTGGTGCAACTGGCGCCGGGCGCCGAAGCCGAGGTCCGCGAGGCCTTTGCGGCCTTGGGTCTCCTGGCGCACGTCCACCTGGTGGCGACGCTGGATCCCTCCGGGGCCGTGCGCATCCGGCAAGGCGAGCGCGCATTGCTGGAGGCCGATCGCGGGAGCCTCCAGCGTCAGTGGCAGGAAACCAGCTTTCATATGCAACGGCTGCGCGATGAGCCCGATTGCGCCCGTGAGGAACTGGATCGGGTGTCGGACGATCGAGGGCTGCGCGTCGATCTGAGCTTCGCGCCGGACGTGGATGTCGCGGCACCGTTCGTAGCCACGGGGCAGCGTCCACGGGTCGCGATCCTTCGCGAGCAAGGCGTGAATGGCCAGATCGAGATGGCCGCCGCCTTCGAACGCAGTGGCTTCGAACCCGTCGATGTCCACATGACGGACCTCCTCGCCGGACGTCACGATCTGTCCGGGTTCCGCGGGTTGGCGGCCTGCGGCGGTTTCTCCTACGGCGATGTGCTCGGTGCGGGCGGAGGCTGGGCGAAGACCATTCTGTTCAATCCCGCGCTTCGGGATGGGTTCCAGGCCTTTTTCGAGCGTTCGGAGACCTTTGCCCTGGGGGTCTGCAATGGCTGCCAGATGTTGTCGCACCTGGCACCGCTGATTCCGGGCGCCGGGCACTGGCCGCGATTCGTGCGCAACCGATCGGAGCAGTTCGAGGCCCGCCTGTCGCTGGTGCGGATCGAGGATAGTCCTTCGGTACTCCTGGCCGGCATGTGCGGGTCCATCCTTCCGGTGGTGGTTTCCCACGGAGAAGGGCGGGCGCGCTTCGGGGAATCGCCGGATCTGCAGGGTCTCGATGCAGGCCGCCAGGTGGCACTTCGTTATGTGGAGGCCGATGGCATTCCGGCGACGAGGTATCCCGCCAACCCGAACGGTTCCCCGGAGGGGGTCACGGGTTTCACCAGTAGCGACGGCAGGGTCACGATCATGATGCCGCATCCCGAGCGTGTCTTTCGGACGGTGCAGTATTCCTGGCATCCTGAGTCCTGGGGGGAAGAAGGCCCCTGGCTGCGGCTGTTTCGAAATGCCCGGGCATGGGTGGGATAGATGGTCACCCCTCGCCCCAGGAGCAGGCCTGCGAGAGAAGGGTCGACTCGTGCACCAGACCCACTAGAGACGTATCCGCGTTCGGCCGGCGGGCGCGGAAATGATGTGGACCTTTCGGCAAAAAGAACAGGAATTCATGCAAAAGATACAGGTTCTGATGGTGTGCATGGGCAACATCTGCCGTTCCCCAATGGCCCATGGGGTGTTTGCCCAGCGGATACGGGAAGCGGGTCTGGACCATGCCATAGAGGTCGATTCCGCGGGAACGCACAGTTATCACGTGGGTGAACCCCCGGACCGCCGGGCGCAGGCGGCCGCCCGTGCGCGCGGCTATGAACTGGGTGGGCAGCGGGCGCGGCGACTGGAGGCCCAGGACTTCCTCGACTTCGATTACATTCTGGTCATGGATGATGAGAATCTGCGCAGCGCCCGCAAACTACAGCCTGCTGACGGCAAGGCGCGCCTGTACCGTTTCCTTGAATTCGCTGGCGCCAGAGCGGAGCGGGAAGTTCCTGATCCCTATTATGGTGGCTCACAGGGCTTTGCTACGGTGATGGACCTGGTCGAAGACGCGGCGACGGGCTTTTTGTCGCACTTGCGGGAGCGACACAGGCTCTAGTGTCTTGACACTAGTGGGCCATGCCAAAAAGAGGCGATGGCCACACCGGCCCAGTCGAGGCAAGCGAAGGCACTGATGGCGGGTAGAAAAGCCCGCCATCAGTGTTCCGCGCTCACGAGGCCTTTTCTTCCTTGGCCTCGGGTGCGGATTCGGGTGACGCGCCGGCCGTCGGGTCTGTTACGGTATTTTCTTCGGCCTTCCCCTTGCCGCCTGATCCCTGCGCCCTGCGGGCACGCGGCTTACGCGTTGGCTTCGGCTTCTTGGGCACCTCCGCATCGGCTTCGGGGTCCGGGGCATCGCCCCGAGCGCCGGGTGTTGCAGCAGCCGTCTCGCCTGGCGCGGGTTCGGCGCCAGAGGGGGTGTCCTCGTCCTTCGTGCCCTCCACAGGGGTCTTCGCCGATGCCCGGGGCTTACGCGGCCTGCGTGTCCGTTTCGGCTTGGCCTTGGCCGTCTCGGCAGCGTCGGGTGGCGCGGCATCCACCGGCGGGGTTGCAGACCTCGGTTGCTGCTCGGCCTGATCCACAGCTGGTGTGGCATCGGTGCTATCCACGCGGACGGGCGTCGGAGTTGGCGCGGGTTCCTCCTCGCCTTTGCCCTCGGTGTCGCCGGGCGCGGATCGGGTTGCCGGTGCCGGCTCAGGCACCGGCCTTTCGACTTCCGGCGCCACTTCACCGCCATCGGCTGTTGACCGTGCGGCAGGCTCCCGTCGGGTTCCCTCGCGATCGGGTGCAGCTTCGCCAGCAGCGGGCTGGGGAGCCATACGGCTACCGGTCGTTGCCGGAGCCGGCGCGCGCGCCGCTAGGGTCTCTTCAGTGGCGACTGGAGTCAATGTGTCGCCCGCGGCCGGGGACTTGTCTGAGGTCGGCGTCGGGCTGGTGGCCGGAATCGAGGCGGCCATGCGTGCAAGCGCCGCGCGCGCCTCCCGTTGCCTGATTTCGGCAGGGCTCGCTGCCGCCTCGTCGCTCTGCCCGCTTGCCCCGCCAGGGCTTGTGCCGCGGTCGGGTTCAACATCCGCCGGGGCGGCAGCAGGTGCCGTTGGGCCTGTCTGACCCTCTGGAGGCGCGGTCGCTGAAGGAGCCGTCTCCGTCGGTCGATCAGCCTGAGCGCTGCCCTCTTCGGATGCGTCGGAATCCTGACCGGTTGCTGTGCTCCGACTCTTGCTCCGGCGGCGCCCTCCGCGGCGCGAACGCCGGCTTCGGGTGCGGCCGGCGTCGGCACGTGCGGCATCG
>JAWLFM010000154.1:0-6523 GCA_041685565.1 Thioalkalivibrio sp.
GCTCGACGGCATCACCCGCCGCACGGTCATCGAGCTGGCGCGCGAGGAAGGGCTGGAGGTCATCGAGAAGCGCATCACCCGCGACGAGGTGTACATTGCGGACGAGGCCTTCTTTACCGGCACTGCCGCCGAGGTGACCCCGATCCGCGAGGTCGACGACCGTCCGATCGGCGCCGGCACCCGTGGCCCGATCACCGAACGCCTGCAGTCACGCTACTTCGACGTGGTGCAGGGGCGCGACAGTCGCCACGAAGGCTGGCTGACCTTCATCTGAGGTCCCCGAACTTTCCGTCAACCGGATGCGAGAATAACCATGGTGAACCCCGATACCGCCCACCATCAGGACCAGTACCAGACCGCGAATGCCCAGACCGAGGTCACGGTCACGCGCAAGGATCTTCCGCTGCACTGCCCCATGCCGAAGATGGCCCTGTGGGCCTCGCACCCGCGCGTATTCCTCCCGATCGACGAGACCCCGGACGGCCGTTCCCAGTGCCCCTACTGCGGCACCCAGTTCATCCTGAAAGACGACGACTGATCGCGTGTATGGCAGGCTGACCGGTCGCGAGCACATTCCGGCCAGTCCCGCTCGGGCCAGCACTTCCCTCCGATGAAAGTTTCCCTCCCCTCATTTGATCAGGCCCGTGTGCTGGTGATCGGCGATCTGATGCTCGACCGATACTGGCACGGCGGCACGGACCGCATCTCCCCGGAGGCACCGGTCCCGGTCGTCCACGTGCGCGACATCGAACAGCGCCCGGGTGGCGCCGGCAACGTTGCCCTGAACCTCGCCGCCCTCGGCGGCCATGCCGATCTGGTCGGTGTAACCGGCGAGGACGAGGCGGCCTCCGAACTCGCCGGGCTGCTCGAGGGCGCGGGCGTGAACTGCCACTTCCGCCGCCAGCCGGGCGCGGCCACCATCACCAAGCTGCGCGTCATCAGTCGCCATCAGCAACTGATCCGTCTCGACTTCGAGGACGGTTTTCCGGGTATCCATGCCGCCGACCTGCTGCCGCAGGTCGAACCGTTGCTGGCGGGCTCCGGCGCAGTGGTCCTGTCGGACTACGCCAAGGGTGCGCTGCGCGACCCCCAGCCCTTGATCAAAGCTGCGCGCGCCGCCGGGGTGCCCGTTCTGGTGGACCCCAAGGGTCGCGATTTCTCACTCTATCGCGGTGCGACGCTGATGACTCCGAATCTGACCGAGTTCGAGGCCGTGGTTGGACGTTGCGCCGACGAAGCCGAACTGGTCGCACGAGGCGAGGCGCTGGCCCGCGACTGCGGCATTGACGGGCTGCTGGTGACACGCGGTGAGGATGGCATGAGCCTGATTCGTCCGGGCGCAACCCCGGTGCATCTGGGTGCTCGGGCGCGTGAGGTGTTCGACGTGACCGGGGCCGGCGATACCGTGATTGCGACTCTGGCGGCCGGGCTCGCAACCGGCCTGGAACTCCCGCAGGCAATGGCCCTGGCCAATATCGCGGCCGGTATCGTGGTGGCCAAGCTGGGTACCGCGACCGTCAGCGTTGCGGAGTTGCGTCGGGCCTTGCAGGACCAGGAACAGACGGGGCGTGGCGTGTTGACCGAGGACGAGTTGCTGCGCGCAGTGGCGGATGCCCGGGTGCATGGCGAGCGCATCGTGATGACCAATGGCTGTTTCGATCTTCTGCATGCTGGCCATGTTGGCTATCTCGAGCGTGCACGCAGTCTGGGCGACCGTCTGATCGTGGCGGTAAACGATGACGAGTCCGTGCGCCGGCTGAAGGGCGAGGGGCGGCCGGTGAACCCGGTCGAGCAGCGTATGGCCGTGCTTGCCGGGCTTGCCTCGGTGGACTGGGTCGTCCCGTTTGCCGAGGATACGCCGGCGCGTCTGGTCGGAGAGGTCCTTCCGGACCGGCTGGTCAAGGGTGGCGACTACCGTCCGCGGGACATCGCCGGGCACGATGCGGTGGTTGCGCACGGCGGACGCGTGGAGATCCTCGACTTCCTTGATGGTTGCTCGACCTCGTCGATGATCGAGCGCATGCGCAAGCCGTCGTCGTCCTGACGCCCACTGCTCGCGCTTTGGTTTCCCCGTCTTGTGCGCGCCGCGTACAATGCGGTGGATCCCCAGCTTTTCAGGAGTCGTCCCCGTGATCATCGTTACCGGCGGTGCCGGATTTATCGGCAGCAATCTGGTCAAGGAACTCAACCGTCGTGGCCGCACCGACATTGTCGTGGTCGACAACCTGACCCACGGTCAGAAGGCGCTGAATCTGACCGACTGCATCATCGCCGACTATCACGACAAGGAAGACTTCCGCGACCTGATCGAGGCCGATGCCCATCTGGGGCCGGTGGAGGCCGTGTTCCACATGGGTGCGTGCTCGGCCACCACGGAGTGGGACGGGCGCTATATCATGCGCAACAACTTTGCCTACACCCGCGAGCTGTTCCACTGGTGCCAGGATCGTCGCATTCCGTTTATCTATGCCTCCTCCGCGGCGGTCTACGGCGGCAATGACACCTTCCGCGAGGAACCTGCTCACGAGCGCCCGTTGAATGCCTACGGCTACTCCAAGCTCGCGTTCGACCAGTACCTGCGCCGGCACATGGACTCACTGACGGCCCAGGTTGTGGGTCTTCGCTACTTCAACGTCTATGGTCCGCGCGAGGGCTACAAGGGCGGGATGGCGAGCGTGATCCATCACTTCAGCAACCAGCTGCGTGAAGGCAACACGGTCCGTCTCTTCGAAGGCTGTGACGGCTACCCCGATGGCGAACAGCGCCGCGACTTCGTCGATGTCCGCGACTGCGTGAACCTGAAGCTTTGGCTGCTGGAACATCCGGAGGTGAACGGGATCTATAACTGTGGGACCGGGCGCGCGCGGACCTTCAACGACATGGCGCGTGCGACGATCGACTGGTTCGGCCGCGGCGAGATCGAGTATATCCCGTTCCCGGATCACCTGAAGGGCCGTTACCAGAGCTATACCCAGGCGGATCTGTCACAGCTGCGTGCGGCTGGCTGCGACCTGGAATTTCACGATATCGAGGAGGGTGTGCGCGCCTACCTCGATGCGGTCGCGGCCGATCAGGCCGACTGATCCCGGAGAAGTACCATGAGTGACCAGCCCCTGCATCGCGTTCGCGCGGACGAGTACGAAAGCCCCGGTGATCGCCTGGAGCGCTCGCTGGAAGAAGGACGCGTGCTGCTGTTCGAACCGGGGCGGCTTCCGCTGCCGGATGAGCAGGACCTGGCCTTTCTGCGCGACGAGGTTGGCCGGCTGCTCAGTCTGAAGAACATCAGCTATCACCCGCATGGCGACTTTATCAGCGGTCTGAAGAACGAGGGTGTCGCCGGCGAGCGCGTGCGTCACATCCTGCGCGAGTATGGCGAGCGGGTGGAAGGTTTTGTGGGGCACTTGCTGCCGGGGTTCACCAACGGCTGGAGCCCGCGAAAGATCAACTTCCGCCCGGTGCAGGAGAAGGGCCGGGTGATCAAGCGACATTCCAACAACGAGCTGCTGCATGTGGATGCCTTTCCAGCCGGGGCCACCCACGGCTGGCGGCCGCTGCGCTTCTTTACCAACATCAACCCGCAGGAGGCGCGCATCTGGCGGGTGGCCGAGGAATTCGGTGAACTCTACCGCCAGTTCGGCGACGCCGCGGGCATCGCCCCGCCGCCGCGTCTGCGTCAGGGGCTGGCGGAGCGCGCCTGGACCGGCAGTCTTCGGGCGTTGTCCGCCCTGAACCTTCCGCAGCTCGAGGTGGTCGGCGACACCTCGCCCTATGACCGTGCGATGCGGCGCATGCACAACTGGATGAAGGACAGCGACGAATTCCAGAATGCCCCCGGCCGCGGGACCGAACTGGTCTTCGAGCCCTACCACAGCTGGTGTGTGCTGACCGACCAGGTCAGCCATGCCGCGCTCGCCGGCCAGCACGCGCTGGTGGCGACGTTCTACGTGCGTCCCGAGGCCTGCCATCTGCCCGAGCGCTCTCCGTGGGGAGTGCTGGAGGCCGCTGGCCGGGCCGCCTGACCGTGGAGGGGCGCCACTGGCGTCGCGGGCGGGTCCGTGTGCTTTTCGATGCCGCGTTGCCCGCATCCCCTGAGCCCTGGTGGTTCGACTTTTCCGAACTGGAAAGCCGCGGTCTGGTGACCGGTCGCGGAGGTGGGCGCGGCAGCGTCGTGTTCTTCCGCAGCCCGATCGAAAATGGCGAGGAATGGGTTCTGCGTCACTACATGCGCGGAGGTACAATCGCCCGAGCCCTCGGCGATCGTTACCTGTGGCAGGGCCTTGACGATACGCGACCGTGGCGCGAATGGTCCTATACCGCGCGCTTGTTCGAAGAGGGTCTTCCTGTGCCGCGCCCGGTGGCCGGGCGGGCGGTGCGGCTCGGTCCGATGTACGCCGCGGACCTGATCACGGTTCGGATTCCGGGGGCGCGTTCGCTCGACGAGAACCTCGGCGAGGCCGGGGTCCCCGATGCGACGTGGCATGCGGTCGGGGCCTGCATCCGGCGCTTTCACGATGCCGGGCATTGGCATCCGGATCTCAACAGCCGCAATATCCTGGTGGCCCCCGAGGGTACGGTTTCGATTATCGACTGGGATCGAGGCCGGTCTCGCGCAGGCACGGATGGTGACTGGCGGGAGGCCAACCTGCAGCGACTTCGGCGCGATCTGGAAAAGCGCCTGCGAATTCGCGAACGCTGGGTCTACACCGACGCCTGCTTTGCGCAGTTGCGCGCCGGTTACGAGGCAGGGGAACTTTCGGGCGGTTGATTCCTAACCTCTGGCGGCAGGGCGCGCGGGGCTCCGGCAGCCATCAAGGTATCCAGTCGTTCGATCACGTCCTCCGGGCGAATCAGTTCCATCACGCCGGGACGTTCGATCTTGGTCCCCCAGCGGATCTCGCTAGCCGGTTTGCCCAGTTCGCGGCGTGCTGCCTCGTCATAGCGATCCACGCACCACTGGCCGCTGTAGTAAGGGCGGGCCCGGGCGGGGTTCGTGCAGGCATACAGGCCGATTACCGGCGTGCCCATGGCGTTCGCCATGTGGGCGGGGCCCGAATCGGGGCTGACCACGGCGGTGGCGCGGCCCAGGATGGCCAGCATTTCCTTGATCGAGGTCCTCCCGGTCAGATTTTCGTGCCGTTCCTGGCTTTGCGCCAGCACCGCCTCGCCCATCTCTTGTTCGTTTCGGGATGGTCCTCCGGTGATCAAGACCTTCAGGCCGTGGGCCCGCGCTGCGTGGTCGGCGACGCTTGCGCAGCCCTCGGCAGTCCAGTTGCGCAGGCTGTGACTGGAGCACGGGCTGATCACCAGGGTGGAGACATCGTCCGGGATAAGCTCGCGAGCCCGGCCAGCCGCGTCATCCGGCACGGGGATGTCCCAGACCATGTGGCGCCGGGCGAGCCCCAGGGCCTCGATGAAGCTGAAATAGATGTCAATCACGTGCTGCCCGGGGTGCGGCGGGACGCGCGCGTTGATGAACAGCCCATGCAGGTCGCGCGAACGGGCGCGGTCATAGCCCAGGCGCAGGTCGGCGCGGATGCCGAGGCTTGCGATATTGGCGCGCAGAGCGAACTGATTGTGCAGCAGCACATCGAAACGCCGGCCTTTCATTTGTTGCCACAGCGCGCGGTAGCCGGCCCATCCGGCACCCTTGTCGAAGACCACGAACTCCACACCCGGGATGTCGCCGACCAGGGCGCGTTCGGCCTTGCCGACGACCCAGGTCAGACGGGTCTGCGGCCACTCGCGCTGGAGTGTGCGAACGACCGGGGTCATGTGGGTGACGTCGCCCAGCGCGGAAAAGCGCAGGATGCACAGCGACGCCGGCGGCTCGCTCAGGGGGAGTTGCGGACGCATTTCCGGGTCAGTTCCCGTTCCGTTGGGACTGTCGACCCTGGCGCCTTTCGCGGCGGTGATCCTTGACGCCGGGATACATGTCCACGTCGCGGTCAGGCTGGCTCTTGAACCGGCGATGGGCCCAGAAATACTGGTCCGGGTGTTCGCGAACGGCCTCTTCGACGATGCGGTTCATGCGCTCGGCATCGGCCTGGTCATCCCCGGTCGGATAGTTCTCCAGGGCGGGCTTGAGGACGATCTCGTAGCCTTTCCGGTCCGGCAACGCGTGGTAGAACAGTGGCACAACCCGTGCCTTGCTCATGCGCGCGAGCCGCGGGAGCCCCGTCACCGTGGCGGCCGGAATGCCGAAGAACGGCGCAAACACGTTCTGCCGGCTGCGGTAGTTCTGGTCGCCAGCGTACCAGACCGGAATGCCTCGCCGGAGGGTGCGCACAACCCCGCGAACGTCGTCCTTGGACAGCACCGGCCCGATACTGGCGCGTCCCTCGCGCATGGTGGCATCCGCCAGGGGGCGGCGGTCCATGGGCTTGTAGATCACCGCCATGTCGATCCGGCGGCTCAGCAAGCGGCCGGCCATCTCGATCGATGTGAAATGTCCCGACAGCAAAATCACCGGCGACCCGTCGGCCTGGGCGGCCTGCAGATGCTCCAGCCCCCGGATCTGCAGGGG
>JAWLFM010000155.1:0-1249 GCA_041685565.1 Thioalkalivibrio sp.
CCCTGACCCTGGTAACCCTGGCCGGCGTCCTCGCCGCGCCCTGGCTGATCTGGGTCTTCGCCCCCGGTCTGGCCCAGGCCGAGGGGCGCCAGGACCTCGCGGTGCAGATGCTGCGCATCACCTTTCCCTACCTGCTATTCATATCGCTCACCGCGATGGCGGCCGGGATCCTGAACAGCATTGGCCGTTTTGCGGTGCCGGCCTTCACGCCGGTGTTCCTGAACCTGGCCCTGATCGCGGCGGCGCTGTGGGGTGCGCCCCTGTTCCCGGAGCCCATCGTCGCGCTCGCCTGGGGCGTGTTCCTGGCGGGAATCCTGCAGCTTGCATTCCAGGTGCCGTTTCTGGTGCGGGCCGGGCTGTTGCCGCGGCCTCGTTTCCGGCGCGCGCACGCCGGTGTGCGCAAGATCGTGCGTCTGATGCTGCCGGCGATCCTCGGGACCTCCGTGGTCCAGGTCAATCTGCTGGTGGACACCGTGATCGCGTCCTTTCTGGTCGCCGGCTCGATCTCCTGGCTGTACTTCGGTGATCGCTTCGTCGAACTGCCCCTGGCCCTGTTCGGCATCGCGATCGCCACGGTGATCCTGCCGCGCCTCTCCGGTGAGCATTCGCGGGCCGACCAGGCGGCCTTCGGGCGCACGCTGGACTGGGCCCTGCGCCTGTCGCTGCTGGTCGCGCTGCCGGCCGCGGCCGGCCTGATCCTCCTGTCCGTGCCGATCCTGGCGACGCTGATCCAGTACAACGCCTTTACCGAGCAGGACACCCGCATGGCCGCGATGGCGTTGGCCGCCTATGGTCTCGGGCTGCCCGGCTTCATCCTGATCAAGATCCTCGCCCCGGGCTTCTTCGCGCGCCAGGACACCAGGACGCCGGTCAAGATCGCGGTGATCGCAATGCTCGCAAACATGCTGCTGAACCTGCTGTTCGTGCTGCCCTGGTATCTCTCGGGCATCCCGGGTGCCCATGCCGGCCTCGCCCTCGCGACCTCGGCCTCGGCCTACCTGAACGCCGGACTTCTCTACCGCGGACTCCTGCGCGAGGGCATCTATCGGCCGGGCCCGGCGCTGCCGCGATTCCAGGTCGGCCTGTGGTCGGCGCTGGCGGTGATGGCCGCGCTGCTGATCCTGCTCGCCCCGGGCTGGGACCAGTGGACGGGCTGGCCCGCCACCCAGCGCGGTATGGTGCTCTTCGGGCTGATCGCTGCGGGCAGCGGTGCCTTCCTGCTCACACTCTGGCTGGCGGGGCTGCGGCC
>JAWLFM010000155.1:1349-6499 GCA_041685565.1 Thioalkalivibrio sp.
GGTCCTTGGGTGTGGTTACCGGTGGGGCGCGGTATACTTCCGCTTTTGCGCGGATGAGTGGCGATGCGGCTGTTGCGCGGCTTGGGCCCCCGCGAACCGGTATGTTCCGGGGCGGTGGTCACAATCGGGAATTTCGACGGCTTCCATCGGGGGCACCAGGCGGTGGTGTCGCGCCTGCTCGCGGCCGCTGAGGGCCTCGACGCGCCTTCCGTGCTGATCACCTTCGAGCCACTCCCGCTGGAGTTCTTCGCGCCCGAGCGGGCGCCGGGACGCCTGCAGCGCCTGCGCGATCGCGTCGAGTTTCTCCGCACCATGGGCCTGGACGCCGTCTGGGTGATGCGTTTCGGTGCGAGGCTGGCGGACGAGCCAGCGCAGCACTTCGTGGAGCGCGCGCTGCATCGCACACTGGGCGCGCGCCATGTGCTGGTCGGCGATGATTTCCGCTTCGGAAAGGGGCGCGGTGGCGACTATGCCCTGCTGGAGTCGATGGGCCACGATCTGGGTTTCACCGTCGAGTCGACCCCGACCCTGGCGGATGCCGAGGGGCGCATCAGCAGTACCCGAGTACGGGCGGCCGCGCAGGCGGGCGATTTCGATACCGCCGCCCGCTTGCTCGGGCGTCGCTACGGGATCTGCGGCCGGGTCTCCCACGGCGACAAGCGCGGCCGGGTGATCGGTTTTCCCACGGCCAACGTACGGCTGGGTGTGCAGCCCATGGCCCTGCGCGGTGTCTTTGCCGGTTGGCTGTTCACACGGCGCGGGCAGGCCTATCCCGCGGTCGCGAACATCGGCTGGCGACCGACGGTTGCCGGCACCGAGCAGCGGCTGGAGGCCCACGTGCTGGACGCCAGTCTCGATCTCTACGGCGAACTGGTGCGCTTCGAACCGCTGGCCAGTGTCCGCGGCGAGCAGCGGTTCGAGTCGCTGGACGCGCTGAAGGCCCAGATTGCGCGTGACGTCGACGCGGCACGCGCCGTGTTCGCAAATCCATCCCTGCAGCAGCCGGCCTGACCGGCCCACCGGAACCCTCATGGCACGAAAACCGGCCCCGCCGAATCCCTACAAGGACACGCTCAACCTCCCGGAGACCGCGTTTCCGATGCGGGCGAACCTGGCCCAGCGCGAACCGGAGTGGCTCTCCGCATGGAATGCAGCGCGTCGCTATGACCGTTTGCGCGAGCACTGCGCCGGGCGCCCCCGCTTCGTGCTCGCCGACGGTCCGCCCTACGCCAACGGGTCGATTCACGTCGGGCACGCCGTGAACAAGATCCTGAAGGACTTCATCACCAAGAGCAGGACCCTGTCCGGCTTCGATGCGCCGTTCGTTCCCGGATGGGACTGCCACGGGCTGCCGATCGAGCTGAAGGTCGAGCAGAACCTCGGCAAGGCGGGCAAGGATGTGGATCCTGCCGCCTTTCGCAGCGCCTGCCGGGCCTATGCGGCGGAGCAGGTCGGCGGCCAGAGCGGCGATTTTCAGCGCCTGGGCGTGCTCGCCGACTGGGATCACCCCTATCTGACCATGGACTACCGCATCGAGGCCGATACCATCCGCGCCCTGGGGCGGATCATGGCTCGGGATCACGTGCAGATGGGCGAGAAGCCGGTGCACTGGTGCGTGGACTGCGCCTCGGCCCTGGCCGAGGCGGAGGTCGAGTACGAGGACAAGATCTCGCTGGCGATCGACGTCCGCTTCCGGGTCGCCGACGAGATCGACCTGCTGCGACGCATGAATCTCGAAGGCGATTCGGATGGGCCGGTCAGCGTGGTGATCTGGACCACGACCGCCTGGACGCTCCCCGCCAACCAGGCAGTCGCGGTCAATCCCAACCTGGCCTATGTGCTGATCCAGTTCGAACACGAACGCCTCCTCCTTGCCGAAGACCTGATGGAGGCCAGCTGCGGGCGTTATGGGCTCGGTGAGTGTCGAGTCGTCGGGCGCGCCAGCGGCGCGAGCCTGGAGGGACTGCAGTTACTGCACCCCTTCCTGGACCGCGCGGTGCCCGTGATTCTTGGCGACCACGTGACCACGGAGGCCGGCACCGGCTGTGTGCACACCGCGCCGGGCCATGGCCAGGACGACTATGCGGTGGGCCTGCGTTACAACCTGCCGGTCGACAATCCGGTGGGGCCGGACGGCTGCTTCCTCCCTGGAACCCCATACTTCGCGGGCGAGAACGTGCATCAGGCCAATGCGCATGTGGTCGACGTCCTGCGCGATCGCGGCAGTCTGATCGTGGTCGAGAAGATCCATCACAGTTATCCGCACTGCTGGCGGCACAAGACGCCAACGATCTTCCGGGCCACTCCGCAGTGGTTCATCAGCATGGAGCGGGCCGATCTGCGTCATGACGCCCTGCGCGCAATCGCCGCGACCCGCTGGTTGCCCGAGTGGGGCGAGGCGCGGATTCACGGGATGGTGGAGAAACGGCCGGACTGGTGCATCTCGCGCCAGCGCAACTGGGGTGTGCCCATCCCGCTGTTCGTGCATCGGGAGTCCGGGCGGCTGCATCCCCGCACGGCCGACCTGTTGGAACAGGTGGCGCAGCGGGTGGAGCAGACGGGCGTGGAGGCCTGGTTCTCCCTGGACCCGGCGGAGTTGTTGGGCGACGACGCCGGAGATTACCTGAAGTCGAAGGATATCCTGGATGTCTGGTTCGATTCCGGCGTGACCCACTTCACGGTTGGCGGCCGGCGCCCGGAACTGGGCGTGCCCGCCGATCTCTACCTGGAAGGTTCGGACCAGCATCGGGGCTGGTTCCAGTCCAGCCTGCTCACCAGCGTGGCGATGCACGGCGAGGCGCCCTATCGGGCCGTGCTCACCCACGGTTTTACCGTGGACGAGAAGGGCGAGAAGATGTCGAAGTCGCGCGGCAACGTGGTCGCGCCGCAGGAGGTGGTCTCTACGCTGGGTGCGGACATCCTGCGCCTGTGGGTCGCCGCCACCGATTTCTCCGGAGAGATGGCCATCTCCGATGGCATTCTCGAGCGCACGGCGGATGCCTATCGGCGCATCCGCAACACCACCCGCTTCCTGCTCGCCAATCTGAGCGGCTTCGAGCCGGGCCGCGATGCACTCCCCATGGAGGCACTGCTGCCGCTGGACCGCTGGATCGTCGACCGCGCGCTGGGGGTGCAGACGCAGGTGGTCGGCGCCTATGATGCCTACCAGTTCCACCAGATCTACCAGCGTGTGCACAACTTCTGCTCGGTGGAGCTGGGCAGCTTCTACCTGGATGTGATCAAGGACCGCCAGTACACGACGCCGGCGGAGAGCCGCGCCCGCCGCTCCGCCCAGACCGCCATGCACCACGTGGCCGAGGCACTGACCCGCTGGATCGCCCCGATCCTGAGTTTCACCGCGGAGGAGATCTGGGGGCTGCTGCCCGGGGAGCGCGCCGAGAGCGTACTGTTCAGCCAGTGGTACGACGGTCTGCGGCCGCTGGCCGAGGACGCGGTCTTCACGGCCGAGGACTGGGACCGTATCCTCGAGGTGCGCACCCACGTCGCGCGCGCGATCGAGGTCGCCCGCAACGAACAGGGTATCGGAGGCTCGTTGAATGCCGAGATCGAGCTGTACGCCGCAGGTACGACCGCCGATCTGCTGCGCCGTCTCGGCGACGAGCTGCGTTTCGTGTTGATCACCTCGGAGGCCCGGGTGAGCGCCGAGGCGGCCCCGGAGGGGGTTGCCCCCGTCCACCTCGCCGACGGCTCTCCGCTGGTCATCGTGGTGCGCAAAAGCGAGCATCCCAAGTGCGTGCGCTGTTGGCATCGACGGCCCGATGTCGGATCCCATCACGAGCACCCGGAACTGTGCGGGCGCTGCGTCGACAACGTCATCGGCGCCGGCGAGAACAGGCGGTTCGCCTGATGTGGGGCATCAGCGGACTCCGTCCGGGATTGGCGCTCGCGGCCTTCGTGATCCTCGTCGACCAGGTCACCAAGTTCTGGGCCGAGCGGACGCTGACCCTCTATGCGCCGGTCGAGGTCACCGGCTTCTTCAACCTGACCCTGGTCTACAACCCCGGCGCGGCGTTCAGTTTTCTGAGCGCGGCGGGCGGCTGGCAGCGCTGGGTGCTCTCGGGGATCGCCGTGGGGGTGGTCCTGCTGATCTTCGTCTGGCTTGCGCGCATGCCGCGTCAGGCCTGGCTCTCGGTCGTCTCGCTCGGGCTGATCCTGGGTGGCGCCATCGGCAACCTGGTGGACCGGGTGCGGTTCGGCCACGTCGTCGACTTCCTTGATTTTCACTATGCGGGCTTGCACTGGCCGGCCTTCAACGTGGCCGATGCCGCGATCACGGTGGGCGCGGTCTGCCTCATCATCGCGACCTTCACCGAGCAGCGCATCGCCGCCGACGGGAGGGAGTCATGAGTGCGATTGCGCCGGGAAGCCGGGTGCTCATGCACTACAGCCTGCACCTGGAAGATGGCTTCACGGCAGACAGCTCAGGCGATCAACCGCTGGAGTTCGTGCTCGGCGATGGCACGCTCGAGCCGGGACTGGAGCGGCATCTGATCGGCCTGGAGCCGGACGAGCAGAGGGAATTTGCGATCGCTCCGGGAACCGTGTTCCCCTTTTCCACCAAGGCTGCGGTGCAGGTGCTCGAGCGTTCCGCGTTCTCCAGAGACATGCCCCTGGAACCCGGCCTCATCTTCGAATTCAACACCCCGGCCGGTGACGTCGTGCCTGGCCGCATCGTCAGTATCGGGGAGGACTCCGTGACCGTGGACTTCAACCACCCTCTGGCGGGTCAGCCGTTCACCTTTGTGGTCGAGATCCTCGAGGTCACGGATGTACCCGCGGCGGATGCCGCCCGGGACCAGGACTGAGCCCATGGAGATTCTCCTGGCCAACCCGCGTGGCTTCTGTGCCGGCGTCGAACGTGCGATCGAGATCGTGGAACGTGCACTGGAGATCCACGGCGCCCCCCTCTATGTCCGCCACGAGGTGGTGCATAACCGGCACGTCGTCGACCGACTGCGCGCTGCGGGCGTGGTCTTCGTGGAGGATCTCGACGAGGTGCCCGACCATCAGGTGGTGATCTTTTCTGCCCACGGAGTGCCACGGCAGGTGCAGGAGGAGGCGGCCCGCCGCGGCCTGCAGGTCTTCGATGCCACCTGTCCGCTGGTGACCAAGGTCCACCTGGAGGTGAG
>JAWLFM010000156.1:0-6458 GCA_041685565.1 Thioalkalivibrio sp.
CAGGTCCGTGATCAGCTCGGGCGTCAGGGCCTCGCGGCCGATCTCCTGGAGAAAGCGGGGATTGAGGAAATCCACGGCTCCGGAACGGCTGAGTACTGCAATGCCGAGCGACAGACCCGCCATGGCCTCCCTGACGGCGCGGTCGCCGAACCACCCATCATCCATACCCATCCACCCCCCTTCTCTCTGCGATTGCGTCACAGATGCGCATATTGTGGTCCGCGAGGCGGCTGAATGCCATCTCTCCTGAAGGGCGCTCCCGGCACGCGCCTGCCACCGTGCGGGCCATGCGCTCTACCCATCGAGAAAGAACAGGACGGTGGTCACGGCACCCACGGTCACGATGGTATTCCGCAGGAGCCTGGGCGGCAGCACGCGACCGATGCGGGCACCGGCCCAGCCGCCGAGGGTTGCCGCAAGCGCCATTGGCAGGATTTGGACCCAGGAGATCAGTCCTCCCGCCGCGTAGACCAGCACCGCGATCAATGTGAGCACCGCCGACAGCAGGTTCTTCAGGCCATTGGCGATCCGCAGGTCGTGCACGCCGAGCAGGCGGAACATGGCCAGCATCACGATGCCCATGCCGCCGTTGAAGTAGCCGCCGTAGGCGCAGACGCCGAGGATCCCGATCCTGGCGCCGACGCCACCGGTCCTCCTGTCGCGTCCGGCGAGGCGTCGCTGCAGGGCGGGGCCGAAGGCGAACAACAGGGTCGCGAACAGCAGCAGCCAGGGCACGATGCCGCGGAAGGCCTGTTCCGGCGTCGCGAGCAGGAGCAACGCTCCAGCGGCACCACCGAGGGTACCCAGGATCAGCACCATCAGCAGGGACAGACCCACCGGCGCCCGCATCAGGTCCCGGTAGCTCCAGGCGCTCGCCAGGTATCCCGGCAGCAGGGCCGCGGTTCCCGTCGCGTTGGCGGATACGGCCGGGACCCCGGCAAAGACCAGGGCCGGCAGGGTCAGGAAACTGCCGCCTCCGGCCAGGGCATTGATGCCCCCGGCGACAAAGGCCGCCGCCGTGATCACCAGCAGCGGGATAAGATCCGGCATCACCCCGGCAAACCGTGCCGCGGGAGGCGAGGCGATCTCCCACGGGCCACCAGCGGTGCGGCCTGCGGCTTCAGGACGGCAGATCCCTGGACTTCACGCCGTCCACCGCGCGCCGGCTGATCTCGGCCCGGTAGAACCACTCGTTCCCTGGCAGGGCATTCGGATTCGGAAAGACGATAAAGCCATCCGCCGGCGACCGGACGACCCGTCCGTCGGCGCGGAGGCCGATCTCCTCGCCAGCGCACACCCGGTCGAAGCTCCGCCACGGACGGCTGAACCCGTCCTGCGAATCGTCCCGGTCGATCACCTCGACCAGGCGCAGCACTTCGAGATCGGTCCGCGGAGCCGGTGCCGGCAACTCCATGAGGCCGAGGTGCGCCAGGGTATTCAGGATGGCCTGATAGGCGACCTCCGGGGCCTCGGGGTCGTCGTGCTGTCCGCACTCCAGGGTGACGCCGTAGCCGCCCTGCCTGCGCATGTACTCCGTGGTGCCGATGCCATAGCTCGGATCGGTGCTGAGCATCTGCGCGCGCAGGCTGGCGTTCGGATTGCGCAGGCGCCGGGCCACCCCAAGGGCATAGGTGTCCAGCCAGCCCTCGACGATCCGCCGCGGCCCGAGACGGCGCACCAGGGCCTCTTCCTCCGCTGCCCGCCGGAAGGACTCCAGCCCCCCGTCGTTGTTCTCCGGCCCGAGCATCACGAAGGGCTCGCCGGGGGTGTGAAAGGAGTGCAGGTCCAGCAGCACATCGTGCGCGCCGAGCAACGGGCAGAGACGGTTGGCGAGGTGATCCTCGAAGTCCTGTGGCTCCGCGGTCACGCGGAAATTCCGGTTCAGGTTCCGGTCCCCCATCCGCTCGCCACGCTGGAAGGCCAGGGGGTTGGTCACCGGAACCAGGGTGAGGGTACCCCGGAGCAGCGCGCGCTCCTGCCGCTCCAGTTCCCCCGCCAGCCGGAGAATGGCCTGGGTGCCGCAGGTCTCGTTACCATGCACCGCGCCGAGCACGATCAGCCGGGGTCCGGACTGCAGCCCGTAATGGCTGATGCTGCGCAGCGCAGTGGGCGTTCCGGGAGGCGTGGGGCTGGATGACATGCGCAAACTCCGTGACCGGGGACTGACCGTGGACATGCCGGACGTTGTCTGCGGGGGGGTGGCCGTCCCGGCCCCCGCCGCATGCTTCGCCGCGGTTCAGGCAGTACACTGCGCATCCGGGGTTGGGCGCCTGCCCCGCGCAGTCGATGCCCGAAAAATTGGTACTCTATAACTTCCCTTCAGTGAAGACGCGGGCCAGACAGGAGGCCAGCATGCTCAAGGATATCGAAAATCTGCCCAGAGGGAGCCGGCTTCCGCGCGAGGAGGTCCTTGGCCGCCTGAAGCTGAACGCCGAGGGTCTGATCCCGGCGATCGCCCAGCAGCATGACACCGGCGAGGTGCTGATGATGGCATGGATGAACGCGGAGGCGCTGGAGGAGACCCTGACCACCGGTCGGGTCTGCTACTTCTCCCGCTCGCGCGGGCGGCTCTGGCGCAAGGGTGAGAGTTCGGGGCAGATTCAGCGGCTGAAGGGGTTGTACATCGACTGTGACGGCGACACCCTGCTCCTGCGGGTGGACCAGACCGGCCCCGCCTGCCATACCGGCCGCTCGAACTGCTTCTTCCTTCGTGTCGACGGGCATGAGGTGGTGGTCACGACCAATCCCCTGATCGACCCAAAGGTCCTGTACGGCAGCGACCCGGCCGCCTCCACACCGATGCCGGCGCAGGATGCGACATGACGACGCTGTCCCTGCACAACACCCTGGGCGGGAGGCTGGAGCCCTTCATCCCGGCCGACCCGAAGCGGGTGACCATGTATGTCTGCGGCCCCACCGTGTACAACTTCGTGCACATCGGCAACGGTCGCCCGGTGGTCGTCTTTGACGTCCTGTTTCGGGTGTTGCGGACGCTGTACGGACCCGAGCACGTGATCTATGCCCGCAACATCACCGACGTGGACGACAAGATCAATCAGGCCGCGGCCGCCAACGGCGAGGACATCGGTGTCCTGACCGCGCGCTACACCGCGGCCTTCCACGAGGATGTCGCCCGGCTCGGCGCCCTGCCCCCGACCCTGGAGCCGCGCGCCACCGAGCACATCGGGCCGATGATCGCACTGATCGAGAATCTGATCGGGCGTGGACACGCCTATGTCGCGGCCGATCACGCGCTCTATGACGTGCGTTCCTACCCGGAATACGGGCGTCTCTCCGGGCGCAGCCTGGACGACATGCGCGCCGGGGCCCGGGTCGAGGTCGCGGACTACAAGCGCGATCCCGCCGATTTCGTGCTCTGGAAGCCGGCGCGCCCCGGGGAGCCGTCCTGGCCCAGCCCCTGGGGTCCCGGTCGCCCGGGCTGGCATCTGGAATGCTCGGCGATGATCGAGGCCCACCTCGGCGAGACCATCGACATCCACGGCGGCGGCCATGACCTGGTCTTCCCGCACCACGAGAACGAGATTGCCCAGGGCTGTGGCGCCCACGGCGTGGAATATGCCCGCTACTGGGTGCACAACGGGCATGTGACCGTCGACGGCGAGAAGATGTCCAAGTCCCTGGGCAACTTCCGCCTGTTGCGCGATCTGCTGGAGGTCTACCCCGGCGAGGTCCTGCGCCTGGCCCTGTTGGCCCGGCATTACCGGGCGCCGCTGAACTTCTCCGAACGCGGTCTGGAACAGGCACGCAACAGCCTCAACAGCCTCTACCGGGTGCTGCGGGATCACGCCGAGACCCCTCCGGCCTCGATCGATGTCCGTGACACGGCCGCGTTCGCGGCCCTGCTCGACGATCTCAACACCCCCGCGGCGATCGCCGAACTGCACCGGCTGGGCGATGCGTTGGCAGGCGCGACCTCGGCGGCGGAGGCCGCGCGACGCAAGGCCGAACTGCTGGCCGTGGGCGATCTGCTCGGCCTGCTGCAACAGGATCCGGTGGACTGGTTTCAGGGTGGTACCGCCGATGCGGCATCCACCGAGTGGATCGAGGCGCGCATCGCCGAGCGCCAGGCGGCCCGCAGGGCCAGGGACTTCGCGCGCTCCGACGCCATACGCGACGAACTGGCTGCCGCCGGGATCCAGCTCGAGGACACTGCCAGCGGCACGCGCTGGCAACGGGCGGAGGCGGTGCCCACGGACGCGACATGAGCCGGCGCGCCCACCGTAGGGCATGGGTACATCCCAGGGTACCGATGGAGAGGCGCAAGTCCTTGTGGTCCGGACTGCTGGGGGCGATGCTGCTGCTCGCGGGCACTGCAACGGCCCATCCCCACGCATGGATCGACCTGCGGGTCAGTCTCCTGTTCGACGACGACGGTCAGCTGCATGCGCTGCGCCAGGAGTGGGCCTTCGACCCCAGTTACAGCCAGCTGCTGCTGGAGGACATGGATGCCGCGGAGCCCGGGCTGGACATGGACACCGCCCTGCGGATGATGGCGGCGCGGATGCTCGGGAACCTGCGCGAGTACGACTATTTCACCGAGATCCGCAGGAACGAACGGCAGCTGGAAACGGCCGAAGCGCGAGAGGGGGAACTGCTCTGGCGCCAGCAGCGGCTGCACCTTCGCTTCGAGCTGCCGTTGGAGCCGGTTCGCCCGGACAGGGCGCGGCCCCTAAGGTACCGCGTCTACGATCCGAGCTACTGGATCGAGATACTGCACGATCCGGGTGACGTGATCCACATCGAAGGTGCGCAGGGCTGCGATTCGCGCCTGGAGCGTGCCCGGCCCGCGGGTTGGCTGGTCGCCTATGCGGCCACCCTGAACCGGAACCAGCGTGCGCCCGTCGAAGATCTCGGGCGCGCCTTCGCTGAGCAGGTCTCCATTCAATGCGACACGAGTGAACCATGAGCATGAGGTTACAGTGAGACGTCTCAGGCATGCCTGCCCCGCCCCGTGGGCCCCCAGGTGGGCGCACCTCCTCCTGCTGCTGAGTCTGCTGGCAATGCCCACACTGGCTGCCGCGAATCCCTTCGGGATGCCCCCCTCGGCCGATGCCCCGGAGTTGACGCTGGTGGACCGCGCCTCGGCCTGGATCCTGCAGACCCAGCGCGATCTGCATCGGCGGCTGACCCTGGTGCTGCACCAGCTCGACGAGGCGCCCACGGTTCGGACCGCGGCCGCCCTGATCCTGGCGAGCTTTCTCTACGGGATCTTCCACGCGGCCGGTCCGGGGCACGGCAAGGCGATCATCAGCACCTACCTGCTGACCCATCGCCAGAGCCTGGCGCGGGGAATCTGGCTGTCCACGCTGTCCTCCCTGATGCAGGGGGTCACCGCGATCGTCGCGGTGCTGCTGTTGATCGGCGTGCTTGGATGGCTGGCCCGTGACACCATGGGCCAGGTTCGCCATCTGGAACTGGCGAGCTTTCTGCTGGTGGCTTTGCTCGGGCTCTGGCTCATCGGCCGGGCACTTCGATCCATCTGGCGGCTGTGGCACGAGAGGTCGCCACCCGAAGCTGTCCCGGCGCCGGCATATGCCGACGGCAGCGGTGATTCCGCTGGGAGCCGGGCCGCGCCGGCCTTCTCCCGGGTGCAGCACGGCACCACGCCCCCCGGGTCCGGGATGCATCGGCTCGATCATCCAGAGACTCACGTCGGTGACCGCGACTGCGGCTGCGGCACGCCCCACCACGTGGACCCGAACCTGCGCGGACCGTGGTATGCGACCGTCTTCGCCGTCGGTATCCGACCCTGCTCCGGTGCGGTTCTGGTGATGGCGGTGTCGTATCTGCTGGGGATCTGGCTGGCCGGCATCGCGGCGGTGTTGGCGATGTCCCTGGGTACTGCGATCACGGTCTCGGTGCTCGCGATCCTGGCGGTACAGGCACGGGACTGGACGCGGCGCCTGCTTCGGCCGACGCCGCTGGCCGCCCTGCGCTATGCCGGCCCGCTGGTGGGGATGCTGGGCGGTACCGTGATCTTCCTGGTCGGATGGACCCTGTTCCAGGGTACCCTGGCCGTCGAACCCCTGCGTCACCCGCTCGGCCTGTAGAGATCCCGCGAAGGCTGGCGGCCGGCGCTGGCCTGTTGCACTATGCTGCCGTCGTCGTCATGGGTCAGCCGGCCTTGCGCAAGCCCGTCGCGGCCATTGATGGGACACAGGAGCAACATGACCACTTCCGTGATCAAACCGGAAACGGCCGGGAGCCTCGCCGGCCTGTTTCGCGAACGGGTGCAGGCCACCCCGAACAAGGTCGCTTACCGCCAGTTCGACATCGCCCGCGGCGCCTGGGTGAAGTGCACCTGGGCCGATATCGCCACCGAGGTGGGGCGCTGGCAATTCGCGCTGCGGCGCGAGGGGCTGGAACCGGGCGACCGGGTCGCGATGATGCTGCGCAACTCGCGGGAGTGGATCACCTTCGACCAGGCGGCGCAGGGG
>JAWLFM010000017.1:0-25907 GCA_041685565.1 Thioalkalivibrio sp.
CGCGGGCCCACGGTACATCACCGGCGCAGCTTCGCGCCACTGACGACGCTGTTCGCGGCGGACGGCCCCGGCTTGGCGCGGTTCCGCTTCGAGCCGGTTGCGGGCATGCCCGGTCCCGACGGCATCAAGTTGCTGCATCTGCGCCGGGACCTGTATGCCGTCTTCGACACGGATGGCCGGCATCTGGGTCAGGTCAAGAATCTCCGTGGAGGCTGGACCTTTCAGTCCGTGGGCTACGGCAACGATGGCGCACCGGTCCTCGGCACCGGCCCCTGCGCGGCCTGCCACGGCCAGCGCCTGCAAACACCGGAGGCGCGGCTCCTGGCCAGCCTGTTCGCGGCAACGCTCAGCTGAAGGCGTGGCAACCGGCGCAATACCCCGCGCGGTAACTGCGGGTCGGACCAAGCCAAGTGCCTGTTCAAGCATGAAAAACAGCCCGGAAAACGGGTAGATTTCCGCCTTGAATGCCCCTTTTCGACGCCAAAAACGGCCCTTCAAGCCAAGGGGTTGATGTCGCCGGCAGACGGCAAGGGGCCCTGGAAGGTTCGGAGACCATGCAGCTCAGCCAGGCGTGCCGGAACAAGACGGCCGGTGCAGGAATAGGCGCTTTATTGCAGACTTGCCCAACGCAGCTGCGGGTACGGATGCGTCCACATGATTCGGCACGTCGGTGAACGCGGAGCGCCATGGTCTACGTCTACGCCACGATACTGACCCTCTTCAACCTCGTGTTCTGGGTCTCGATCCTGTTTGGTCTGCCTGGGACTTGGTTGATGATCCTCGCGGCAGGCGCCACAGACTGGTGGCTCGCCGACAACGCCATGTTCGGCTGGCCCGTACTGCTGACCGCGATCGCCCTCGCAACGCTTGGCGAGATCCTCGAATTCTTTCTGGGTGCAGCAGGGTCCCGCGCTGCCGGTGGTAGCCGGCGTGCCGCCACACTGGCGATCGT
Organism: Thioalkalivibrio sp.; assembly: GCA_041685565.1. Lineage (GTDB taxonomy): Bacteria > Pseudomonadota > Gammaproteobacteria > Ectothiorhodospirales > Ectothiorhodospiraceae > Thioalkalivibrio. The sequence goes on from JAWLFM010000017.1 coordinate 953, forward strand.
CGGCGGGATCGTTGGCGCGATCGCCGGCACGGCCTTTCCCATACCGCTGTTGGGGACCTTGATCGGTGCATCCCTCGGCGCATTCATTGGTTCGCTGCTGGGCGACCTCTGGGCTGGCCGGCCGATCTTTCACAGCGTCGAGGCGGGGAGGGGGGCCGCAGCCGGCCGCTTCTGGGGCACGGTCGCCAAAATGGTCGTGGGCGCAGCCATCGTCGTGCTTCTGGGAGCCGCCGCCTTTCTCTGAATCGTGACGAGAATGGATCTGGTCAGTAAGAAGGCCGATTCCCCCTGCGCTTCAAATGCCTTGCCGCCCCGACCCGGCAACTGCCTGCAGGATGTACATGGGACCTGCCGTCCGGACCACCTCCAGCTGCTGGCGGTCCTTGACGAAGAGCGAGCCGGCAAACCCGAGGGCGTTGACCGAGATCCCGCGGAAGAACTCCTTCCCCCTCGGCACCATGAGCATCCAGTCATGCGCGACCAGCAGGTTGTAGGCAGCGGACGGGCGCCGTTCGCCGTCGGACTCGACCACTTCGATCCCGACCGCAGCAAGGAGATTGAGGTAGAGGGCTGCGGCCTGTCCGGCGGCCTCCAGTGGTGCCGCTGCGACCGGCCGGTCGAGTCGGGCGAAGGCATGCGCGAAGGGCAGGTTGGGACAGCGTCCGACGCTGCCGCGCGCAGCGATCGCAAGCAGGGGTTCCATCGGGATCGCGGGGCCGTCCGCGTCAAGTGGCAGGGGCACGACCTGGAGATGCTTGTGCGGCTGGCTGGCCCCGGCGACCGTTCCGCCGTTGTAGAACCCAAGCGAGGGATACTCGGCGATGCAGGCAAACAGGGCCCGGAGGTCCTCGAGGGTCAGGAGGGTCTCCTGGGGTTCGAAGGCGCGGGTGACGATCAGCAGATGGCGGTCGAGGACGTTGAATTTGTTGAGCACCGCGAGGTGACCGGTGGAGACCTCGGCGACCGTGAGCTCGGGCTCGGGGGGCAGGAAGGGGCTGGCCGGACGACCCTGCTCGCCGCCCGCGGGCCGCCGCTTGTCGCCCTCCTTGCGCCTGAGGCTCGCAGTCACCCGGACCAGGAAGCGCACGCCGGCATCGGTGATGTGCTCCTGCTCGGTCTCGATGGGAAGCAGGTCCCCGTTCGCGCGTGCCTGCCGGGTGCGCTCGTCCACCGCCTCGGCCAGGCTGCCCGGTTCGAGCAGGATCTCGGTCTGCATCTAGCCCTCGTCGGAATCGGCATTCGGGCCATTCAGGCTAGCGAAGATGCCCGCGGCCCGAAAGCCCCCGACCGTCACCTTCGCCGGAATGTGCAGCAGCGGCACTGCTCTCATGGGTCCGTATTTTCGACGCCAAAAATGGCCTTCCAAGGGTGTTCTCGGACTGTTTTATGGCCTTGATTGCTCCGGAAATCAGCGTGTTGGCTTGGTCCGACCCCGATGGCGATGGTCGTCGACCTTGCGACCCGCCAGGAAGTGCTCCTTCGCGCCGCGTATCAGGCCGTGGGTGCCGGGACACGGGCCGGGCGAGTGGTGGAATTTGAGAGCACACGCGTGCGCCTTCCTGCAGGCCAAACGGAGAAAGGAGACGGCCCTGGTTGGAAAAGGGGGGCGATTTCGGGAGTTTTGGCAGGGAGCCACCCTCAGCACAGGCGCCACAAACCCCGCGCCACGTGGGGATTCGCACAAAGGAAAAGGGCCTGGAGACTACCCAGGCCCTTGGTGTTGGTGGAGCGGAGGAGGATCGAACTCCCGACCTTCGCATTGCGAACGCGACGCTCTCCCAGCTGAGCTACCGCCCCAATCCGCAAATGATAGCAGTGGTGGCACCTTCGTGGAAGGTGGCGGTGGCCGGCGGCTATTCAGGGACCAGAATGACCGCGGCCAACGGCGGCAGATCCAGCGACAGGGTTGCTGGAAACCCGCGATAGGGCTGCAACTCGGCCATGGCGCCGCTGGAGCCGCGCGAGGCGCCGCCGTAGAACTCGGAATCGGTATTCATCACCACCCGCCAGTAGCCGCCCTGTGGTGCGGGAATCTCGTAGTTGAACCGCTCCACCGGTGTGAAATTCAACACCACGATCAGATCGGAGTGGCCGCCCCGGCGAAGATAGCTGAGTACCGAGCGGCTGGCATCGTCGCAGTCGAGCCAGGAGAAGCCCTCCGGTTCGAAGTCATGCTCATGCAGCGCCGGGTCATCCCGGTACATGTGGTTCAGATCCCGCACCAGATTCAGCAGGCCCTTGTGCAGGGGATAGTCGAGCACATACCAGTCCAGCTGCCCCGCTTCGCCCCACTCCGTGCCCTGACCGAATTCCTGACCCATGAACAGCAGCTTCTTGCCCGGGTAGGTCCATTGATAGGCGTACAGCATCCGCAGTTGCGCGTGCTGCTGCCACTCGTTGCCCGGCATACGGCTGCGCAGACTGCCCTTGCCGTGCACGACCTCGTCGTGGGAGAAGGGCAGCACGAAGTTCTCGGTATACGCATACAGCATGCCGAAGGTCAGCTGATTGTGGCGGTGCGAACGGTAGACGGGGTCCTGCTTGAAGTAGTCCAGGGTGTCGTGCATCCAGCCCATGTTCCATTTCATCGTGAAACCCAGGCCGCCGGTCTCCGGGGGCCGGCTGACGCCGGGCCAGGCGGTGGACTCCTCGGCGATCATCAGGACGCCGGGGTGGTTCGACTGGATCGTCCGGTTCAGTTCGCGCAGGAAGGTGATGGCCTCGAGGTTCTCGTTGCCGCCGTATTCATTCGGGAGCCAGTCGTTCGGCTCGCGCGAGTAATCCAGGTAGAGCATCGATGCGACCGCATCGACCCGCAGGCCGTCGATGTGGAAGTCCTCGATCCAGCACAGGGCGCTGGATAGCAGGAAGTTGCGCACCTCGGAGCGGCCGTAATTGAAGATCAGGGTGCCCCAGTCCCGGTGCTCGCCCTTGCGCGGATCCTCGTGTTCGTACAGCGCGGTGCCATCGAATCGCGCCAGTGCGAAGCTGTCCTTGGGGAAGTGCCCGGGAACCCAGTCCAGCAAGACGCCGATGTTCGCCTGATGGGCCTGGTCGACCATGAAGCGGAAGTCATCCGGGCTGCCGAAGCGCGACGTGGGGGCGAAGAATCCGGTGCTCTGGTAGCCCCAGGAGCCATCGAAGGGGTGCTCGGTGACGGGCATCAGTTCGATATGGGTGAAGCCATGGTCCCGGACATAGGGGATCAGCCGCTCGGCCAATTCCCGGTAGCTGAGGAAGCCGCCGTCCTCGCCACGCTGCCAGGACCCCAGATGGACCTCGTACACGCTCATCGGGCGCTGCTTCCAGGCGTAGGGATCGCGCCGGTGCAGCCAGGCCTCGTCGTTCCATGCATATTCGGAGCCGCCGAAGACCCGGCTCGCCGTGTTCGGGCGTAACTCGAAGGAAGCGCCATAAGGGTCGCTTTTCAGGAGAATATGGCCTGTATCCCGGTTGCGGATCTCGTACTTGTACAGGGTGCCGTCCGGTAGCCCGGGGATGAACAGTTCCCAGACGCCGCTGCTCCCGTGCACGGTCATGGGGTGGACACGTCCGTCCCAGTGATTGAAGTCCCCGACCACGCTGACCCGCTCGGCGGCCGGCGCCCAGACTGCGAAGCGGACGCCGGTGATGCCATCGCGCGTCTCGATGTGCGCCCCGAGCATGCGGTGGACGTGCCAATGGCGTCCTTCGCCGAACAGGTGCAGGTCGAACTCGGAGATGTGCGGCGGAAAGCTGTAGGCGTCGACGAACTGTAATGTGCGGCCGTTAACCTCAGACCAGAGGACGGTCGGATGCAGCGGGCAGGTCGCCAGTGAACCGTTCCAGGTGAACAGGCCCGGAAGATCCGGGTGCGCGGCCATCGGTTCCCGATGCAGCGCTGCCGATTCGCCGGTGCTGACCATCAGCCAGGCCTCGCTGGCGTGCGGTAGGAAGGTCCGGAAGCAGCAGGTCTCGTGATCCAGTGCATGACGACCCAGCAGGCGGTGCGGGTCGTGCCAGCGAGCCTCGTGCAACCGGGCCAGTTCCCCCTCTTGTGGGCGGATGCATTTGTGCAAGGCTGTTGTCATACTGATGGCTATTCACCTGAAGGTTTGCACCGACCATACCGGTAGTGTCAGTGGCCGGTCCAGTGAGTGTGCGGGCTGACATTCAATCAAAGGACGAAAGGATTATCGCATGAATCCCCAACCGCAACGCTTCGTCAGCCGACTCACCCGGGAGACCCTCGCGCTGATACTGGCTGGTGGCCGCGGTTCGCGGCTCAAGCACCTGACCCTGTGGCGGGCAAAGCCGGGGGTTCCGTTTGGCGGCAAGTTCCGGATCATCGACTTCCCGCTCTCGAACTGCATCAACTCCGGGATCCGCCGCATCGGCGTGCTGACCCAGTACAAGGCGCACTCGCTGATCCAGCACATCCAGCGCGGCTGGAGCTTCCTGCGCGGCGAGTTCGGCGAGTTCATCGAGTTGCTGCCGGCACAGCAGCGGATCGAGACCTCCTGGTACGCCGGTACGGCGGATGCCGTGTACCAGAACATCGACATCATTCGTCAGCATGCCCCGGAATACGTACTGATCCTGGCCGGCGATCACATCTACAAGATGGACTACGGTCAGATGATCGCCTACCACGTGGAGAGCGGGGCCGACATGACGGTCGGCTGCCTCGAGGTGGATCCGGAACAGGCGCGCGCCTTTGGAGTGATGGGGGTCAATGACCAGGGCCAGGTGATCGATTTCCTGGAGAAGCCGGACGAGCCGCCATCGATGCCTGGCAAGCCGGGTGTCGTGCTGGCGTCCATGGGCATCTACGTCTTCAATACCGCGTTTCTGTTCGAACGCCTGATCCGGGATGCGGACGACAGCCGCTCCAGCCACGACTTCGGCAAGGACATCATTCCCGGGATCATCGAACGGTACAAGGTGATGGCCTACCCCTTCCGGGATGAAAAGAACGACGTTCAGGCCTACTGGCGCGACGTCGGTACCGTGGATTCCTACTGGGAAGCCAATCTGGAACTGATCGGCGTGACGCCCGAATTGAATCTCTACGACAGCGAATGGCCGATCTGGACCTACCAGGAGCAATGGCCTCCGGCGAAGTTCGTCTTCGACGACGATGATCGGCGCGGCATGGCCATCGACTCGATGGTCTCCGGAGGCTGCATCATCTCCGGCAGCACCGTGCGGCACTCGCTGCTGTTTTCCGATGTGCAGGTCGATACCGGCGCCATGGTCCAGGACTCGGTGATCCTGCCCAGCGTGCACATTGGACAGAACTGCGAGGTAAGGCGCTGCGTGATCGACAAGGGCTGTCAGATTCCGGACGGCATGAAGATCGGCGTCGACGAGAAGGAGGATGCACGGCACTTCTTCATCTCGCCCAAGGGGGTGCGCGTGGTGACGCCCGAGATGCTGGGACAGCTCTCACGTTATGTCCGCTGAGGTTACGGCCAAGGAGGCGCAGAAGCCGCGCCTGGACGTCGTACTGTGCTGGCATATGCACCAGCCGCAGTACTTCGAGCAGGGGCAAGAGGCCTATGCCCTGCCATGGACCTATCTTCATGCGCTGAAGGACTACTCCGACATGGCGGCGCACCTGGAGGCGGCCCCGGAGGCGCGCGCCGTGGTGAACTTCGCGCCGATCCTGCTGGAGCAGATCGCGGATTATGCCCGGCGCGTCCAGGACTTCCTGACCCACGATGAGGCCATCCCGGATCCGGTGCTGGCGCTGCTGACGACGGAGTCCGTGCCGGCCGATGCCGTGGAGCGCGCCGAGATCCTGCGCGTCTGTCTGCGCGCCCATGCCCCACGCATGATCGATACCATACCCCTGTTCCGCAGTCTGGCGCCGGTGGCGACTCGGGCGCAGGAGGACCCGGTCCTGCTGCGCCATCTCGATGCGGCCTTCTTCCTGGATCTCGCGACCTGCTACCACCTGGCCTGGCTGGGGGCGACGGTGCGTCGCGACCACCCTGAGGTCCAGCGCTGGCTGGCCGAGGAGGAGGGCCACGACGCCGGCACCCGGCGGCAACTCCTGGAGCTGATCGGCTATCTGCTGTCGGACATCATTCCGCGCTACCGGGCCCTCGCGGAGTCGGGGCGGGTCGAGCTCTCCTTCTCCCCCTACGCCCATCCGATCATGCCCCTGCTGCTGGACCTCGAGTCCGCCGAGGAGGCGATGCCCGATGTGACCTTGCCCGAGCATCGGGCCTATCCGGACGGTGAGGGACGGGTGCGCTGGCATATCGAGCGCGGCCTCGCGGTCTTCGAGAAGCACTTCGGTTTTGCGCCCAAGGGCTGCTGGCCCTCCGAGGGCGGTGTCAGTACCGCCACGCTGAAGCTGCTGGATGAATATGGTCTTGCGTGGACCGCGAGCGGCCAGACCGTACTGGCGAACAGCCTGGCCGCCCTGCCCGATGCCGAGAAGGGTCCGCGTGACGGCTGGCTGCATCAGCCCTATCGGCTCAGCGATACCCGGATGCTGACCTTCTTTCGCGACGACGGACTGTCGGATGCGATCGGGTTCCGCTACGCCGACTGGCATGCACGTGATGCCGTGGGTGACTTCATCCACCACCTGGAAAACATCGTCGACGCCCCTCCAGTCGGGGGTGTGGTTTCGGTGATTCTCGACGGTGAGAATGCCTGGGAGTATTACCCGGAAAACGGTTTCCACTTTCTGCAAGGCCTCTACGAGCGCCTGTCCAACCATCCGCGCATCAACCTTCGAACCTTTGCCGACATCTGCGCGTGCTGTTCCGAGCGTGCCCCGGAACTGCCGTCCCTGGTGGCTGGCAGCTGGGTCTACGGGACCTTCTCCACCTGGATCGGCGACCCGGACAAGAACCTGGGCTGGGATCGTCTGATCGAGGCCAAACAGGCGGTGGATACCGCGGTACGGCAGCATTCGGAACTCCACACCGATGCGTTGCTGGAGCAGCTGGCGATCTGCGAGGGCTCCGACTGGTGCTGGTGGTTCGGCGCCTACAATCCGGCCGGCTCGGTCGGGGACTTCGAGGCCTTGTACCGAAGGCACTTGGCGGCGCTTTATCAGCGTGCGGGGCTCGCGGTTCCGGAGGCCCTGTCGGTGGTGCTCTCCACCGGCGGCGGCGCACCGGCGACCGGAGGCACGATGCGACGCGGGCAGGCGCACTCGTGAGCGATGTCGAAACCGCGAACCGCCTGTTGGAGAAACGCCGCTCCGGCTTGATCCTCCATCCCACATCCCTGCCGGGGCCGGGGCCTGTCGGTCGGATTGGAGCCGAGGCCAGGCGTTTCCTCGACTGGCTCGAGGAGGCCGGTTTCAGCGTTTGGCAGATCCTGCCGATCAACCCGCCGCAGGGCGACGGCTCACCCTATGCCTGTGTCTCCGCCTTTGCCGGCGACACCCGCCTGATCGATCCGGAGACACTGGTCAAGGACGGTTGGCTGCGTGCGGGCTCCGCGCGCATGCCACTCGGGCAGGCCTTGTCCGAGGCGCGCGCCACCCTGGAGGCGGCCGGTGGCGCGGGCTGGTCCGAATATCTGGAGTTCTGCCAGGCCAGGGCCGACTGGCTGGAGGACTTCTCGCTGTTTGCGGTGATCAAGCGGCTACAGGGGAACCGTCCGTGGTGGACCTGGCCGGAGCCGTTGCTGCATCGCGCGCCGGCACGACTGGAGCAGTTGCGCGCCGAAGCAAAAGAGGCGCTGGAAGCGGTCCGCTTTGCCCAGTTCGTGTTCTTCCGGCAGTGGTCGGCGTTGCGCGCCGATGCCAATGCCCGCGACATCCTCCTGCTGGGGGACATGCCGATCTTTGTCGCCCACGACTCTGCCGACGTCTGGGCGAATCCGGAGAACTTCGATCTGGATGCCGAGGGCCAGCCGAATACGGTGGCCGGCGTCCCTCCAGACTATTTCTCCGAGACCGGGCAGCGTTGGGGCAATCCCCATTACCGCTGGGACTACATGGCCGAGCATGGCTACGACTGGTGGCTGCGACGGATCGGATGGGCCCTGGAGGGACTCGATGCGCTGCGCATCGACCATTTCCGCGGCTTCGAGGCCTATTGGTCGATACCGGCGAACGAGCCGACCGCCATTGGCGGAAAATGGAGACCCGGACCGGGCGCGGCGTTCTTCGACACGCTCTTGCAGCGCTTCGGGGAACTGCCCCTGCTGGCGGAGGATCTCGGGGTGATCACGAATGAGGTCAACGCCTTGCGCGAGCGTTTCGGGCTGCCCGGCATGAAGATCCTGCAGTTCGCCTTTGACGGTGGCCCCGATAACCCCTATCTCCCCGAGCATCACGTGGAGCGCGGGGTGGTATACACGGGCACGCACGACAATGATACGACCCGGGGCTGGTTCGACTCGCTGCCGGCCGAGGCCCGAACCCGGGTACTGGAGCAACTCGGCGAACCGGAGGACTCGATGCCCTGGCCGCTGATCCGTGTGGCCATGGAATCCCCGGCACGGCTCGCGGTGATCCCGATGCAGGATGCGCTGGAACTGGGCAGTGCCCACCGCATGAATACGCCTGGAACCACCAGGGACAACTGGCGCTGGCGCTTCGACTGGTCCCAGGTGCCGCCGGAGCGGGCAGGGGAACTGTTCCAGCTGAACGAGGAGACGGGGCGAACCACGGCGCTGCGCCGCAAGCGCGGCGCGACATAGGCAAACGCCCGGGCTTCAGCGCGCCCCGGAGACTGCCGCCGAGGGGGTTGGGCCGCTGCTCCGTGGCGCCGTCCGGTCAGGGTGCCGAGCGCGGGCCAAAGATCAGCCAGAGGATGAAGCCCAGCAGAGGCAGCAGTACCAGCACCACGATCCAGACCACCTTGGTGCCGGTGGAGGCGCCGCTCTGTACCGTGCTGACGATGGCCCAGATGACCAGAATCAGCAGAACCAGACCGAGAAGTCCAGAGATTTCAATCATGTATCAGGTTCCCTTCGTGAGAATTGGAGAAAAAGGCCTCACTGCTCATTCAGCCATTGCAGTGCCTTGCGCCGAGACTCGAGCCGTTGCGCACGGTCCAGACGGCGGGCCAGTTCCTGTCGAAGCTGTTCGCCGGCCGCATCCCCTCCTGCGGCGGCGAGGCTGGCCCATTTGTGTGCCTCGACGAGGTCCAGCGGCACTGCCTCCCCACGGGCATGAAGAAGGGCCAGCCAGCCCTGCATTTGGGGATTGCCGGCCTCGGCGCTGATCCGCGTGTAGTGTGCGGACCGCCTGGGATCGGCGGGCAGATTCCCGATACCCTCGGCATAGATCTGGGCGAGGTAGTACGCCGCCTCCGTGATGCCGTCCTGCAGGGCCCGCTCCAGCAGATCACGCGCCTCGATCGCCCGATCGGGACGCAGGCTGGAGGCGGCGTCGGCGATCAGCACGGTGGCGAGCGCCAGGCGCGCAGCGCTGTCGTCGCGCTCCTCGATCACCCGGCGGAACCAGGCCTCACCCTGCGCCCGGTCCGGTTCCATCCCGATGCCCTGGATATACATCCAGCCGATGCGCAGCCCGTATTCGTTTTCCCCCGCCTCGTAGGCCTGGGTGTAGTACTCCAGCGCCTTGGCGGGATCGGGATCGACCCCCAGCCCCTGCTCGTAGAGCCAGCCGGCCGCAGCCATGGCCTCGACCGACCCGTCTTCAGCGGCACTCTCCAGCCAGCGCCGCGCCTCCACCAGGTCCGGCGGTTCCAGTGCCAGGTGGCGCTCGGCCTCGAGACGCTGCTCTTCCGGGCTCAGTTCGGCCGCCAGCTCCGGACTGTAGGGCTCGGGTTGCGCGTACGCCGGGGCCGCCAGAAGAAACGCCAACAGGATGATGAGTGTCGCGCGCATGAACCCGCTCCAATGCCAATGCAACGTCCCTATGCTAACGTTTACTGCCGCAGGCTGCAGAAAAAAGGGTGCATGACCCGTGGACAGGAACACGCCCGCACAGAAGGACCGTTCTCCGCGCCTGGCCTGGGTGCTGGTGGTGCTGTTGGTGCTGCTGCTGATCCTCGCGGGCGCCTGGATCGTCTATCTGCTGCAGGCGCAGCGCCATGCCCCGGTGACCCTGACGCCGCAGGAACAGCAGGCGCTGGATCTGAAGCTGCTGGCGCTGCGCGATGCCGCCGTCGCTGAGCCGGACCGGGAACCGATGCCGGAGTCGCCAGCGGATCCCGATCAGGGGCGCGTACTGGCGCCCGAGATCTATGCCGAGGACCCGGATCGGCGCCGGATCCGTTTTACCGAGCGCGAGCTCAACGCCATCATCGCGCGTGATCCCGCCCTCGCCGGACGCGCCGCGGTGCGGCTCTCGCCGGGGCAGGTCAGCGCGGGTTTCCTGATCGACGTGCCCGAGGACATGCCCCTGCTCGGAGGGCGTAGCCTGCGTGTCCGTACCGGGCTGCAGCTGGTGACCCGGGATGAGCGGGTCCAGGCGCGGCTGCTCGGCATCAGTGTCGGCGGCGTGCCACTGCCGGAGGCGTGGCTGGGTGGCTACAAGGGGGCCGACCTGCTGGCGACCAGCGGTCTCGGCGCGCTGGGTGCGGGCATCGAGGCGCTGGAGGTCCGGGAGGGCGAATTGGAGTTGCTGCTGGCGCCCTGACCGACCGCGACGCGTGCGGCGACGCGATCGGCCGTTGCCACGACGGCGGTCAAGGGCCGCAGTGTTGAGGTCGAGGTCCCGTAGGCGTGTGCCTCCCTGGAAAGCGCCACCCGCAGGCCGAAGGCCCGGCCTTCAGGGCCGGGGCCGAAGCGACCTTACAGTGCCAGCAGTTCCGGAGGCTCGTCCGGCACCACCACCAGGATATGACCCTCCGGAATGCTGCGCCAGCGCTCCCGTTCGGTCAATGGCTCGGAGGCGATCACCACGGCCCCCTCGGGGAAGCCGTCGTCGTCGCTGGTGTAGTAGAGACTGGGACTGGTGTCGTTCACCGCATGGCGGCTGGCGACCAGTCGCTCGCCGTCGGTCAGGATCACGTTCAGCAGGGCGCGGTCGGATCCCAGCCAGGACTCGAGCGTCGAGAAGGCCTCGATCATCGCGCCCTCCAGGCTCAGGTCCGCATCATCCAGCAGATACTGGCGCATCAGGGCGAAGAGGTGCTCGGAATCGGTCGTGCCGAGGATGTCCGCCTCGACCTCCGGCTCGATGAGGTTCTGGATCTGCCTCCGGATGCCGGGGCGGAAGCCCTCGATCAGGCCGTTGTGGCTATACAGGAGATCGCCAATCGCAAAGGGCTGGGCATTCACGACATCGCCACCGAAGCCGGGCGAGGCACTGCGGACGGCCGCCAGCCAGAGATCGGCATAGAGATTGCGCGCGAGCTCGGCCAGGTTCGGGTCCTGCCAGATCGGGTCTGCCCGTCGGTAGACCACGGCATTGTCCTGCTCGCCGTACCAGCCGAAACCGAAGCCGTCCGCGTTCACGCGGGCGTAGCGGAGTTCCTCCGGTGCGCTGGCCTGGCGCGCCAGACTGTGTGGCGGCAGGAACAGAATCTCCTGGAGCGACAATTCCGGGCCGATATAGGCGACGTGGCGGCACATGGGCGGATCTCGGCAGTGGCTCTGGGCCTGGGGGCGCGGCAGGCTCCGGGCGTTCATGGTAGCTTTCCCGCCATGTTGATGCACGGGCGTTGCCCCGTCAGGAGGACCGACCGATGTGCACGCCGCTGACTGTCCCACGCTGCGAGCCGGCACTGCGCCGATGAAGACGATACCCGATGCTCAGGAACGGCTCCTGGTGCTCGTCCGGCATGCCCAGGCAGGTGACCCTGAACGCTTCCGCCGGGAGACCGGCCGTTCGGACCGGGAGCGGCCACTGACCGCGGAGGGTCGGCGCTACAATCATGCGGCGGCCGGCGGGCTGCATCGGCTGCTGGGGACGCTGGACCACCTCTGGAGCAGCCCGTACACGCGGGCGCGACAGACGGCGGACGGTATTGCCGAGATCTTCGGCCGGCCGGTGGAGGCACCGGAGTTCCTGTTGCCCCCCTGGGATCCAGGCCGGTTGGGCGAATGGCTAGAGCCGCGTCTCGGTCGCGGCGAGACGGGCATCCTGGTCGGGCACGAGCCGGATCTCTCCCTGTTGCTGGGGGCGTTGCTCTGCGGTCGTGGTGCCCCGGTGCCGATGGAGAAGGGGGCGGCCTGCGCGCTGCGCATCCGTAGTGGGCTGACCCGGGGTGCCGTGGAATTGGTCTGGAAACTTCCGCAGTATGGTTTGAGAAAACTCTAAGGAAACGCTGATCAAGGTCCTTCGACAGGCTCAGGACGAACGGCAAGTAAATGATTCCGTTCGTGGTGAGCTTGTCGAACCAGGAATGGCATCGATTGGATCAGCCGTTCCCCTAGTGGGCATGCCGGAAGTTCGGTGAGTGAGGCGCCCCGCCGGACGTGCCCGGGGGCAGGGCGGGCCGGTGCAGGAACCGCCAATCTGTTGCAAACTTGCCCAGCGCGGCGCCGGCGTGTCTGGCGAAGCGATCGGGCACCAAACCTTCTTCATGGCCCACCAGAACAACGCAGGGAACACGATGGCAGCAGAGAGACCGGACCAGGCAGGCCGACGGCAGGACGGATTCGAAACCGTTGCAGCGGTGGACCTGGGCTCGAACAGCTTTCACATGATCGTCGCGCGTTGGCACGAGGGGGAGGTGATCATGGTCGATCGCCTGAAGGAAACGGTGCGGCTTGCGAGCGGACTGGATGCCAAGAACCGCCTCTCGGCGGATGCCCAGCAGCGGGCGCTGGAATGCCTGGGCCGGTTCGGCCAGCGCCTGCGTACGCTCCCGCCCGGCAGTGTGCGCGCATTGGGCACGAACACCCTGCGCAAGGCGCGCGGGTCGCGCCGGTTCCTGGAGCTTGCCGAGGAGGCCCTGGGGCATCCGGTGGAGATCATCGGCGGGCGCGAGGAGGCACGCCTGATCTTTCTCGGCGTGGCCCACAGCCTGGCCGACGACGGGGGCCGCCGGCTGGTGATCGACATTGGCGGCGGTAGCACGGAATTCATCATCGGGGAACGTTTCGAACCGCAGCTCGCGGAGAGCCTGCAGATGGGGTGCGTGACCTTCAGTGCGTTGCATTTCCCCGATGGGCGCCTTACCGCGCGCAGGTTTCGACAGGCCGAACTGCTCGCCCAGCTGGAGCTGCAGCCGATCGTGGCCGGGTACCGAAGCCTGGGCTGGGAACAGGCATTGGGTTCATCGGGAACCCTGCTCGCGCTGGACCGGATCCTGCACGAGGCAGGTATCGAAAAGGCGCCCGGCATGAGCCTGTCCGGGCTCGAGTCCCTGCGCACGCAGATGATCGACATCGGCCAGGTCGAACGCCTGAACCTGCCCGGCCTGAATGACGACCGGCGCCCGGTGATCGCCGGCGGACTCGCGGTGATCATCGGCGCCTTCCGCGGTCTGGGGATCGAGCGCCTGACGACCTCCGACGGCGCCCTGCGCGAGGGCGTGGTGCATGACCTGTTCGGACGTTTCCATCACGAGGACGTGCGCGGACGCACGATTCACCATCTGCGCAAGCGCTTCGCCGTGGACGCGGCCCATGCCGACCGGGTGATGGCCGAGGTGCAGCGGCTGTTCGTGCCCGTGGCGCAGACCTGGAATCTCGGTGAGAGCGAGCGCGACCTGCTGAACTGGGCCGCCGAACTGCACGAGATCGGGCTGGCACTCGCCCACAGCCGATATCACAAGCACGGCGAGTACATCCTGACCCATGCCGACCTGCCGGGCTTCTCGCGCCAGGAGCAGGCCGACATGGCACTGCTGGTGCGAGCGCACCGGCGGCGACTGCAGGAACGCCTGTTCGAGGATCGACCCAAGCTGCGGCGCAAACGCCTGGTCCGGCTGGCCGTACTGCTGCGCCTGGCCGTACTGCTGCACCGTTCGCGCACCGACGAACCCGTGCCGATCCAGACGGTCACCGCGACCCGCCATGGCATCGCCCTCGAGTTCGCCCCGGATTGGCTCGCGGACCACCCGCTGACCGCAGCGGATCTGGAGCACGAGGCGGAGCAGATCGCGGGCCTGGGGATCACCCTGAAGACAAGCTAGCGAAGGTTCGGTTCGGGATCCCGGCGCCGGTTACCGGTTCGCGAGTCGCGCCAGCAGGTCCTGCTGCACGGAATAGGGGGTCTCGCCGTTGGCCGGCGACTGGCGCTGGTAGCTGCCGTCCTTCTGCAGCACCCAGGCCGAGGTGTTGTCGCGCATGTAGGAGAACAGGGACTCCTCCGCAGCGCGCTCGCGCAGCTTGGCATCCTTGATCGGGAACGCGACCTCCACGCGGCGGAAGAAATTACGCGGCATCCAGTCCGCACTGGACATGAACAGCTCGGGCTGTCCGTCGTTGCCGAAGTAGAAGACGCGCGAATGTTCCAGGAAGCGCCCGAGGACCGAACGCACCTCGATATTCTCGGAGACGCCCGGTATCCCGGGCCGCAGGCAGCAGATGCCGCGCACCAACAGCCTGACCTTCACCCCGGCACTGGAGGCCTGGTACAGCGCCTGGATGATCTGCGGTTCGATCAGGGAGTTCATGCGGGCGTAGATCGCCGTCGGCTTGCCGGTGGCGGCCAACGCCGTCTCGCGCCCGATCCGGTCGAGAATCGCGGCATGCAGCGTGAACGGCGCCTGCAGGAGGTCCTTCAGCTCCGAGACCTTGCCCAACCCCGTCAATTGCTGGAATACCCGGTGGACATCCTCGGTGATCACGGGGTCGGCGGTGAGCAGCCCGTAATCCGTGTAGGCCTTGGCGGTGCCGGCGTGGTAGTTGCCGGTGCCGAGATGGGCGTAACGGGTGATCTGATCGTTGTCGCGGCGCACCACCAGCGCCATCTTCGCATGCGTCTTGTAGCCGACGACGCCGTAGGTGATGTGCACCCCCGCGTCCTGCATGCGGTTGGCGAGCTCGATGTTGGCCTCTTCGTCGAAGCGCGCGCGCAGTTCGATCACCACCGTGACCTCCTTGCCCGACTGCGCCGCCTCGATCAGCAGTTCCACCAGCTGCGAACGGGTTCCGGTGCGATAGAGGGTCTGCTTGATGGCGAGGACTGCGGGATCGCGCGCGGCCAGGCGCACGAACTCGATCACCGGCATGAAGGACTCATACGGGTGGTGGAGCAGCAGTTCCTGCTTGCGAATGGCATCGAAGATGCTGATCCCTGCCGCGTGGTGCTTGGGCAGGCTCGGGATGAATGGCGGAAACTTCAGATCGGTGCGGTCGACCAGGTCGTGTACCGCGATCAGGCGGTTCAGGTTCACCAGCCCGTGCACCTGATACAACTCGCTCTCGGTCAGATTGAAGTGCGCCAGCAGGAATCGGGCGTCGTCTTCCGGGCAGTTGTCCGCGATCTCCAGCCGGACGGCCTCCCCGTAGTTGCGTTGCGGCAATTCGCCTTCCAGGGCATTGAGCAGATCGTCGATCTCCTCCTCGCGCACGAACAGGTCGGAGTTGCGGGTCAGCCGGAACTGGTAACAGCCGGTGACCTTCATGCCCTGGAACAACGCGCCGACATGGGCGTGCAGGATCGACGAGAGGAACACGAAGTCGTTGTCGCCCTGGGCGACCTCGCGCGGCAGGCGCACCACGCGGGGCAGCGAGCGCGGGGCCTGGACCACGGCCCGGCGCGATTCGCGTCCGAAGGCGTCCTTGCCCTTCAGGGTGACGATGAAGTTGAGGCTCTTGTTCAGAATGCGGGGGAAGGGATGCGCCGGATCCAGTCCGATCGGACTCAGTACGGGCTGCAGCTGCTTCTGGAAGTAGGCCTGCACCCAGTGCTGCTGCGCCTCGGTCCAGTGGGTGCGCCGGATGAAGCGGATCTCCTTTTCGGCCAGTTCCGGAATCAGCACCTCGTTCAGGGTGCGGTACTGCTCGGCGACGAGCTGATGCGCGATCACGCTGATCTTCGCCAGCTGTTCCTGGGCCGACAACCCGTCCGGACCCGGGGCCTGGACGTTCAGGGCCACCTGCTGGCGCAGGGAGCCCACCCTTACCTCGAAGAACTCGTCGAGATTGGTGGAGGAGATGCACAGCAGTCGCAGCCGCTCCAGCAGCGGGTAGCTCTCGTCCAGCGCGAGTTCCAGTACCCGGCGATTGAACTCGAGCAGCGAGAGCTCGCGGTTGAGGTACAGCTCCGGGTTGGTGAAGTCGATGGCGTTCATTCGGATATCAGTGGCTTAATGCAATGAGCGTAAACCAGTTTGATCGCAAGGTGTAGACGCAGCTGTGGTCGTGGGGTTTGGGAGGGCGGTTTCACCACGAAGGCACGAAGGGAACGAAGGTTGTCGGAACAGTGGATCAGCGGATCATGGTTTCGCCGGTGTGCCTTGGGAAGGCGCGCATCGAGGTCTCTCGACAGGCTCAGGACGAACGGCCGGTGCCCAGGACGGACGGCAAGTCGTGGATTCCGTTCATGGCGCGGAGGATTCCGTTTGTGGAGCGCAGCGCCCCGTTCGTGGAACGGAGGATTCCGTTCTTGGACCGCAGGATTCCGTTCTTGGACCGGAGGATTCCGTTCGTGGTGAGCTTGTCGAACCACGAGCGGCGCCGGATGGTTCGACCCTTCCCTGGCGCTGGGCTCGATTCCCGATGCGCCTTGTGACGGGACCGGGTCCGCAATCAGCATTCGGCCCACGGGACCGATCCACGACAACTCCGATCCCTTCGTGTCTTCGCGGTCTTCGTGGTGCAACCGCCCTGGACCTGTCCAACGCCGGGGAGAACCGCGATGGGCAGGGTGTCAGGGATGCAGGAGCAGGAACTCGACCAATGCCTTTTGCGCATGCAGGCGATTCTCCGCCTCCTCCCAGATGACGCTCTGCGGGCCTTCCAGCACCTCGGTGCTCACCTCTTCCTCCCGGTGCGCGGGCAGGCAATGCATGAACAGCGCGTCCGGCCGCGCCAGCCGCATCAGGGCCGCATCGACGAAGAAGCCGGTGAAGGCCTGGCGGCGCGCGCTCTTCTCGTCTTCCTGGCCCATGCTGGCCCAGACATCGGTCACCACCAGATCGGCGTCGCGCGCGGCCTGGCGTGGGTCGCGAACCAGCTCCAGGGCGGCGCCGGCGGCCGCGCCGATCTCGGGATCGGGATCGTAGCCCTCGGGACAGGCGGCGGCGAGCGTGAAGCCGAGCTGGCGCGCGGCATGGATATAACTGTTGCACATATTGTTGCCGTCGCCGATCCAGGCCACGCGCTTGCCGCGGATGTCGCCGCGCTGCTCGGTATAGGTCTGCAGGTCGGCGAGCAGTTGCGCCGGGTGTTCCCGGTCGGTCAGGCCATTGATCACGGGTACCGTGGCATAACGGGCGAAGCGTTCGATCTTCTCGTGCTCGTAGGTGCGGATCATCACGCAGTCGACCATGCGCGACAGCACCCGGGCAGTATCCTCGATCGGTTCGCCGCGGCCCAACTGGGTGTCGCGCGGCGACAGGAACAGGGCGTGGCCGCCGAGCTGCTGCATCCCGACCTCGAATGAGACCCGGGTGCGGGTGGAGGACTTCTCGAAGATCATCCCCAGCATCCGGTTGCGCAGGATGTGATCGTGATGCACACCGTTGCGCGTCTCCTGCTTGAGCTCGATGGCCCGCTGGATGATCTGGCGCACCTCGGCCCCGGTGAGGTCTGAAAAACTGAGAAAATGGCGCAAAGTCATGCGGTAATCCTTTGTTTATCTTCCTTGGTGATGAAATCCAGAACAATGTCGGCCACCGTGTCCGCGATCTCGCTGAGCTGCGCGTCGTTGATGATCAGCGGTGGGAGCAGGCGGATCACGCGTTCCGCCGTGACATTCAGGAGCAGGCCCCGGTCCAGGGCCCTGTGCACCAGTTCACCGGCTGGCCGGTCCAGTTCCACGCCCAGCATCAAGCCCCGGCCACGGATCTCCACGACCTCGCTGCGATGGCCCAGGCGCTCCTCCAGCAGGCGCCGCAGTTGCTCCCCATATGCCTGCGCGTGTTCGCACAGGGCCTCGGCCTGCATCACGTCCAGCACGGCCAGGGCCGCGCGGCAGGCGAGGGGATTGCCGCCAAAGGTGGTGCCGTGGCTGCCCGGCGTGAACAGGTCCATGGCACGGCCGGAGACCAGGCTGGCGCCGATCGGGACGCCATTGCCGAGGCCCTTGGCAAGGCTCAGCACGTCGGGCAGGATCTCCTCGTGCTGGAAGGCGAACCAGCGGCCGGTGCGGCCGATGCCGGCCTGGATCTCGTCCAGCATCAGCAGCCAGTCATTCTCGCTGGCGAGGCCGCGCAGGTCACGCAGGTAGCCGTCGCGGGGGATGTGGATGCCGCCCTCACCGGTGATCGGTTCCACCAGAATCGCAGCCACGTCCGGATCGTTGCGGTACTCGGCCACTGCCGCCGAGTCGCCGAAGGGTACCCGGACGAAGCCCTCGACCAACGGCTCGAAGCCCTGCTGGATCCTGGCGTTACCGGTGGCCGACAGGGTCGCCAGCGTGCGTCCGTGGAAGCTGCCCTCCATCACGATGACCTTGGGGCGGTCGATGCCCCGGCGGTGGCCATGCAGGCGCGCCAGCTTGATCGCGGCCTCGTTGGCCTCGGCGCCGGAGTTGCAGAAGAAGGCCTGATCCATGCCGGCCAGCGCGCAGAGACGGCGGGCCAGCTGTTCCTGCAGCGGAATGCGGTACAGGTTGGAGGTATGGATCAGGGTACAGGCCTGGTGCGCGATCGCGCAGCCGATCTTCGGGTGCGAGTGGCCGAGGCCGCACACCGCGATGCCGGACAGGGCATCGAGGTAACGCCGCCCGTCGGTATCCCACAGCCACGCGCCTTCACCGCGCTCGAAGGCGACCGGCAATCGGTTGTAGGTGGTTTGCAGGGCATCTGCCATCTGGGGTCTCCGAACGAAGAAGGCCGGTGACATCGGAAGACGCGGCACCGGCCCGGAGGGAGACACGGACCCACCGCGTCTCCACGCTGCTTGGATTGTCGGACTATTTCATCTGACTGGCAACGAAGTCCCAGTTGACCACGTTCCAGAACCCGTCCAGGTACTTGGGGCGGGCGTTGCGATAGTCGATGTAGTAGGCATGTTCCCACACGTCGGCGGTCAGCAGCGGGTTCTTGCCGTCGCGCAGCGGGTTGGCTGCGTTCGAGGTGTTCACGATCTCCAGCGAGCCGTCACTGTTCTGCACCAGCCAGGTCCAGCCCGAGCCGAAGTTGTTCACGGCGGAGTCGTTGAACTTTTCCTTGAAGGCCGAAACCGAACCGAAGGCCGCGTTGATCGCGTCGGCCAGATTGCCCGAGGGCTCGCCGCCGCCGTTGGGAGACATGCAATTGAAATAGAAGGTGTGGTTCCATACCTGCGCGCCATTGTTGAAGATGCCGCCGGCCGGTGCCTTCTGGACGATCTCCTCCAGCGAGGCACTCTCGAAGTCGCTACCGGGCAGCAGACCGTTGAGCTTGGTCACGTAGGTCGCATGATGCTTGTCGTGGTGATACTCGAGGGTCTCCGCAGAGATGTGCGGTTCCAGAGCGTTCTTCTCGTAGGGCAGTGCCGGAAGTTCGTGAGCCATGCAGAATCTCCTCATTGGATGGACTGCGGATGCAGCGAAGGTTTCTTGAACCGACGAAAGATAGACATACCCTTGGCAGGATGCAATTCCTGACGTATTGGGTCAGCTTTGGTGCGTCCTCTTGCCAGGCCCGAACATGCGTAGGTGGAACTACAAGGCATCCGTGCCGCCCGCGACCGCAACCGCAGCATGTCTTATGATCCCGGGGAACCGGAGGACATCGACTGGAGGGCCCGTGCACCGACTGCTTCCCGCCCCGGACACTGGCAGGCGAAGACCGGACTCGACCTTCCGGGGCGGTGGGTGCGGGTGACGGATCCCCCCCGACCGACGCTCCCCGGCGCGAACGCCGGAATGCGCATGGCGCGGATCGGGCGCTGGCTGGGTCCGATCGTCTTCGTCCCCTTTCTGGTCCTCGCAGAGCCCGCCGCCTTCACTCCCGAGGGCTGGCTGGTGCTTGGATTGACCCTGTTCATGGCGATCTGGTGGGTCACCGAGGCGGCCCCGATCCCGGTCACCGCGCTGATGCCCGTGGCGGTGTTGCCGGTGCTGGGGGTCGTGCCGATGGACGAGGCCACGGCACCCTACGCCAATCCCCTGATCTTCCTGTTCGTCGGCGGTTTCGCGGTTGCCCTGGCGGTTCAGCGCTGGAATCTGCATCGACGGGTCGCGCTGAAGATCCTGCAGGTCTCCGGCAGCCGTCTGGACCGGTTGATCGGCGGCTTCATGGTCGCGACCGCCGGCCTCAGCATGTGGGTCAGCAATACCGCCACGGCGGCCCTGATGCTCCCGATCGCGCTCTCGGTCCTGGCGTTGGTGGAGTTGGACGAGAATACCCGCGACGCGGGCTCGCGGCCCGCCATCGCCCTGCTGCTCGGGATCGCCTTCGCCGCCAACATCGGCGGTATGGCGACCCTGATCGGTTCGCCTCCGAACGCCCTGACTGCGGCCTTTCTGAACGAGCGCTACGACCTTGAGATTGGCTTCGTGCAATGGCTGATCATGGGATTTCCCATCGCGGTGACCCTGCTGCTGCTCACCTGGTGGTTCCTGACCCACTGGGTGTTTCGGGTACACCGGATCCGCCTGGCAGGTCTCGGCGACCTGCTCGCCGGCCAGCGCGAGGACCTGGGCGCCTGGTCGTCGGCGGAACGCCGCGTCGCCGTGGTGTTCGCGCTGGTGGCGCTGGCATGGCTGTTCCGGCCGCTGTTGAACCAATGGTTGCCTCTGGACCTGACCGACGCCGGTATCGCCGTGCTGGGGGCGGCGGTATTGTTCATCCTGCCCTCCGGCCGGCCGGAGCAGCGCTGCCTGCTGATCTGGGAGAACACCCGTGATCTGCCCTGGGGCGTTCTGGTGCTGGTGGGTGGTGGGCTCAGTCTCGGTGCGGCCATCGAGGGCAGCGGTCTCGCGGAACTGGCCGCCCTCACCCTGCACGGGGTGGTGGAGCTTCCGTTCTGGATGCTGGTGACCGGGGTGATCGTGCTCACGATGATGCTGAGCCACGTGACCAGCAATACGGCGACCGCCGCGACGCTGCTGCCGTTGGTCGCGGCGCTGGCACTACAGGCTCAGACGGCACCGCTGCTGCTCGCCGTGCCCGTCGCGCTGGCGGCCTCCGCCGCGTTCATGCTGCCGGTGGCGACGCCGCCCAACGCGATCATCTTCGGCAGCGACCGCCTGACCGTGCTGGACATGATCCAGGGCGGCGCACTGCCCAGCCTGGCCGCCGTACTGTTGCTGATCCTGGTCTCGCTGACCTGGATTGGGGTCGCCCTGGGCTCTGGCTGACGCGGATGGCATCGGGACCGCAGGTGGGGGGGCTGCGCGAGGCGCTGAACGACATGTTCTGGCTCCTGCCCGTGCCCTTTCTGCTGATCCTGGCCAGCCGGTTCGGGTCCATGCTGTCCGATCAGGCCGTGGTTGCGGTGGTGCTGGGTTCAGCCATGCTGATGACTACGGGCATGTGGCTGCGTGCGGTCGCAGGCCGTAGGATCTTCCTCGCCGGGGCCCTGCGTGGCGGCAGCCCCTGGTACCGCTGGCTGCGGGGCGGTGCGGGCCTGGCCGTGGTATCGCTGCTGGCTGCACTGCCTCTGGCCGCGATCCTGCTGGTTGCCCTGGCCCGACCCAGCGGCTCCCACCTCCTGATCGGACTGGTCGTGAATGTGCCGGTCCTGGTGCTGCTGCAGCGGTTCTGGGCCCGGCGGCTCGCGGCCCATGCCGTGCCGCGGTTCCAGCCCGTCCTCGCCCTGCGGCTGGCCCTGGCGGTCAACTTCCTGCTGCTCTTCCTCGTATTGACGGTTGCCGCGGTCTTCCAGTCCTACCCGGATTTCGGCGCGCTGACACTGACCGAGGCCATGTTGTCCCAGGCCGGGCGTCAGCAGGCGGAGAGCGGTCTCCTGCAGGGCCTGATGCAGCTCGCGGCGGCCAAGGACGCGTTGTCCTGGTGGCTGGGGCAGCAGATGCTGCCCGGGGCCATGCGGCCGGGGCTGCAGCTCGCGGCCTGGGCCGTGCTGCTGGCAACCAACGCGATGGTGATATGGTCCTACTTGCTGATGTGCTCGTCGGTGCTGACACTCCTGCACTGGCGCAGCTGGCATCCTGGAACAGGAAGCTCATGATCACCGAAACGGCCCATCACTCCCTTGCCGGCAATGCGCTGCGCGCACTGCTTCTGCTGAGCGCGTTCGCTGTGCTGGCGATCCTGGCCATTGACCCGAGGCTACTGGATCGTTTTGCGTTCTCCCAGCCGAGCTACGAAATCATCCTCGAGGGGCAGCGTTTCCGTGTCGATGGCGAGGCGGCCGAGGCGATGGCCCGGCAGGCCACCGGGCGTGCGGATCTTGGCAGCGCACGGGCGCGCCTGGTGGTCAGCGATTTGCTTGAACGCGAACTGGACAGCCTGTTCGGCGATGCGCGCGCCCGTGTCCCCGACTATGCGGACTGGTATTTTTCCCTGACGGGCGAGTATGCGCGGCTGTCGATGCTCATCCTGCAACGGATCGGATTGCAGAATCACGACGGTCTCCTGGAACGCGCCCAGGAACTGATCTTCCATGGCGGGGAATTCGCGGATCGGCTGGGCTCCATTGAGCGCCTGGTGGAGGCGCGACTTGCCGTTCAGGCACGCGAGCAACGGGCCGCCTGGATCGCGGACCTCCGACAGCGCCTCGCGCCGGGGTACGCGGCGGACACGATCAGCGCGGCGCCGGTGGCGACACTTTCGCTGGATGATCTGGCGGCGGAATTCGGTGGACATGGCAGCAGCGCGTTTCTCTCGCGCATCTCGGCCAGTGCGGCCGGCGCGGGGCCCATGGGCGTTGCCGCGCCGTTGCTGGCGCGGATGGCGGCCCGGCCCGCGGCTGCAGGCCTGGTCGTGGGTGGATCCGTGGCAGCCAGGAGCGCCTCGCATGGTGTGGCAAGGGCGGGTAGCGCGGGCGCCAGTGCGCTTGGCTGCGCGGTGGCGGGACCCGCAGCCCTGGCCTGTGCCGCACTGGTGGGTGGCGCGGCGTGGGTCGCCACGGACTGGGCCTTGCTGAACGTCGATGCGTGGCGCCACCGTGACGCGCTGGTTGCGGATTGGGAACAGCGTCTCGATCGCCTGAGAATGGAGCTCGAGGCTGCGATGCTTGCACACTACGACCAGGCGATCGAGGCATGGCGCGAGGGCATGCGCCTCGAAGTGGAACGCAGCTTCTCCCCGTTGGAATCGATCCGTTCCATCCCTCCCGCCCCGACGGCAGAACCGCGCATGGCGCCCGGGAAACCCTGATTGCATCCGTCGTCGCGAGGGGCGCAGCCTGCAGCCGCGAGCGCGGCGTGGCGGGACGTGACGCTCCGTAAGCCGCTGATCTTTTACGCGCCGGCGGGATGACTCGCTACGCGCGCCCCGCAGGCCCGCCTTCGGCTGTTCAACGCGGGGGGGCGCACTCGCAAAGGCGTCTGCCCTTGGTCGTGGACGTTGATGTTCGGGGTGATCGACAGGCGCAGGAAGACAGACCGTCCAGAGGATATGCAACCCTATGAAAAACCATATGAAGATACCATGATCGGAGTGGCCTTCCTTGCCCTGTTGCTGGCCCTGGTCGTGGCAATGACGGTGTATCACCGATTCAAGCCCTGGAGCCATCACGTTCATGGCCCGGACCGTGCCTATCGTGTCCCGGTACAGCGGATCACCTTCCTCAAGAACCTGACCTGGTACGAAGAGGGCGTCAGGCACACTGAACAGGACATCGTCACGGAAACCATCGGGCTCATCGAGCAGGCCCGTCATCGCCTGATCCTGGACATCTTCCTGTTCAATGATGTCACGCCGAAGCAGGAGAGCTTCCTCCCCACCGTCGACCTGGTGACCAATGCCCTGTGCCAAAGGAAACAGGCGTTGCCGGGGATATCCGGGCTGTTTGTCACGGATCCGATCAATACCTTCTACGGCACCAGCACCTGTCGGCCGCTCCATGCCCTGCAAGGGTGTGGATATGAGGTGGTGATTACCAATATCGACCGCCTGCGTGACAACAACCTGCTCTATGCCGGGCTATGGCGGGTCTTTCTGGGCTGGCTGGAGACCGGCAGGCGCGGGATCCTTCCGAACCCGATCGAGCCCGAGCGCCACACCACACTGCGCGCCGTACTCAAGGCGCTCAATACCCGTGGCAATCACCGCAAGGTGATCATCGGAGACTCCAGCGTCATCATCACGTCGTCGAATTATGACAACAAGAGCAGTTATTTCGGCGATGTCGGCGTCAGGATCGACGATCCCGCCGTTGCGGATTATTTCGCCTTCACCGAGTACGAAGTCGCACGCATGTCCGGCAGTGACGGCGAGCAAGCAAGCCAGACGCCGGAGGCCCCCGGCATTGGCGATGCCCTGGTCACCCCGCTTTTGGGGCAGCGCATCCGCAAAGCCCTCGCTACCGACATCGAATCGACCGGGAACGGGGATTCCATACAGGTCGGCATGCTGTTCCTGTCGGACCGCGGGATCATCAGCCGTCTGGAGCATGCCGCCAAACGTGGGGTCAAGGTATGCGTCGTCCTGGACAACAACACCTTCAGCTTTGGCAAGAAAAAGATCGGCATCCCCAATCGCTTCCTGGCCTACGAGTTGTTTCGACGCGGGGTATCCGTCCGCTGGTACAACACCGTGAAGGAGGAGTTCCATACGAAACTGGTGTACATCCGCAAGCAGCAGCGGGGCGTGTGTCACTGCGGATCCGCCAATCTGACCCGTCGCAGCCTGCTCGGCAGCAATCTGGAAACCAATGTGCGTATCGCCGCTGGCTGCGACAGCGGGCTGATGCAGGGCGTGGAGGCATACCTGGAGCGCATCACCCGCGCGCCCTACAGCGTGGCCTATGATGGCGAGAGACCAAGGCCCTTCCTGTTGCCCTACTGGTTCGCCCGCTTCCAGGAGCGGACCGGCACGGCCACCTTCTGAGGTCCCCGCACACGACGGGAGTT
>JAWLFM010000018.1:0-25793 GCA_041685565.1 Thioalkalivibrio sp.
CTTGACGGCAGCATCCCTGCTGCCGACACCCGCCGGCGGGCCAACGGTTCCACCCATGCGGACTGTACGTCACCCCCCCAAACGACCCTCGGGGGAACGTCCGAGGGCTCAGGAAACCCGCCAGATCAGGGTGGCCATGCGGCCGCAGGTGCCGTCGCGGCGGTAGGAAAAGAAGGTCTCGGTCTCGGTGTAGGTACAGCGGCCGCCACCGTGGATCTCCGTCACCCCGGCGCGTTCCAGGCGCTGGCGCGCCAGACCATAGATATCCGCAAACCACCGGTCCCCGGCACCGGCGCGGAAGGCGGCGCCGGCCCCCGCATGATCGGCGAGGAAGGCGGCGCGCACCTCGGGACCCACCTCGAAGGCCTCGGGACCGATCGCCGGCCCCAGCCAGGCCAGGATCTCCGCCGGCGGCCGGCCCATGGACCGCAGCGTCGCCTCCAGCACCCCGCCGGCCAGGCCCCTCCAGCCCGCATGCGCGGCGGCCACCACCTCCGCGTCGAGACTGCAGAAGAGCACCGGCAGGCAATCCGCGGTCTGTACGCCGCAGACCTCTCCCGGGCCACGGGCGACCACCGCGTCGGCCTCCACCGTGTCGGTCGCGGAGGCTGCCTCCACGACCACCGCACCGTGCACCTGCCGGGGCCAGGACGGAGTCCGGGTAAGGCCCAGCGCGCGGCTCAGCCGTGCGCGATTCTTCTGCACGGTCTGCGGATCGTCGCCCGTGTGTAGGGCCAGGTTCAGGCTGCCCCATGGACCCTGACTCACCCCGCCGCCGCGGGTGGTCTGCACCGCGCGCAACCCGGCCGGCAGGGGCCAGTCCGGGACGATCAGCGGGATGTCGGTCATCGCCTCGAACCGTGCACGGCGTCCCTCTCCAGCGCGTCGAGCAGGAACTGGAAATCGGCGGGCAAGGGGGCCTCGAACCTGCACGCCTCGCCCGTCACCGGGTGCGTCAGACCCAGCACAGCGGCGTGCAGGGCCTGACGCCGGAATGCCGACAGGGCTTCCGCGGCCTCGGGCTGCATGTCCCGCACCGGCCGCGGCCGGCCTCCATAGACCGGATCGCCGACCACCGGATGACCGATGTGCGCCATGTGCACCCGGATCTGATGGGTGCGGCCGGTATCCAGCCGCACCTGCAGCAGGCTGTGGCCGCGCAGGCGCTCCAGGACACGGTAATGGGTGACGGCCGGCTTGCCGCCGCTCACCACCGCCATGCGCTTGCGGTCCACGGGATGACGTCCGAGCGCCGCGTCCACCGTGCCGCCGCTGATCAGCACGCCCTGCACCAGCGCCCGGTATTCGCGGTGCATGCTGCGCTCCTGCAGCTGCCGCACCAGGGCCGTCTGGGCCGCAGCGGTGCGGGCGACGACCAGGAGGCCGGTCGTCTCCTTGTCCAGCCGATGCACGATGCCCGCACGCGGTAGCGACGCCAGGTCCGGAGCATGGTGCAGCAGGGCGTTGACCAGCGTGCCCTCGCGATGGCCGGCGGCGGGGTGCACCACCAGCCCTGCTGGCTTGTCGATCACGAGGATCGCCTCGTCCGCATGCACCACGTTCAGCAGGATGGCCTCAGGCCGGGCCTCAGACGCCGGGGTGTCGGGGACGCGCAGGAGCACCCGCTCCCCGCCTCGAACCACCGACCGCGGCAGCGGCTGCCCGCCGTCCACGGTCAGGGCACCTTCCTGCAGCCACTGCTTGAGCTGACTGCGTGAATAGGCCGTCAGGACCCGCGCCAGCGCCGCATCCAGGCGCATGCCGGCCAGTTCGGGCGGCAATTCCGCAGAGAGTCGTTCAATCATCGAGGCTGCGCTGGGCCATCCCGCATTGTTGTAGAATCCTTGGGTCATGCATCTGTATCGAGGCTCCGCCGTGTCCCTGGCCCGTTCGTTGATCGTCCTGATCGTCATCATAACCATGTCCGGCTGCGCGAGCCTGAACGAAGACCCCACGCTGAACTGGTCGGCAAGTCAGCTCTACGGCGAGGCCAAGGCGGCCCTCGACTCGGGCGATTACGAACAGGCGGTCGAGTATTACGAACTCCTGGAGGCCCGCTTCCCCTTTGGCCGCTTCGCCCAGCAGGCCCAGATCGAGATTCCCTACGCCTACTACAGGGCGGGTGAGCCCGAGGCTGCACTGGCCGCCGTGGATCGTTTCGTGCAGCTCAACCCGCGCCATCCCAATCTCGACTATGCCTACTACCTGCGCGGCCTGATCAACTTCAATCGCGACCAGGGATTCCTCACCCGGATCTTCCCGATGGACCCGGCGGAGATGGACCCGAAACCGCTGCAGCAGGCCTTCCAGGACTTCGGACGGCTGATCAACGAATTCCCCGACAGCCGCTATGCAGAGGACGCCCGTCAACGCATGGTCTTCATCCGCAACGCCCTGGCGGCGCACGAACTCCGGGTCGCGGAATTCTACGTTGAACGTGAGGCCTGGGTGGCTGCGTCGGAGCGGGCACGGTACGTGATCGAACGCTACCAGCGGGCCGACGTGATGCCGCAGGCGCTGGCGATCCTGTACCAGAGCTACCGGGCGCTGGATCTGGAGGATCACGCCGCCAACACGATGGCCGTGCTGGAACTCAACTTCCCCGAGTATGCGGAAGACGTGCGGGCGGGCAGGCCGATCACGGTGCGCACGGAGTCCGAGGGACTCCGCCGCTGGATCGAAAAGGTGCCCTTCTTCACCAACTGAGTCCGGCGGGGGAACCGACACCAGTATCGGGACCGGGACGGGCCGGCACCACACCCCACGCCGCTACAAGGCCTCGCTGCCCTCTTCACCGGTACGGATGCGCAGAGCCCGATCCACCGCCGTAACGAAGATCTTGCCGTCCCCGATCTTGCCGGTTCGGGAGGCCTTGATGATGGCCTCGATGCAGGAATCGACCTGATCGTCGTCAACCACGAGTTCCAGCTTGACCTTGGGCAGGAAATCCACGACGTACTCGGCGCCACGGTAAAGCTCGGTATGCCCCTTCTGGCGGCCGAAGCCCTGAACCTCCGTCGCCGTCATCCCGGCAATGCCGGCCTCGGTCAGGGCCTCGCGTACGTCCTCGAGCTTGAACGGCTTGATGATGGCCTCGATCTTCTTCATGCATTCTCCTGAGACTGGGTGGCAGACCTTCGGCCTTCCTGATAGCCGGAGGTAATGGGGTAACGCCGGTCGCGCCCGAAGGCGCGCGCCGAGACGCGCACCCCTGGTGCCGCCTGGCGCCGCTTGAACTCAGCGAGAAAGACCATGCGCGCGATGCGCTCCACGGTCTCCCGCTCGAAGCCCCTGGCAACGATGTCGTCTACCGAGGCCTCCTGTTCGACGAAGGCCTCCAGGATCGCATCCAGCACCGGATAAGGTGGCAGGGACTGTTCATCCTCCTGGCCCGGCGCCAGTTCCGCGCTCGGCGGACGGTTGATCACGCGCTCCGGGATCACCTGCCCGATCCGGTTGCGCATGCGTGCAAGACGATACACCCATTGCTTGGTCACGTCGCGCAGCGGTGCGAAGCCGCCGGCCATGTCGCCATAGAGGGTGGCATAGCCGACCGCCATTTCG
Source organism: Thioalkalivibrio sp. (assembly GCA_041685565.1). Lineage (GTDB taxonomy): Bacteria > Pseudomonadota > Gammaproteobacteria > Ectothiorhodospirales > Ectothiorhodospiraceae > Thioalkalivibrio. Next base: position 3,565 of record JAWLFM010000018.1, read on the forward strand.
CTCTTGTTACCGGTGGCGAGCAGCAGCCGCCCGGTACGGTTCGACAGGGCCATCAGCAGCACACCGCGGCAGCGCGCCTGCAGATTCTGCTCGGTGAGATCGCCGGGATTGTGGCTCTGATCCGAAAAGGCCTCCATCAGTCCCAGTCTGAAGGCCTCGACCATGGGCTCGATCGCCAGCTCGCGATAGTCGATACCCAGCCAGGCCGCCTGCTGCCGGGCGTCCTCGATGCTCATGGACGCGGTATAGCGGTAGGGCATCATCACCGCCTCGACCACATCCGGACCCAGGGCATCCACGGCCAGGGCCACCGTCAGCGAGGAGTCGATGCCTCCGGACAGGCCAAGGAGCACGCCGGAGAAGCCGTTCTTGCGCACATAATCACGGACACCGACCATCAATGCGCGATACATGTCCAGGGCCTCGGGATCCGGCACCGCCGGCTCGGCCGCCGCGCCCTCCTCGTCATCACCCCAGAGCAGCGAGTCCGGCCGCGGATGGTCCAGTTCGGCATCCGCCTCGCGCAGACACAGGCCGCCCTGGTCTCCGCGGTCCACGTCCACGAAGGCGAGGCCGGAGATCCAGGCCGGCAGCAGCGGCTGTACCCTCCCGTCCGCGGCAACCATGAAGGAGCGGCCGTCAAAGACCAGTTCGTCCTGGCCCCCGACCATGTTGACATAGAGCACCGGGCAGCCGGTCTCGCGTACGCGCTCACCCACCACCTCCTCCCGTTCCGCGGCCTTGCCGCGGTGGTAGGGCGATGCATTCAGGTTGAGGATCAATTCGGCCCCTGCCGCCGCGGCCAGGGCCGCCGGCTCGGGCCGCCAGATATCCTCGCAGACGGTGAGCCCGATACGCAGACCCGCGACATCGATCACGGACGCATCGGTACCAGCATGGAAGTACCGCCGTTCGTCGAAGACGCTGTAGTTGGGCAGCTCCTGCTTGGCATACTGTGCCTGCACCTTGCCTTCGCGGAGCAGCAGTGCCGCGTTGATCACCCCTTCCGGGGTGGCCACCGGCGCGCCCAGGACCAGGTCGATGCCCTGCACCCGGGTGGCCAGCCATTCGATTTCCGCCGCGGTGTCCTCAATGAACCTTGGCCGGAGCAGTAGATCCTCCGGTGGGTAGCCGGTGATTGAGAGTTCAGGGCAGACCACCAGCGCGGCACCCCGGGCCCGCGCGCGTTCCGTGGCCTCCAGGATCATCCGGGCATTGCCGCCGACGGCACCGACGACGGGGTTCATCTGGACCAGGGCCACGCGCATTGGAGGGGAGGACATGGACGTGAGGATCCCGCTACCCGGCTGGATCAGGCCAGCGCCCGGGCCATGGCGGCACCGAGTTCGGCCGGGCTGGCGGCGATCTCCGCACCCGCCTCGCGCAGGGCCGCGATCTTCTGCTGGGCGGTGCCCTGCCCTCCGGCGATGATCGCGCCCGCGTGCCCCATGCGCCGACCCGGCGGCGCGGTGGCCCCTGCGATATAGGCAGCGACCGGCTTGGAGAAGGATTCACGGATGTAACCTGCGGCCCGCTCTTCCGCATCGCCGCCGATCTCGCCCACCATCAGCACGCCCTCGGTCTCGGGGTCCTCCGCGAACAGCCGCAGGCAGTCGATGAAGTCCATACCCTGGATGGGGTCGCCACCGATCCCGATACAGGTGCTCTGACCAAGGCCCAGGTCACTGGTCTGCTTGACCGCCTCGTAGGTCAGCGTGCCGGAGCGGGAGACGATACCGACACGGCCGCGCTTGTGGATGTAACCGGGCATGATGCCGATCTTGCAGGCCGCGGGCGTGATGATCCCGGGGCAGTTCGGGCCGATCAGCCGCGCCGCGGTCTGGCCCAGGTACTGCTTGACCCGGATCATGTCCTGGACCGGTATGCCCTCGGTGATGCAGACCACCAGTTCCAGGCCGGCATCGGCCGCCTCGCAGATGGCATCGGCGGCAAAGGCGGCGGGAACATAGATCATGCTGGCCTGGGCCCCCGCCTCCTGCACCGCCTGAGCGACGGTGTCGAAGACGGGCAGATCCAGGTGTCGCTGCCCGCCCTTGCCCGGCGTCACGCCACCGACGAGCCGGGTGCCGTAAGCGATCGCCTGTTCGGAATGGAAGGTGCCCTGCCTGCCGGTGAAGCCCTGGCAGATCACCCGGGTCTCGCGATCGACGAGGATGCTCATGCGGCGGCCTCCACGGCCGCGCGCGCGGCGCGGTCCAGATCGGCCGCAGCGAGGATATCGAGGCCGCTTGCGGCCAGTGCCTCGCGTCCGGCCTCGGCGTTGGTCCCCTCCAGGCGCACGATCACCGGTACCTCGACGTGCACCTCCCGGATCGCGGCGATGATGCCCTCGGCGATCAGGTCACAGCGCACGATGCCCCCGAAGATGTTCACCAGCACCGCACGCACCGCCGTGTCGGACAGGATCAGCTTGAAGGCCTCCCTCACGCGTTCCACCGTGGTGCCGCCGCCCACATCGAGAAAATTGGCGGGCTGTCCGCCATGGTGCTGGATCAGGTCCATGGTCGCCATCGCCAGCCCCGCACCATTGACCATACAGCCGATATTGCCGTCGAGGCGGATATAGTTCAGGTCGTGTTCCTGGGCACGTTCCTCGGCCTCGTGGCGCTGGCGGGCATCGCGCAGCCCGAAGATCTCGCGCTGGCGATAGGCCGCGGAATCGTCGATCACCAGTTTGCCATCCAGCGCCAGGAGCTGATCGTCCGCGGTCAGCACCAGGGGGTTGATCTCGAGCAACTGGGCATCCGAGGACTGGAACAGTCCATGGGCATCGCGGACCAGCTTCGCCACCGCCCGGGCCGGTGCCGCCGTCAGCCCCAGTACCTGGGCGACGCGGCGCCCGTGAAAGGGCATCACACCGGTGGCGGGATGGATCTGCAGGGTTACCACGGCCTCCGGCCGCTCCCGAGCCAGGGTCTCGATGTCCATGCCGCCCTCGGCGGACACGACCAGTGCCACCGAGGCCCGCGCCCGATCCACCAGCATGCCGAAATAGAATTCGCGCGCGATCGCCGCGGCCGGCTCCATCAGCACCTGGTCCACGGGCAGCCCCTCGGGCCCGCTTTGCCCGGTGACCAGACGCGTGCCGAGCAACCTGGCCACCGCCGCCTCGGCCTCGGCCGGGCCATGGACGCGGAGTATGCCGCCGGCCTTGCCGCGACCGCCGCTGTGCACCTGGGCCTTGACCAGCACGCCCTCCGATCCGAGCCGCGGCCAGGCCTCCCGCGCATCACCGGGCCGTGTAACGAGTTCGGCCGGAGGCACCGGGATACCGGCGCTACGGAACAGGGCCTTGGCCTGGAATTCATGCAGGTTCATGCGACCGGAGCATAACGACCCCTCGGGCCAGCGACAACTGCCAGGCTGCGTGGCCAGCTGGCGTCGCCCCGGCGCGGGGCAGACGACCATGCGGGAGGCGTCGGTGCTAGAATTCGGGAAATGAGAATCCTGTTGCTGATCGGGGCGATCGTGGGTGTGTTCATGATCGTGCGCACGCTGCTGCGAAGCCAGGGCCACAAGTCCACGGAGGAGCCTGAGCGGATCAAGGAGCAAGGCAGCGTGGTGCGCTGCGCCCATTGCGGCGTCCACGTACCCCAGTTCGAGGCCTACCGTTCCGGCAAGCGCATGTATTGTTCCCGTGATCACGCCCTTGCGGATAACGCTTCCAGCAACGACGACTGAACCGCAATGGGCGCACCCGACGACATCTCGCGTTCGCTCTGGCTCACCGCCCTCTACCGCCTGTTCGTCGCTGCCCTTCTTCTCTGGCTGGGCGCCCTCGCGCCTGGCGACCCGGGCTTCGTGCCGGCCTCGCCCGGGGTCTATCTCTTCGGCGCCAGCAGCTATCTTGCCGTGGCGCTGGTGCTGGTCCTGCTGGCACGACAGCCCCGGGGAGCGGACGACAAACTGCCGAACCAACAGGTCATCGGCGGCACCCTGGTCGATGTTGCCGCCATCGGTCTGATCATGGTGGCGACCGGAGGTGTACAAACGGGTCTTGGCCTGCTGCTGATCCCGGCGGTGGCCGCGGCCGCGACGATGACGCTCGGCCGCATCAGCCTCCTCCTCGCCGCCGTGGCCACCCTGACGGTGCTGATCACGGAACTGGGGATCGGTCCGGCAATGCCCTGGCCATTCGAACCGGCGCCGACCCAGGCCGGCCTTCTCGGCGCGACCCTGTTCGCGGCAGTGCTCCTGACCTGGCGCATGGCCCAGCGCGCGGGCCACAGCGAGGCCAAGGTGGAACGTCAGGAGGCCGACCTGGCGAACCTCGCGGAACTCAATGCACAGATCATTGCGCGCATGGGGGCAGGGGTCATCGCGGTGGACCCCGAGGGCAACATTCGCAGCATCAATGAAGCGGCGCGCCGGCTGCTGCCGCCACGGGCCGGCCTGACACTGCGCGATCTCTCCCCGCAGCTGGACGCGTTGCTGGAGCGGTGGCGGCTGGAGGGCGGGCAATCCGCGTCCCGCCAGCTCCGCGGCGATGCCGAACAGACGGAACTGGAGGTACGCCTGGCCCGCCTGGGCGTATACGGCGAACAGGGAACGCTGCTGATCCTGGAGAACGCCGCCGAGATCAAGCGCAGGGCGCATGCCGCCAAACTGCAGTCCATAGGAAGACTGACCGCGAGCATCGCCCACGAGATCCGCAATCCGCTGGGTGCCATCAGCCACAGCGCCCAGCTGCTCGCGGAGTCCGATCTCGATTCCGCCGACCAGCGGCTCCTGGAAATCATCCAGAAACAGAGCCGGCGCGTGGACGGTGTGATTCGCAACGTCCTCGGGCTCTCCAGCGGCCGGAATGCGGAACGCGAGTTGCTGCCTCTCCAGGACCGGCTCGAGCGCTTCGCCGAAGATTTCTGTGGGGCCATGCAGATTCCCAGCACGTCGCTGCACATCAGCGTGCATCCACGCGATTCCGATGTACTGTTCGATCCCTCGCATCTGAACCAGGTGCTGTGGAATCTCTGCATGAACGCGCGATCGCACGGGGGACATGACAGACCGGACAGCGGCCCGATCGTGCTGCGCGGCGGTGCCGGACAGATCCGGCAGGGCGTCAGCCTGGACGTGATCGACCTTGGCCCGGGGATCGACCCCGAACAGCAGGAGGATCTGTTCGAACCCTTCGCTTCGAAGGCGCCGGGCGGAACGGGCCTTGGCCTCTATATCTCCCGGCTGATCTGCGAGAACAACGGGGCGGCGCTCGAGTACGTACAGCAGCCGCAAGGCGGGTGTTTCCGCATCCTGTTCGCACCATCCGACCAGGCCCCATCGGACACCTGGGTTAAGGAACCGCGACTCGCCGCCGATAAACCGGGATGAACACGCCGTTCGCCTCACGCTTTGCCGCATCGGGTGAATCGCGTATCGTCAGGCATGCTCGCACGGTGGCAATCGCTCCCATTGGACCCTGAGGACGTCAGATGAGCATCAAGCAAGTACTGGTCGTCGATGACGAACCGGACATCTGCGAGCTTCTGGGCATCACCCTCCAGCGCATGGGCATAGAGGCGGTCACCACCACGCGTCTGAGCGGGGCATTGGCACTGCTGGACCAGCAGAGCTTCGATCTGTGTCTGACCGACATGCGCATGCCCGATGGCGACGGCCTCGAGCTCGTTCAACACATCCAGAGGCACTGCCCGGAGTTGCCGGTCGCGGTGATCACCGCCCATGGCAGCGTCGACACGGCGGTGCGGGCCCTGCAGATGGGTGCCTTTGATTTCGTCACCAAACCCGTGAATCTGCCGCTGCTGCGGCGTCTGGTCGACAATGCCCTGCGGCTCGAACGGCCCTCGGTCCAGGCATCAATCGCGCAGGCCACTGCGCCGGACGACGGGAACAGCCCCCTGCTCGGGCAATCCCAGGCGATGCGGCAATTGCGCGCCACGGTGGCAAAGCTGGCGCGCAGTCAGGCCCCGGTGATCGTGCTCGGGGAGTCGGGCTCGGGAAAGGAACTCGTGGCACGCGAGATCCATCGTCTGGGTCCGCGCTCGGATCAGCCCTTCGTCCCGGTCAACTGTGGCGCGATTCCCTCGGAATTGATGGAGAGCGAGTTCTTCGGGCATCAGAAGGGCGCCTTCACCGGTGCCATTCAGAACAAGGCCGGTCTGTTTCGGGAGGCCCATGGCGGCACCCTGTTCCTCGACGAGGTCGCCGAGTTGCCCCTTGCCCTGCAGGTGAAGCTGCTGCGCGCCCTGCAGGAACGTGCGATCAAGCCGGTGGGGGCGAATCGCGAGGAGGGCGTGGACGTGAGGGTCCTGTCAGCCACCCACAAGGATCTGGGGGACGAGGTCGACCGGGGCCATTTCCGGCAGGACCTGTACTACCGGCTCAACGTGGTCGAACTCAGGGTTCCGCCGCTGCGCGAGCGCCCCGACGACATCCCGGAACTGACGGCACACATCCTCCGGGACATCGCCGGGCAATGGCAGCTTCCGGGGCTGGCGCTCTCTCCGGCGGCCCTGGATCGTCTGCGCGGGCACCATTTCCCGGGCAATGTCCGGGAACTGGAGAACATCCTGGAACGGGCCGCGGTCATGGTCGACGGCGCGGTCATCGATGCTGACCTCCTGGTGTTTCCCGACCGCAACCGCAACAGCGGTTCCGCGCCGATGCCCGTGCATCATGGGGTTTGCCTCGACGACCACCTGGCAGAACAGGAGCGGAGGGCGCTGGAAGCGGCACTGGCGCAGGCCGCGGGCAACCGTACCGCAGCGGCACGCGCGCTCGGCCTGAGCTTCCGCCAGATGCGTTATCGGCTGAAGAAACTGGGGATCGACTAGTGGGCCAGGCGCTCGGGCGGGTCCGGAATCTGCCGTAGCATGGCATCCAGTTCGAACAGGGGCAGGCCCACGACATTGCTGTAGGAACCGGCCAGGCAGCGCACGAAGGCCGCTGCCCGACCCTGAATGGCGTAGGCGCCGGCCTTTCCCATCGGCTCGCCGGTGGCCAGATAGGCCGCGATCTCGTCTGCGGCGATGTCCCGCATCCAGACCCGGGTCCTGACCGCATCCACGCGGGTTGCGCAGCCACTGCGCGCGAGGGCCAGGCCGCTGTGCACCGTGTGCACCCGGCCCGAGAGACGTTCGAGCATCGTGGCCGCTGCGGTGGCATCCTCCGGTTTGCCCAGTATCTCCGCCCCGACGGCAACCACTGTATCGGCGCCGAGTACCCATTGGCCCGGCTCGCTGCCCGCCAGGGCCGTCTCCGCCTTGACGCGTGCCAGACGCAGCACCAGGTCGCGCGGCGCCTCGCCGGGACCCGGGGACTCGTCGATGTCCACCACGGCGACCCGGAAGCATACACCGAGTTGCGCCAGCAGTTCCCTGCGTCGCGGCGATGCGGAGGCGAGCAGCAGGGTCCCGCTCATGCGCGGTGGTAGGGGTGGTTGTTCAGCAAGGACCAGGCACGATAGATCTGCTCGGCCACGAGGACACGCACCAGCATGTGCGGGAAGGTCAACGGCGACAGCGACCAGATCCAGTCCGCCCGCTCCCGAACCGCATCGTCCAGTCCGGCCGCACCGCCGATGATGAGGGCCACGTCCCGGCCCGCCTGCTGCCATCGCCCCAGGCGCCCGGCCAAGGCCCGGGTATCCAGCACATCGCCGCGCTCATCCAGCACGACCACCATCGCCTGACCCGGAATCGTCGCCAGCAGGGCCTGTCCCTCCACCCGGCGCAGCGTGGAGGTATCCATCGCCCGGGAACGGTTGGGATTGGGCAGGGCCTGCAGCGTCAGGGTCATGTCCCGGGGCATGCGCCCGGCGTACTCGGCGAACCCCGTGGCCACCCATTCGGGCATCCGCTGGCCGATCGCGAGCAACTGCAGACGCATGGTGGCTTGTTCAGCGGCGCATGCGCCGGACCAGGGCCGGCCCGGGAATCGGGTCATCCGTGGCCGCCAGCGTGGTTTGCGTACCCGCATCCTCGGCGAGCCAGAGCTTCTCCAGGTTGTAGAAGTCCCGGACCTTGGGCAGCATCACGTGCACGATCACGTCGTTCAGGTCCACCAGCACCCACTCCTGGCCATCCTGCCCCTCGATGCCGAGCGGCTGCACGCCGGATTCCTTGGCCTTGATCGCCACCGAATCGGCCAGTGACTTCACATGCCGGTTCGATGTACCGCTGGCGATGACCATGAAATCCGCAAGCGGGGTCTTGCCCCGTACATCCAGTACACGGATTTGCTGTCCCTTCATGTCTTCCAGGGCGCGGGTCACGAGTTCGACAAGGTCTTCACTCTGCATCAGTCATGTCCTGAACTGGGTTCACTGTAGATCCTCGGGATGGCGTTGATAGAGATGGTGTTCGGTGATGTAGTGCCAGACGCTGTCAGGCAACAGATAACGGGGACTGCGGCCGCCGCCCAGGCGCTCGCGGATGTCGGTCGCGGAGATGTCGAGCTGCGTCACCGACTGGAAGAAGACCAGCCCGCAGGCCCGGTCCTCCAATGCCGAGCGGGACTCGGTCGCGCCGGCCAGTTCAAGGTAGGCCGCATCCTCCGGCATGGTGCTGCCGGGGCGGCGTGCGACCACGACGTGCGCCAACGCCGGAATCTCCCGCCAGCGATGCCAGGTGTCCAGACCGGCAAAGGCGTCCAGACCCATGATCAGCAGCAACGGGCGCTCGGCCCCGATCTCAGCGCGCAGGGCGCGCAGGGTATCCACGGTATAGGACGGCCCGGAGCGATCCAGTTCCCGGGAGTCGATCCTGAAGCCCGGCACACCCGCGATCGCGTGCTCGACCATCGCCAACCGATGCCGGGCGGCCGCCACCGGGGCATCGCGGTGTGGTGGCACGTGGCTGGGAATGAACAGCAGCTCCTGCAGACCGAGGGACTCGTGCACCTCCAGCGCCGGACGCAGATGCCCGAAATGGATGGGATCGAAGGTGCCGCCCAGGACGCCGATCACGGGCCGGCGCTGCTCCCGGATCCCCGGTGGCCCACTGACGCCGGGAACGCGAATTCAGGCAGCCCGTCAGCTGCGGACATGCCCGTCCCCCAGGACGATGTACTTCTGGGTCGTCAGACCCTCCAGGCCCACCGGGCCACGCGCGTGCAGCTTGTCGGTGCTGATGCCGATCTCCGCCCCCAGCCCGTACTCGAAGCCGTCCGCAAACCGCGTGGAGGCGTTGACCATCACCGAGCTGGAGTCCACCGCACGCAGGAAGCGCCGCGCCGCGCTCCAGTCCTCGGTAATGATGCTGTCGGTATGCTGCGAGCCATAGGTGTTGACATGGTCCATTGCGGCATCCAGGGAATCCACGACCCGGATCGCCAGCACCGGGGCAAGGTATTCTTCCGACCAGTCGCTCTCGGCAGCGGCGTGGATGTCCGGCAATACCGCCCGGGTCCGCTCGCAGCCCCGCAGTTCCACGCCGCACCGATCATAGGCGGCCTGCAACCGCGGCAGCATCTCGGCCGCGCGGTCGACATGGACCAGCAGCGTCTCCATGGTGTTGCAGGTTCCATAGCGCTGGGTCTTCGCGTTCACGGCCACCGAAAAGGCCTTTTCCGCGTCGGCACGCGCGTCGATGTAGACATGGCAGACACCGTCCAGGTGCTTGATCACCGGGACCCGCGACTCCCGGCTGACGCGTTCGATCAGGCCCTTGCCGCCCCGCGGCACGATGACGTCCACGTACTCGGCCATCTGCAGCAACGCGCCCACCGCCGCACGGTCCGTGGTTCCGACGATCTGTACCGCGGCCCGGGGCAGACCCGAGGCGACCAGGCCCGCCTGGATGATCTCCGCCAGCGCGCGGTTGGAATGCAGGGCCTCGGAACCGCCGCGCAGGATGGTCGCGTTGCCGGACTTCAGACACAACGCCGCGGCGTCAATGGTCACATTGGGGCGCGACTCGTAGATGATGCCAATCACCCCCAGTGGCACGCGCATGCGACCCACCTGGATCCCACTGGGGCGATAGGCCAGGTCGGTGATCTCACCCACCGGATCGGGCAGGCTCGCCACCTGGCGGCAACCCTCCGCCATCGCGTCGATACGGGCATCGTCCAGGGTGAGGCGATCCAGCATCGCGGCGTCCAGCCCACGCGCCCGGCCGGCCTCGATATCGCGCCGGTTTGCATCGGCCAGCGCGCCGCGCTGGTCGACGATCACATCGGCAATGGCCATCAACGCCGTATTCTTGCGTCCCGACTCCGCCTCGGCCATGACCCGTGACGCGGCGCGGGCGTCCGCTCCCAGCGTCCGCATGTAGGCGGGGATGTCGGTGATCAGGCCCTCATGCTGCAAACTGACGGCGCTCATGCGAATGCGTTCTCCATGCCCTCCAGGGGACGGCCCGACAGGGCCGCCACCAAGTCTAGCAATTGCCTGCCTGCATTGCCCGCTTCCCGGCCCTTGATCACCCGGTCCACCTGCGCGGCGCGGGCCAGCAGGACAAGGGCCGCCGGCGCGTCGATCCGCTCCAGCGCCTTGCGCAGCGCGCCCACATCCGTGCCCCAGAAACCCTTGACCGCGTTCGCCGGCGACTCGCCGGCGGCGCGCCGCTGCGCGGCCTGGGCCAGGGCCCGGATATCCCGGCTCAGCGCCCAGAGTATCAGTGGCTCGGGCTGCCCCTCCGCCAGCATGCCACGCAGCATGCGCAGGGCACGGGCCGTCTGCCCGGACAATGCGGTGGACGGCAGCTCGAACAGGTCGAAACGGGCCACATCCGCAAGGCCCTGCTGCAGGATCTCGAGATCGACCTCGGTGACCCCGGCCAGGGTGAGTTTCTCCACCTCCTGCCGCGCGGCCAGCAGGTTGCCCTCCACGCGTGCGGCCAACAGTGCCAGGGCATCGTCCCGGATCGTCATCCCCACCCGGGCCAGGCGCTCGCGAATCCATCCCCCAAGGTGCGCGGGCGAGACCGGGCGCGCATGCACCACCACCGCGGCACGCTCCAACGACTTGAACCAGACCGCGCGTCTCAGGTCCTTGTCCGGCCGCGGCAACTGCAGCAGCAGCACCAGGTCCGGGGCCGGCCGTTCCGCATAGCGCTTCAGGTGCTCGGCCCCGACCTTTCCGGGCTTGCCGGAGGGCAGGCGCAGGTCGATCAGTCCGCGTTCCGCGAACAGCGAGCGATCGCGGATGGCTGCCTCGAAGGCGCTCCAGTCCGCGGCGGCCGAGAGGTCCAGCACCGTTCGATCGGCAAACCCGGCGGCCCGGGCCGACGCACGGATCGCGTCGGCTGCCTCCAGCGCCTGCAGGGGCTCCTCACCGAGGATCACATAGATCGGCCGAAGTCCACGGGCCAGCGCGCTGTCCAGTCGCGCAGGGTCCAGGGTTGCTGCCGGACTCAATCCCTGCCCTCCCCATGGCGGCCGCGCAGCGCCGCCTGCACCCGCAGATTCAGCATCCGCAGCAGATCCCGATCCATCGCCCGCCCCAGTTCCTCTTCCCGCTCACTGCGGGTCAGGACCGACGCAGCGTCGAAGACATAGATCCGGCTGGCCTCCAGACGACCCAGAGGCAGAGGCTCTGCCGCGTCGGGCAGCCTGAGCTCGGCATCCAGTACCCGTATCAGTTCGTATTCGCTGATGCGTGCGGCGCTGGTGACCGAAAGGACACGCCGATGTTCACGCAGCGACAATACCCGCAGTTCCGCCGCCACCGGCGAGGGGTTTTCCAGCACATCGGCCCCGGCCGCGCGCAGATTCTGCACCAACAGCAGGTACAGGGGATCCCGGGCATCGAGCCCGTCGATGTAGATGGGATCCAGTTCGGACGGCCAGTCCGATGCGCCGCGCAGGGTGAAGCCACACCCGGATAGGAGCGTGGCCGGCAGGAGGACGAGGAGCCGTCTGATGCGGTTCACGACGGCTTGACCACCAGGTTCACGAGCCGCCCGGGAACCACGATGACCTTCACCACCGTCTGTCCCTGCAGATGCCGCAGCACATTGGCATCGTCGCGCGCTGCCGCTTCGACCGCGTCCCGGGGCGCGTCGACGGGGACCCGGATCTGCCCCCGGAGCTTCCCGTTGACCTGAACCGCCAGGGTGACCTCGTCGACCGCAAGGGCATCCGCGTCCACCTGGGGCCAGGCGGCGTCCGCGATCATTCCATGATGCCCCAGGGCCTCCCAGAGCACCTGGGTGAGATGCGGGACGATGGGTGCCAACATCAGCACGATCGCATTCAGGCACTCGCGGCGAAGGGCTGACGCCGCGGCATCGGGATCGGAAAACCGCCCGACCTCGTTCAGGAGTTCCATGTTGGCGGCGATGGCCGTGTTGAAGGTCTGGCGCCTTCCGATGTCGTCGGAGACCTTGGCGATGGTCTCGTGCAGCTTGCGCCGCAGATCCCGCGCCGGGCCGCCCAGGACCGCGGGATCGAGCCTTGCCGCGGTGGTCTCCGCGCCCGTGAACTCGTGGACCTGCCGCCACAGGCGCTTCAGGAAGCGATGCGCCCCCTCGACCCCGGAGTCCGACCATTCCAGCGACAGGTCGGGCGGCGCGGCGAACATGGTGAACAGGCGTGCGGTATCGGCGCCGTAGCGGTCGATCAGGGCCTGCGGGTCCACCCCGTTGTTCTTGGACTTGGACATCTTCTCCATGGCGCCGATGTGTACCGGCTCGCCGGTGGCACGCTCCCGCGCCTCGGAACTGCCATCGGCCCGGCGAATGAACTCGACGTCGGCGGGATTGATCCAGTCGCGTCCGCCATCGGCACGTTCCCGATAGAAGGTCGGCGCGATGACCATGCCCTGGGTCAGCAGCCGGGTGAAGGGTTCGTCACTGTTCAGAAGGCCCTCGTCGCGCAGCAGTTTGTGGAAGAACCGCGCATAGAGCAGGTGCAGCACCGCATGCTCGACACCACCCACATACTGGTCAACCGGCAGCCAGTGGTCGGCTCTGGCATCGAGCATGGCCTCCCGGTTGTCGGCCGAGCAGTAGCGGGCGTAGTACCAAGAGGACTCGAAGAAGGTGTCGAAGGTGTCGGTCTCGCGCCGCGCAGGCCTGCCGCATTTCGGGCAGCCGACCGCGTGGAAGGACGACAGCTTCGCCAGCGGGGACCCGGAACCGTCGGGAACCACGTCCTCGGGCAGCACCACCGGCAGGTCGGACTCGGGCACCGGCACCACGCCGCAGTCGGTGCAGTGGATCACGGGAATCGGGCACCCCCAGTAACGCTGTCGCGAGATGCCCCAGTCACGCAGGCGGTAGTTGCGGCGGCGGCGCCCGAGACCGCGCGCCTCCAGGGCCTCGGCGATTGCCGTGAAGGCCTCCCGGGACGTCAGACCGCTGAATGCGCCGGAGGCGACCAGGCGCCCGGGTTCGGTATAGGCGCGGTCCATGACGTCCCAATCGCCGCCGTCCAACGGCGCGATGACCTGCAGGATCGGCAGCCCGTACTGAAGCGCAAAGGCATGATCGCGCTCGTCATGCGCGGGGACCGACATCACCGCCCCGGTGCCGTACTCCATCAGCACGAAGTTCGCGACCCAGACCGGCACCTCCATGCCGGTCAGCGGGTGCCGCGCCTGCATGCCCAGCGGCCGCCCCAGCTTTTCCATGGTGGCCAGGTCGGCCTCGGCCATGCCCCGGTTGCGGCAACCTTCGACAAAGGCCTTCAGTTCGGGATCGGCCGCCATCAGGCGTGTCACCAGGGGGTGTTCCGGGGCCAGGGCCAGGTAGCTGACACCCATCAGGGTATCCGGACGGGTGGTGTAGACGGTCAGCTGCTCACCGTTCGCGGCGACGAAATCCAGTTCCACGCCCTCGGAACGCCCGATCCAGTTGCGCTGCATCGCGCGCACCTGCTCCGGCCAGCCCTCCAGCCCGTCCAGCGCCTCCAGCAGTTCATCGGCATAGTCGGTGATGCGCAGAAACCACTGCGGCATCTCGCGCCGCTCCACCGGCGCCCCCGAGCGCCAGCCGCGCCCGTCGATCACCTGTTCGTTCGCCAGGACGGTCTGGTCCACCGGGTCCCAGTTCACGGTGGCCAGTTTGCGATAGACCAGCCCCTTCTCCAGCAGACGCACGAACAGCCATTGCTCCCAGCGGTAATAATCCGGATCGCAGGTGGCAATCTCCCGGCTCCAGTCGTAGGCGAAGCCGAGCCGCTTGAGCTGGGCGCGCATCTGGGCGATGTTCTGGCGGGTCCAGCGCGCGGGGGGCACGCCGTTGGCAATGGCGGCGTTCTCGGCCGGCAACCCGAATGCGTCCCAGCCCATTGGCTGCAGCACGCTGCGGCCCTGCATGCGCTGGAAGCGGGCGATCACGTCGCCAATGGTGTAGTTGCGCACGTGTCCCATGTGCAGCTTCCCCGAGGGATAGGGAAACATCGACAGACAGTAGAACGGCTCGCGGCCATCGTCCTCGCGCGCGGCAAAGCAGCCTTCCTCCTCCCAGCGCTGCTGGACGGCGGTCTCGATCGCGGCGGGATCGTAGCTTTCCTGCATGGGGGGCGAATCCTGGCTCGGGAAGAGGCGTCAGAATACCAGCCGTGGACCGCCCCGACCACGCTGGCCGCGTCCGGCCGGGGCTCTCCACCCAACCGCGGCCGGGGCCGTGTCACTCGCCCCGTCTTCTCCGTTCGGTGACCGCTTCACCCGCGATCCCCCAGTTGTCCGTGGCCACCTCGTCGATCACCACCACCGTGGTCGCGGGGTTCTTTCCGAGGACGCGGCGCAGCAGGTCGGTGACGCCTGCGATCAGTTCCGCCTTCTGTTCCCTGGTGACGCCTTCGTCAGTGATCCGGATATTGACATAGGGCATGTGACACATCCTCCCGACCGTCACCGTCACCGGCCCCAGGCCGGATTTGGTGGTGAACATCAACCCCGGCCCCTCAAGGGCTCAGGATTCCGCGCCCGCCCCGATCATTCGGTTCAGCTCGCTGGCATCAAAGATCACCTCGAGGCGGATGATCCTGCCGTCCCGCACCTGCGCCAGTTGCACGACCCGCCGCGTCTGGTAGCCGGTCATGTTCACGGTCACGTCCAGCACATGACAGGCAACGCCGTCCGTGGCGAAGCGGTGGACAACCACGACGTCGTGGAGAATCGCCGTCGCGCCGCCCATGTTCTCGGTGAACGCGTCCGCGCTGTGGAAATTCGCGATCGGGCTGATGTACTCGAAGTCCGCGTCCGCCAGATAGCTGCGGGCACCGGCGGTATCGCGCGCCGCCATGGCGCCCAGGTAGCCATCGACGACGGCGAGCGGTTCCATGGTGGTCACGTTCACGGTGGTTCTCCAGGGATGGGTCACCCGGATTATAGAGGGCACTGGCACCCTGTGAAGCCGGGAGCGGCGGCTGGTGCGCCCAAGGCCATGGGCGCGCGCCCTCGGCGGCGCGCCGACGTGCTAAGTTAAGCAGAGGTGGTGGTCGAGGAGACGAGAAGATGAGCGAGAACGGGAGCCCGCAGGAAGACCGGCTGGAGAAGGCATACAGCGAGATGCTGAAGCTGGTGGCGGAAGAACTCGAGGCCCTTTCGGATCGCAGCAGCGTCGCACTGAACGAGATGCTGGAAAATGCCCGGAAGAAGGTCGAGGCGGCGGAACATCTGAGCAAGGATGAGACCGAGCAGGTCATGGAATATGTGCGCCGGGACCTCCACGACCTGGGCGCCTTCCTGGAATCGAGCGACTCCGATTGGCGCGACTGGCTTCGTATCGACCTTACACTGATCGAGGCGGGCATACTGAATGCCCTGGGTTCGGTGGCCGACCGCACCCAGGTGGAGCTGGCTGCCCTGGCGGCCCGGGCCTACCGGGTCGGCGAATGGCATACCGGGGAGATCACCGGTCCCGGCGAACTGACCTGCCTGGAGTGCGGCGGCACCACGCACATGTCAAGGGTCGGGCGCATCCCGCCCTGCCCCCATTGCCGTCACACCCGTTTTCACCGCGGCGGGCCGGCACCGGAGGGCTCCGAATGATCAGGCCCTGCGCCGGGATCGGAGGGCGGGCAGCAACAGCAGCAGCGTGAGCAGCAACACGGGCCAAAGACCGAAACGGGCGGCAGGGGTATGGCCCTGTTGCGGCTGGACATCCCCGCGCAGGACCTCCCTGGTGAACAGGCCGGCCCGGGCGCTCACCCGGCCGTCGGCGTCGATCAGGGCCGAGATCCCCGTGTTGGTGGCGCGGATCATCGGCCGCCCCATCTCCAGCGCGCGGACCCGGGCAATCTGCAGGTGCTGGTGCGGCGCCAGCGTTGCCCCGAACCAGGCGTCATTGCTCACGTTCAGCAGGAAACCGGCCTCGGGCAGGGCGGTGCGGATACGCCGGGCATAGGCCGCCTCGTAACAGACCGAAAGGCCCGCCACCTGCCCGGCCATCTCCACCCGTCCGCTCCCGTGGCCCGCGCTGAGATCGGACATCGGGATGTCCAGCAGCCGGTCCAGCCAGGCAAGGCGATCCCGTAGCGGCAGGTACTCGCCGAAGGGCACGAGTTGACGCTTGTCGTAGGTGGCTCCGCTGGGAAGGTGACGGATGCTGTTGTACATCGCCTGATCGACCGGATCATAGTGGAAGATGCCGATCACCAGCTCGGTCCCGGCCGCCTCCATGGTCGCGGAGAAGCGCTCCAGATCGCGAGAGACCTCGAAGTAGAAGGCGGGGATGGCCGTCTCCGGCCACACCAGCAGATCGACGCCCGCGGCCTCCGCGCTCATTTCGGTATAGCGCGACAGCGCTTGCCGGACGCCGTCTTCCCCCCACTTGCGGGCCTGCTCGACGTTGCCCTGGACGATGCCGACGCTGAGGCCCGGGCCGGCCGGCTCCACCCAGTGCCAGGGCAGCACCGCCGCCGATGCCGCCAGCAGCCCCGCCAGCAGCAAGGCACCGGCGCTGAAGCGACGGGCGGCGACCAGCACCAGCACGGCGGCGAGCAACCCGATCAGCAATGTGCCCCCGGCCTCTCCTGCCACCGGCAGCCAGCCGCGCGCCGGGCTGTCCACCAGCACATGCCCCACCAGGAGCCAGGGAAACCCCGACAACAGCCAGCCCCGCAACAGCTCCAGGATCACGAATCCGGCCACCATTGCCAACAGCCACGCCGGCAATGGTGCGTGCCCCAGATACCGCGTCAGGACCCAGGCCAGCAGGGCGGGAAACAGCGCGAGGCCGAGCACGAACAACAGGGTCACCAGGCTCGCGACCAGCCAGGGCGCAGCGCCGAAGATCAGCAGGCTGTTGAAGATCCATGTGGCCCCGAAGCCGAAGAAGGCGAGCCCGAAGGCATACCCGTGGCGCAGGGCGGTTCGCGGGGCGGCACCGCGCAGAACGGCGAACCATAGCGCCAGCGCCAGTGGCGCCAGCAGGTGGAGGTCGAAGGGGGCAAAGGCCAGGACCAGCACCGCGCCGGCGAGGGCGGACAGGCCGGTGGCGGACCACCCCACGACTGGCCTGCCGGCAAGCCAAAGCAACGGCCGCGGCGCCCGAACCGACCCCGATACCTCCGGGTGGGGGGTCATCGGTCAGGTAGCGGGGGGTTCACTGGGGACCGGCTCCTGGACCCGGCGCATCTCCACCAGATGCAGGCGGCGGTTGTCAGCACGGAGCACCCGGAACTGCATGCCATCGAGCACGACGCTCTCGCCCCGCCGCGGCACATGGCCGAAGTGGGACAGCAGCAGGCCACCGATGGTATCGAAGTCTTCCTCGCTGTAGGCCGTCTGGAAGTAGGTGTTGAACTCCTCGATCGGGGTCAGGGCCTTGACCGTATACCGGCCACCGGGATGCTGCATGATCTGCGTGAGATAGTCGTCGACGTCATGCTCGTCCTCGATCTCCCCGACGATCTGCTCCAGCACGTCCTCAATGGTCACCAGTCCCGCCACGCCGCCGTATTCGTCCACCACGATGGCCATGTGATTGCGGCTGAGCCGAAATTCCTTCAACAGCACGTTCAGGCGCTTGCTCTCCGGGACGAACACCGCGGGCCGGAGGATCTCCTGCATATCGAAGGGATCGCCATTGGCGCCGGCGAAGAACCGCAGCAGATCCTTGGCCAACAGGATGCCCGCGACCTCGTCACGGCTGTCGACGATCACCGGGAGGCGGGAGTGCGCCGAGGACACCACCTCGGGAAGAATCTCCTCCAGGGTCGCATCCCGGCGCACGATGTCCATTTGCGCCCGGGGCACCATGATGTCCCGGACCTGCATCTCGGCAACGTTGAGCACGCCCTCGAGCATGGTCAGGGCCTCGGGATCGATGAGGTCCCGCGCATGCGCCCCACGCAGGAGTTCCACGAGCTGCGCACGGTCGCGCGGCTCGCTGGAGATCATCGAACCCAGGCGATCGAGCAGGCCACGTAGGGGAGCGGCCTCGGAGCGGCTGGATTCAGGCATCGCCTTCGGCCCTGCATGGGAGCCCGACCAACCCGGTGACCCGGCGGCACCGCCCCCATCCGGGGGCAAGCCGGGTGGACGAGCCATGCCGCATGACCTGCGAATCCTGCTTCCGCGGCGTCGCGGGAAATCCCGAGCGGCCACGGCGGGTACCAGTCATGTTCAGGGTATCTCCTCGTAAGGGTCGGGATAGCCTAACCCGGCCAGTATTTCCCGCTCAATCGTCTCCATGCCTTCGGCCTCGAACTCCGTCTGGTGATCCAGACCCTGCAGGTGCAGCATCCCATGCACGATCATGTGTGCAAAGTGCGCCGCCAGCGGCTTGTGCTGTTCCCTCGCCTCTGCGGCGAGAACGGGCGCGCACAGCACGATGTCGCCCAGCAACAACGGGTCTCCGGCGACCGTCGCCTCGGGTGGCGCCGGAAAGGAAAGCACGTTGGTTGCCGCCGTTCTGCCCCGAAAGGTGGCATTGAGGTGCCTGCCCTCCTCGGCATCCACCACCCGCAGCAGGACCTGCGCACGGCCCTCCCTGCGCCAGGCGGCCTGCGCCGCCCGGTGCAGGGTGCGGGCGGCGGGCCAACCGGCCCTCGGCAGCGCGTACTGCACCTGCACCTCAAGCATCGGCGCCGGGGTCCGGAGGCGGTTCGTGGGCGGCATAGGCCTCGACGATGCGCTGGACCAGGGGATGGCGCACCACGTCCTCGGCCTGGAAGCGGGTGATGCTGACCCCGTCCACGCCCTCCAGAATGCCCGCGGCATGACGCAGGCCCGACATCTGCCCGCGTGGCAGGTCCACCTGTGTCACGTCCCCGTTGACCACGGCAGTGGAGCCGAAGCCGATTCGGGTCAGGAACATCTTCATCTGTTCCACGGTGGTGTTCTGGGCCTCGTCCAGAATGATGAAGGCCTCGTTCAAGGTCCGGCCGCGCATGTAGGCCAGGGGCGCCACCTCGATGATCTGACGTTCCATCAGGCGCGCCACGTGATCGAAGCCAAGCAGTTCGTAGAGGGCGTCGTACATCGGCCGCAGATAGGGATCGATCTTCTGCGCCAGGTCGCCGGGCAGGAAGCCCAGCCGCTCGCCGGCCTCCACCGCCGGGCGCACCAGAACCAGGCGTCGGACCCGGTCCTGCTCCAGCGCGGCCACCGCCGCGGCGACCGCCAGGTAGGTCTTGCCGGTACCGGCCGGACCGACGCCGAAGATCAGGTCGTAGCGGCCGATCGCGCTCAGGTACTGGATCTGGCGTGGCCCCCGCCCGCGGATCACGGCCTGACGCAGGCGCAGCACCGGCTCCGGGGATTCATCGCCGGGGAGGTCTGCCAGATGCGCGGCCTGCAGCGCGGTGTGTACCTGCTCCAGGGTCACGGGCTCGTCCTGGGCCATGCGGTGCAGTTCCTGAATCAGGGAGGCCGCGGCGGCCACTGCGGGCTCCGGACCCGTGACGTTGAAGCGCGCGCCCCGGTTGTGAATGTGAACACCAAGCCGGGACTCGATCAGGCGCAGGTGGGCATCCAGTGGACCCGAGAGACGCGACAGCGTCTCCTGGTCCCCCGGATCCAGGGTGAAGTCAGCGCGGTTCTGAGGCATGGACCGGGACGGGCGCTCCGACAGCAACGACGTTGTGCTCCGCGAGGACTCCGCGCAGCGAATGCGGCTGGGCCTCGGTGATGTGCAGGTCGACCATGCTGCCGATCAGCTCGGCCGGACCGACAAAATTGACCACTCGGTTGTTCGCCGTACGCGCCGCGAGTTCGGTCGGATCACGTCGGGACGGTCCCTCGACCAGCGCGCGCTCCACTCCGCCGACCATGGCCTGATTGCGGGCCCTGCCCTGCGCCTCGATCAGGGCCTGCAACTCCCGCAGGCGCGCCTTCTTCACGGCCATCGGGACATCATCGGGCAGGCTTGCGGCGGGGGTTCCGGGGCGCGGACTGTAGATGAAACTGAACGAGAAATCGAAGCCCAGCTCCTCGACCAGGCGCATGGTCGCCGCATGGTCGTCATCGGTCTCGCCGGGAAAGCCGACGATGAAGTCCGAGGACAGGTCCAGGTCGGGGCGCAGGGCACGCAGGCGACGGATCCTGGACTTGTACTCCAGGATGGTGTGTCCGCGCTTCATCTGCGCCAGGATGCGATCGGAGCCACTCTGTACCGGCAGATGCAGATGACTGACCAGCTTCGGCTGGTCGGCATAGGCCTGGATCAGTCGGTCGGAAAACTCCACCGGGTGGGACGTCGTGAAACGGATGCGCTCGACCCCTTCCACCGCGGCGACGTAATGGATCAGCAGGGCCAGATCGGCCATGTCGCCATCATGCATCGGGCCACGGTAGGCGTTCACGTTCTGACCCAGAAGATTGATCTCCTTCACGCCCTGGGCGGCCAGGCCCGCGACCTCGGCGATCACGTCGTCGAAGGGCCGGCTGATCTCCTCGCCCCGGGTGTAGGGAACCACGCAGAAGCTGCAGTACTTGCTGCACCCCTCCATCACCGAGACGAAGGCACTCGCACCCTCGGCCCGCGGTTCCGGCAGGCGGTCGAACTTCTCGATCTCGGGAAAGCTGATATCCACCAGCGGCGCGCGGTTGCCACGCACCTGCTGGATCAGCGCCGGCAGCCGGTGCAGGGTCTGGGGTCCGAAGACGATATCCACGAACGGGGCCCGCTCACGCAGGGCCGCACCCTCCTGGCTGGCCACGCAGCCACCGACACCGATGATGATCTCCGGACGCAGTTCCTTCAGGGAACGCCAGCGGCCCAGCAGCGAGAAGACCTTCTCCTGGGCCTTCTCGCGGATCGAACAGGTATTCAGCAGCAGCAGGTCGGCACTCGCCGGGTCTTCGGTGACCTCCGTGCCGTGCAGTTCGCGCAACGCGTCCAGCATACGACCGGAATCGTACTCGTTCATCTGGCAGCCGTGGGTCTGGATATAGACCTTGCGTATCATGCCGGCCCCGGATGGCGCTGCCCGGCCCGGGTGATCAGAACGGTACGTCATCGTCCTGGATGCCCCGACCGCCGGAGGCCCTGCCGCCACCGCCCTGGGAGTCGCCCCAGGAAGACTCCTGGCCGCTCTCGCCCCGGCCGCTCGAGCGGCCACCGCCGTAGTCCTGCTGCCCGCCGCCGGCGCCACGGCCGCCCAGCAGCTGCATGTCGCCGGCCACGATTTCGGTGGTATACCTGTCCTGGCCTTCCTTGTCCTGCCACTTGCGCGTCTGGATCCGGCCTTCGATGTAGACCTGCGAACCCTTGTTCAGATACTGCGCGGCGATCTCACCGAGCCGCCCGAACAGCACCACGCGGTGCCACTCGGTATTTTCCCGCTTCTCACCGCTCTGCTTGTCGGTCCATTGCTCGCTGGTGGCGAGATTCAGGGTCGTGATGACGAGACCCGACGGGGTTTCGCGCTTTTCGGGATCGGCACCGAGATTGCCGAGCAGGATTACCTTGTTCACTCCGCGGGCCATGGCTGCTCCTTGTCGTTCGCTCGCTGGACGGGGCCGCGTAGTGTAGCAAGCAGGCGGGGTGATGCGGTAGAACGCTGGCCCGCAACAGGACGACCCCTGCGACCGTGCCCGTCCGCCCGACCCTCAGGCCCCTGCCGCGGAATGACCCAACAGCAGTTCCCGCAGCCCCTGCTCGTCGAAGCAGGCCGGATCCACCTTCAGGTAGACGGCCGCCTCGCGGGCGCTGACGCGCGCCTCCGCCACGCCCTCCAGCGCCTCCAGGCGGCCGCTCAATTCGCCCTCGGCGGCCATCCAGGACTCCGGCAGGGCGTAGGCCCGGCTCGACAGATGACTCGGGGGCGCCATCGTGGCCGCGATAAGAAGCCAGGCCACGGCTGCCGCGAGACCCAGGCCGAAGACCCCGGCAACCCCGGCGTAGGTCAGGATC
>JAWLFM010000019.1:0-25746 GCA_041685565.1 Thioalkalivibrio sp.
TGTGAAGGCCATCGAGTACTACATCAAGAAACGGATGAGCGAGCACCCGGCCCTGTCGGCACAGATTGAGTTCGTGCATTTCGCCTGCACCTCCGAGGACATCAACAACCTGGCCTACGCCCTGATGGTCAAGGAGGCCCGCGACGCAGTGCTGCTGCCGGCGCTGCGGGAACTGCTGCAACCCCTGACCGCACTGGCCCGGAACCTCGCGGAACAGCCAATGCTGGCGCGCACCCACGGGCAACCCGCCTCGCCGACCACCATGGGCAAGGAACTGGCGAACGTCGTGGCCCGGCTGCAGCGCCAGCTTCAGCAGCTGGAGACCGCCCCCGTACTGGGCAAGATCAACGGGGCCGTGGGCAACTTCAACGCCCACCTGATCACCTATCCCGAGGTGGACTGGCCCGCGCTCTCGGCGCGGATGATCACCGGGCTGGGCCTGGAGCCCAATCCCTATACGACCCAGATCGAACCGCATGACTTCCTGGCGGAGCTGTTTCATGCCCTGATGCGCCTGAACACCGTGCTCATCGACCTCAGCCGGGACGTCTGGGGCTACATCTCCGCCGGCCATTTCCGCCAGCGCGTGGTGGCCGGTGAGGTGGGCTCCTCGACCATGCCGCACAAGGTCAACCCGATCGATTTCGAGAACGCCGAGGGCAATCTGGGTCTGGCCAACGCCCTGCTCGATCATCTCGCCGGGAAGCTGCCGATCTCGCGCTTCCAGCGCGACCTGACCGATTCCACCGTCCTGCGCAACATCGGCGTCGGCCTTGCCTGGTCCCTGGTCGCCTACCGTTCCCTGATCCGCGGCCTGGGCAAGCTGGAGGCGGACCCGGTCCGGATGCAGGCGGAACTGGACGCCAACTGGGAGGTGCTCGCCGAGGCCGTGCAGACGGTCATGCGCCGCTATGGCGTGGAGTCGCCCTATGAGCGTCTGAAGGAATTGACCCGCGGTCAGCGCGTGTCGGCAGAACGGATGCGCGCCTTCATCGATACGCTGGAGATCCCCGAAGAGGCGCGTGCCCGCCTGCGCGAACTGACGCCGGGGCGCTATGTCGGCCTCGCCGCGGAACTGACCACACAGCTGCCCGAGACCTGAGACGAACCGGTGCCAGCCCATCCCGATCCCCTGCTTGGCGGACTGACCCCCGCCGAGTTCCTGCGCGACTACTGGCAGCAACGGCCGCTGCGCATCCGTGGGGCGATACCGGAGTTCGTCAATCCCATCCCGGCCGACGAACTGGCGGGCCTGGCCTGCGACCCGGAGATCCGCGCGCGCCTGGTGCTCGGCCATCCGGACCGCAAGGACTGGAGCGTCGAATATGGCCCCTTCGCTCCGGAACGCTTCGCAGACCTGCCCGCGACCGCCTGGACCCTGCTCGTCTCCGAGGTAGAGCACTATTGGGAAGGAGGTCCGGATTGGCTGCGCCGCTTCGACTTCATCCCGCACTGGCGCCGTGACGACCTGATGGTGTCCTACGCCGCACGGGAGGGCTCGGTCGGTCCCCACATCGACGCCTATGACGTCTTCCTGTTCCAGGCCCAGGGACGCCGGCGCTGGCAGATCCAGGAGCCGTCGCCGACATCCCCCATCTGCCTGCCGGCCCTGCCACTGGCCATCCTCCGCAGCTTCGAGGCCACCCGTGAATGGGTGCTCGAGCCGGGCGACATGCTGTATCTCCCGCCGGGGGTTCCCCATCTCGGCATGTCCCTCGACGATGACTGCATGACCTGGTCCATCGGCTTCCGGGCACCGGCTTGGCGCGATCTCCTTGCCGCCCTGCTGGAGGAACGACTCGCCGTGACCGGCCCGGAGCTGTTCGGGGACCCGGGCCGGCGCCCGGTTGACCGCGCCCGGGAGATTGCTGCCGAGGACCTCACCGCCCTGCGCCAGGGGCTCCTCAGGCACCTTGGCACCAATGCGAGCGAGTTGGACCGTTTTCTGGGCGAGTTCCTGACGCGCCCCCCGGATCGGGATGCCGACACCGATGCACCGCCCGCGCAACTGGATCCGTCCCTGTGCTACCGCTTCGATCCCGTCCTGCGCCGCTTCTGGAGTGGTGAGGCGGGGCGACGTACCCTTTTTCTCGGGGGGCACGCCGTTCCCGCCGCCGCCCTGACGATTCCGGAGGCAGACGACTTCTGTGCACGGCCGGCCCTCACACCCCGGGACTGGGCAGACCGGCTCGCTGGGCTCGCTCCGGCCCTGCAGGCGCTGCTGACGGGCGGCTGGATCGAGCCGGATACAGGACCGGCGGAGTGAGCCGGTGGCCACACGGCCGGCGGTTCAAGTCATGCGAAATTCGGATCGCGCATGGCTCCCCCGGGAGCCGACAGGGTCCGCCCATCTTGACCGTGTGTCCGTTTGCGCGGTAGCTTTCCCGGTTCGGCAGGATGTCCGTCGTCCTGTCCCTGCTTCCCTCACACGGCGTGTTGCCGGGTTGCGGGGTCGATCTTGGTGCAGGCAGGCGTCGACACGCACCAAACGGATGCCCGCCGGGTCGGCGCGAGGAATGCTTACGCCCCTATGGCGCATCCAAGAAATGGCACGATTGCTGCCTGTTGAATAAGCTTGCCCGCTCGCAGGAATCCGGCGCCGAGGTCGGATCCTGCAAGGTCCGCGGGCTTCCATATCGAAGCAAGCAAGACCAGCCCGCGAGTCCGCCGGCGTCACGTATCAACCAGGTACCAAAGAGGTCCAACTGATGAGCATTCGCGCCTTACCCCCCGCGCAGGGCCTGTACGACCCTGCCCTCGAGCGAGATTCCTGCGGCGTCGGGTTCGTCTGCCATATCCGCAATGAAAAGAGCCATCGGATCGTGGCTCAGGGACTTGAGATCCTGGAACGCCTGCATCATCGCGGCGCCGTGGGTGCGGATCCGAAGGCCGGTGACGGCGCCGGCATCCTGGTGCAGATGCCCGATGACTTCCTGCGGGCAGAGGTCGATTTCGCGCTGCCGGAGCCCGGCCACTACGGTGTGGGCATGGTCTTCCTGCCGCGCGAGGACGAACCGCGGGCCGGGATGGAGGCCATCATCAACCGGCATATCGAGGCCGGGGGGCAGACCGTTCTCGGCTGGCGGGATGTCCCGGTGGACAACAGCGACCTGGGGCACAGCGTGCGACCCAGTGAACCCGTCGTGCGTCAGGTCTTCGTCGGCTGCGCCCCGGACTGCCCGGACCAGGACAGCTTCGAGCGCAAGCTGTTCGTGATCCGCAAGCGCATGGACAACGAGATCCGCGCCGCCGGGTACGAAAAGACCGCCTATTACGTGAGCTCGATGTCCTCGCGCACCCTCAACTACAAGGGCATGCTGCTGGCCTACCAGGTCGGCAACTACTACCTCGATCTGCGCGACGAACGCTTCACCAGCGCGCTGGCGCTGGTACACCAACGCTTTTCGACCAACACCTTTCCGACCTGGGATCTGGCACAGCCCTTCCGCATGATCTGCCACAACGGGGAGATCAACACCCTGCGCGGCAACGTGAACTGGATGGCGGCCCGCCGCCACACGATGCGCTCGGAGGTGCTCGGCGACGATCTGGAGACCATCTGGCCCCTGATCCCCGAGGGCCAGTCGGACTCGGCCTGCTTCGACAATGCACTGGAACTGCTGGTGATGGGCGGCTACTCCCTCGCCCACGCGATGATGATCCTGATCCCCGAGGCCTGGTCCGGCAATCGCCTGATGGATGACGAGCGTCGTGCCTTCTACGAATATCACATGGCGCTGATGGAGCCCTGGGACGGTCCCGCCGCGGTGGCCTTCACCGACGGGCGGCAGATCGGGGCCACCCTGGACCGCAACGGCCTGCGCCCTGCGCGCTATCTGGTGACCAATGACGATCTGGTGGTCATGGCCTCCGAGATGGGCGTGCTGGACATCGCCGAGGAGCGGATCATCAAGAAGTGGCGTCTGCAGCCGGGCAAGATGCTGCTGATCGATCTCGAACAGGGCCGCATCATCGACGACACCGAGGTGAAGTCCCAACTGGCGGCGGCCAGGCCCTATGGCGAATGGCTGAAGAAGACGCAGATCCGGCTCGAGGAACTGCCCACCGGCGTCGGCCCGATGGCCCCCGACGACGCCACCCTGCTCGACCTGCAGCAGGCCTTCGGCTACAGCCAGGAGGATCTGAAATTCCTTCTGACCCCGATGGTGCTGACCGGCCAGGAGGCCATCGGCTCCATGGGAGCCGACAATCCGCCTTCGGTCCTGTCGAGTCGCCCGAAGCATCTGTCCACCTATTTCAAGCAGAACTTCGCCCAGGTCACCAACCCGCCGATCGACCCGATCCGCGAGGAACTGGTGATGTCGTTGGTCTGCATCATCGGACCGCGTCCCAACCTGCTCGGGATCAACGAGGCCGGCAAGCACTGGCGGCTGGAGACCGCGCAACCGGTGCTGACCAACCAGGATCTCGAGCGCATCCGCCACATCCAGTACAACTCTGACGGCGCCTTCCGCACGCGGACGCTGCATGCGGCCTACCCTGCCCCGGAGGGTGCCGAGGGCATGGAGGCGGCCCTGGAACGCCTTTGCAACGAGGCGGAAAAGGCCGTGCTCGATGGCTACAACATCCTGATCCTGTCCGATCGCAACATCGACCGCGACCATATTCCGATTCCGATGCTGCTGGCGACCTCGGCCGTGCACCATCACCTGATTCGCACCGGGCTGCGCACCAGTTCCGGGATCGTACTGGAGACCGGCGCCGCGCTCGAGGTACACCACTACGCGACACTGTCCGGCTACGGCGCCGAGGCGATCAATCCCTACCTCGCCTTCGATACCATCCAGTCGATGCTGTCGCGTTTTCCCGAGCGATTGAGCTTCGAGGAGGCCCAGAAGCGTTACATCAAGGCGGTCGGCAAGGGCCTGCTCAAGGTGATGTCCAAGATGGGCATCTCGACGCTGGAGTCCTACTGCGGCGCCCAGATCTTTGACGCCGTGGGGCTGAAGAACAGCTTCCTTAAAGAGTACTTTACCGGCACCCAGAGCCAGGTCGAGGGCATCGGCCTGGCCGAGGTGGCCCGCGAGGCCGTTCGCTGGCACTCCCTCGCCTTCGGCGCGGAGCACATCTACCGGAAGCAGCTCGATGTCGGCGGCGATTACGCCTTTCGCCTGCGCGGCGAAGACCACGTCTGGACCCCTGCGACGATCTCCAAGCTCCAGCATGCGACCCGCGCCAACGACGCCGCGACCTTCGCCGAGTTCTCGCGACTGGTCAACGAGCAGAACGAGCGCCTGCTCACCTTCCGCGGCCTGATGGACTTCCGCTTTGCGGACCAGCCGATTCCCATCGAAGAGGTCGAACCGGCCACGGAGATCGTGAAGCGCTTTGCCACCGGCGCGATGTCCTTCGGCTCCATCTCCCACGAGGCGCACTCGACACTGGCCCGCGCGATGAACGCGATCGGCGGCAAGTCCAACACCGGCGAGGGCGGCGAGGAAGCGGAGCGGTTCCTGCCGCTCGCAGACGGCTCCCGCAACCCCGCGCGTTCGGCGATCAAGCAGGTGGCCTCCGGTCGCTTCGGCGTCACCGCCGAATACCTGGTCAATGCCGACGACATCCAGATCAAGATCGCGCAGGGCGCCAAGCCCGGCGAGGGCGGACAGTTGCCCGGACACAAGGTCAATGCCCAGATCGCCCGGGTCCGTCACTCGACCCCAGGGGTCGGCCTGATCTCGCCGCCACCGCACCACGACATCTACTCCATCGAGGATCTGGCGCAGCTGATCCACGACCTGAAGAACGCCAACCCGCGGGCCCGCATCTCGGTCAAGCTGGTCTCCGAGGTCGGCGTCGGCACGGTGGCCGCTGGTGTGGCAAAGGCCCACGCCGACCATGTGACCATCGCCGGCTATGACGGCGGGACCGGGGCCAGCCCCCTGACCTCGATCAAGCACGCGGGCAGCCCCTGGGAGATCGGGCTGAGCGAGACCCATCAGACCCTGGTGCTGAACCAACTCCGGGGGCGCATCGCGGTCCAGGTGGATGGCGGCCTGCGCACGGGCCGCGACGTCGTGATCGGCGCCCTGCTCGGCGCCGACGAGTTCGGCTTCGCGACCGCGCCGCTGATCGTCGAAGGCTGCATCATGATGCGCAAGTGCCACCTGAACACCTGCCCCGTGGGGGTCGCGACACAGGATCCGGAACTGCGCAAGCGCTTCACCGGCAAGCCCGAGCACGTCATCAACTACTTCTTCTTCGTGGCCGAGGAGGTCCGCCAGTTGATGGCCAGGCTCGGCTTCCGGACGCTGAAGGAGATGACGGGCCAGTCGGACCGTCTGGAGATGCGTCGCGCCATCGATCACTGGAAGGCCTGTGGCCTGGACTTCTCGCGCCTGCTGCGCAAGCCCGAGGTCGGACCCGAGGTCGCACTCTTCAATTGCGAGCCCCAGGAGCATGGGCTCGACAAGGCCCTGGACCAGGACCTCATCCGCCAGGCCCAGCCTGCTCTGGAGACCGGAGCACCGGTGCGGATCGAGACCACGATCAAGAACTACAACCGTACCGTGGGCACCATGCTCTCGGGGCGTGTGGCCGAGCGCTATGGCCACGCGGGGCTTCCCGAAGACACCATCCATATCAAGGCGCGCGGCACCGGGGGGCAGTCCCTGGGGGCCTGGCTCGCGAAGGGCATCACGCTGGAACTGGAGGGCGAGGCCAATGACTACGTCGGCAAGGGTCTCTCCGGTGGGCGGCTGATCATCTATCCGCCGAAGGAGGCAGGTATCGCCCGGGCACAGGACAACATCATCGTCGGCAACACCGTGCTCTACGGCGCCATCAGTGGCGAGGTCTTCTTCCGCGGTGTGGCGGGTGAGCGCTTCTGCGTACGCAATTCGGGGGCCATTGCGGTCGTCGAGGGCGTCGGCGACCATGGCTGTGAGTACATGACCGGCGGCATCATGGTCTGCCTCGGCTCGACGGGCCGCAACTTCGCCGCGGGCATGTCCGGCGGCATTGCCTATGTCTACGACGAGGACGGATCCTTCGACCAGCGCTGCAATATGGCCATGGTCGAACTGCAGCCGATCGCGGATGAGGATGACGCGCTGGAATCCCTTGACCATCAGGGTGGCGACCTCGAGACCAAGGGGCTGGTGGACGTGCGCCACGACATGACCCGCCACGACAAGACCCGCCTGCGACTGCTCATCGAACGGCACCTGCACTACACCGATTCCGAGGTCGCCCGCAGGATCCTGGACGACTGGGACAACCAGTTCGGGCGTTTCGTCAAGGTGATGCCGGTGGACTACCGCCGCGCCCTGGAGCAGATGCAGTCCCGGCAGAGCCGGCCACCGAGTTCCCAACGGCCCTTGAAGGCCACCCTGGCCCTGAAGGAGACCGCAGCACATGGGTAAGCCAACCGGATTCCTCGAATACCCCCGCCGCGACCGGCGTTACGAACCCGCCTCCGACCGCGTCGTTCACTACCGGGAGTTCGTCATCCCGATGTCGGAGGCCGAGGTCGGCGAACAGGGCGCGCGCTGCATGGATTGCGGCATCCCCTATTGCCATCAGGGATGTCCCGTGGACAACCTGATCCCCGAGTGGAACGACCTCGTGTACCACGGCGACTGGTTGCAGGCCATCGAGATGCTGCACTCGACCAACAACTTCCCCGAGTTCACGGGGCGGATCTGCCCTGCACCCTGCGAGGCGGCATGCACCCTCAACATCGATGACAATCCGGTCACCATCAAGACCATCGAGTGCGCCATCGTCGACAAGGCCTGGGCGGAGAACTGGATCAAGCCTCAGGTCGCGCCGCGGCGCACGGGCAAGAAGGTGGCCATCGTCGGCTCCGGTCCCGCCGGTCTTGCCTGTGCCCAGCAACTCGCGCGCGCCGGCCACGAGGTGGCCCTGTTCGAGAAGGCCAACCGGATCGGCGGCCTGCTTCGCTACGGCATACCCGACTTCAAGCTGAGCAAGCACCTGATCGACCGGCGCATGGCGCAGATGCGTACCGAGGGCGTTGAATTCCATACCAATTCGCACATTGGCGTGGATATTCCGGTCACCAGCCTGCAGGCAGAATACGATGCCGTGGTCCTCGCCGGTGGGGCCGAGGCGCCGCGGGATCTCCCCGTGCCCGGCCGGGAACTCAACGGCGTCCACTTCGCGATGGACTTTCTCACCCGCAACAGCAGGCGGGTCCAGGGACTGTTTGTGCCCGACGACGAATTCATCAGCGCTCGCGACAAGCACGTGGTGGTGATTGGCGGCGGTGACACCGGCTCCGACTGCATCGGCACCTCGAACCGGCACGGGGCGCGCTCGATCACCCAGATCGAGATCCTGGACAAGCCACCGGTGAAGGAAGACAAGGGCCTGACCTGGCCGGAGTGGCCGAACCGCTTGCGCACCTCCAGTTCCCAGGAAGAAGGCTGCGAGCGGATGTGGAATGTCGCCACCAAGGGCTTCGTGGACGACGGCCAAGGCAATGTGTGCGCCCTGCGCTATGCGCTCGTGCGTTGGGACCGCGATGAGCAGGGCCGCTGGCGGATGTCCGAGGTACCCGGAAGCGAGGGGGAGATGAAGGCCGACCTGGTCCTGCTGGCCATGGGCTTCGTGCACCCGGTGCACGAGGGCATGATCGCAGAGCTCCAGGGCGCCGCGAACCTGGAACTCGACCCGCGCGGCAACATCAAGGGGAGCACCGAGGGTCCCGATGCCTATCACACCAACGTGGAGGGCCTGTTCGCAGCGGGTGACATGCGGCGGGGCCAGTCCCTCGTGGTATGGGCCATCCGTGAGGGCCGGCAATGCGCCCGATCCGTGGACGAGTGGCTGATGGGCGCCTCCGACCTGCCACGCTGACCCGCGAGGGGGGGTGCGTCTCGGCCCCCTTCCCTGCAACCCCGCGGTGCATCCTGCGCTCAGGCGGATCGCCGCAGGCAGGATCCCACGGCCCATTCGATCAGTTCCGGGCCGCAGGCGCCGCGCCGAACCTCCTCGGTAAGGACGCGGCGCCAGTGCCGCGCCCCGGGTGTGCCATGGAAAAGGCCCAGGATGTGTCGGGTCAGGCGCACCATTGGAATCCCCCGCGAGCACATCTCCTCCGCCAGTGCGACCAGCCCGTCGATCACCTCCGCATGATCCGGATCCCGGTCCGCGCCGTAGTAGAGACGGTCGACCTGAGCGAGCTCGAAGGGGCGGTAATAGGCCGCCCGCCCCAGCATGACCCCATCCACCGCCTGGAGATGTCCGAGGCCCTCCTCGGCGCCCTGGATTCCCCCGTTCACGATGATCTCGAGTTCCGGAAACTCCTGCTTCAAGCGATAGACGCGGGCATAGTCCAGCGGCGGGACATCCCGGTTCGCGGCAGGGCTGAGTCCCTTTAGCCAGGCCTTCCTGGCGTGGACGACGAAGGTCCGGCAACCGGCCTCGGCCACACGCTGGACGAAGCGATGCAGGTCCACCTCCGAATCCTGATCATCGATGCCGATACGATGCTTCACGGTCACCGGCACCGGGACGGCCGCAAGCATCGCCTCCACGCACTCGGCCACCGTATCCGGTGTGGCCATCAGACAGGCCCCGAAGGCCCCGGACTGGACACGCTCCGAGGGGCAACCCACATTCAGATTGATCTCGTCATAACCGAAGCCGGCACAGATCCGGGCGGCCTCCGCAAGCACGGCCGGCTCCGACCCTCCCAGCTGCACCGCGACCGGATGCTCCTGGGCGTCGTGCCCCAGGAGATGCCGCCGGTCCCCATGGACCACCGCGTTCGCGTGCAGCATCTCGGTGTACAGCAACGCATTGCGGGTCAGGAGTCGATGGAAACGACGACACCAGCGGTCGGTCCAGTCCATCATCGGCGCGACGCAGAAGCGATGGGCCACGGCCTCACGCTTCTGCGTCAATGGATGCCCTTGGGCATGGGTGGTTTCAAGCGGCATGAGGAATGGATGGTCTGCGTTGCCTGTCTGCGATTCTTGAGGATTCCAACATGTCTGCGCAACCTTGCTGTCATTACATGGGCCATGTCGTTCGCCATGTTGCCCTGTCCCGCGCCTTCCCGCAGCCCCTGGTTCGTGGCAGGGTCCAGGAAGGACGAACCCCCGCACGCAGGAAGCGATAGAACATCTTCAGCAGCGTCTGCGGGGTCTCTGTGCTCCATGAGCGGGTTGGACGCGGTATCCTCTCCGAACCCAGCCGCGTTTGCCGAACGCGCCCCTCTGCGCCGCCAAGGCGCCACTTCGAACCGGAACCCGCCAGGAGACCGCAGTGAGCATGACCCGCGAACATTACGACGCCATGGTGATCGGCAGCGGACCCGCCGGTGAGGGCGCGGCCATGAAACTCGTGAAGTCCGGGCAGCACGTCGCGATCGTCGAGGCGCATCCGAGCGTCGGAGGCGGCTGTACCCACTGGGGCACGATTCCCTCCAAGGCATTGCGCCACAGCGTTCAGCTCGTGGCCGACTACCGGCGGGACCCCGTCCTCCGCCGCCTGTTCGCGGTCTCCCAGGTGGGTTATCCGGAGATGCTGCAATCCGCATCCGACGTCATCGGCGAGCAGGTGCGGACCCGCAACCGTCACTACACCCGCAACCACGTGCCCATCCTCCATGGGTGGGCCCGGTTCACCGACGCACACACGGTTGCGGTCAGCGATGGCGAGGCCACCCGAACCTTCACGGCCGATCACTTCGTATTGGCCACCGGCTCCCGACCCTATCACCCGGACGACATCGACTTCAGCCATCCCCGCATCCTCGACAGTGACTCGGTCCTGCGCCTGGGACACTCCCCGGCCTCGATCACCATCTATGGGGCAGGCGTCATCGGCTGCGAATATGCGTCCATCTTCTGCAATCTTGGCATCAAGACGAACCTGGTCAATACCCGTGACCGACTGCTGTCGTTTCTCGATGACGAAATCACGGATGCGCTAGGTTACCACCTCCGCCACCAAGGCACGGTCATCCGCAACAACGAGGAATACGAGCGTGTCGAGCCGACCGACAACGGCGTGATCCTGCACTGCCAATCCGGCAAGAAGTTCCGCAGCGATGTTCTGCTGTGGGCGAACGGTCGCTCCGGGAACACGCAGGAGATGGGACTGGAAGGGATCGGCGTTGCGGTCAATCACCGAGGCCAGATCGAGGTGAACGACCGCCTTCAGACCTCGCTGCCGCACATCTACGCGGCAGGGGACGTGGTCGGCGCTCCGGCACTGGCCAGTGCGAGTTATGATCAGGGCCGCTTTGTCGGTACGCAGATCGCCGACGGCGAGGCGGACTGGCGGCTGCTCGATGACATCCCCACTGGTATCTACACCAGCCCCGAGATCAGTTCCATCGGACGCACCGAGCGCGAGCTGACCGCGCGCAAGATCCCCTATGAAGTGGGCCAGGCGAATTTCAAGAGCATCGCCCGGGCACAGATCACCCGGCATACCGTCGGCGTGCTGAAACTGCTGTTCCACCGGGAGAGCCTGGAGATCCTCGGGATCCACTGCTTCGGAGAGCAGGCCTCCGAAATCATCCACATCGGGCAGGCGATCATGGCCCAGCCCGGGACGGCCAACACCATCGAATACTTCATCGAGACGACCTTCAACTATCCGACAATGGCGGAGGCCTATCGCATCGCCGCGCTGAACGGACTCAACCGGCTGTTCTGAGGTCGCGGATCAAGGCGCAATTCCTTACCCGCTCCGGACCTGCGGGCCTCGCAGCCGGAGATGGCGTGGATCCTGGACCGCCACAAGGATCCGCACCCGGAGGATCTCAACTACATCGCAGGCCACGCGCGGCCAGCACGTGATCTTGGCGGTCGGGATGACGAGCAACCGCAGCGACCCCGACTGGCCGCAGCCGCCCTACACGGATCCGAAACGGGATTCCAGCAGGCCCAGCACCGCCCGCAGGGCCATCGCCTCGCCGCCCTTCGGACGGCCGGCACGATTGCGCGTGTTCCAGGCCATCAGGTCGAAATGCAGCCACGGCAGGTCCTCGGGCGCGAATTCCTTCAGGAACAGGGCGGCTGTGATCGCACCGGCAAACCCGTTGGCACTGCTGTTGACCATATCCGCGATGTCACTGTCCAGCATGTAGCGGTAGGCCTGATGCAAGGGCAGCGGCCAGACCGGGTCATCCCAGCGCGCCCCGTGCCCGCCCAAGGCCTCCGCAACATCGGGGCGGTTGCTGAAGAAGGCAGCGACCTCGGTCCCGACCGCCACCCTCGCGGCCCCGGTCAGGGTGGCGAAGTCGATCAGCAGATCGGGCGCGAGCTCTCCGGCACGGACCAGAAGATCGGCGAGAACCAGGCGACCCTCGGCGTCGGTATTGTCGACCTCGATGGTCTTGCCATTGCGCGCGGTCAACACGTCCCCGGGCCGGAAGGCGCGCGAGCCCACAGCGTTCTCCACCGCGCCCAGCAGCAGGGTGATGCGGATGGGCAACGAGAGCGCCATGATGAGCCGGGCCAGCCCCAGGGCGATGGCGGCGCCACCCATGTCCTTCTTCATCAGGCGCATGCTGTTGCCCGGTTTGAGATTCAGTCCGCCCGAATCGAAGCACACGCCCTTGCCCGCCAGCACCACATGCGGTCGCCCGGGCTCGCCCCAGCTCAACTCGATCACCCTCGGACCGAACCGGCTCGCACCACCCACCGCGTGGATGCAGGGATAGCCTGCCGCGATCTCGCCAGCGTCGCGGATGACGTGGCTGTCGGCGCCGAATTGCGCCGCGAGATCCTCTGCGACCTGCGCCAGGTCGGTGGGCATCATGTCCGCCGCCGGCGTATTGATCAGATCCCGGGCCAGCGCATGGGCGGCGACCACGGCCTCCACCCGCCGGCGGTCGACCCCCTCGGGCCAGACCAGTTGCGGCAACCCGCGCCCGGTCTCTTTATAGCGATCGAAGCGGTAGGTCCCCAATCCCCATCCAATCGCGGCAAGCAGGTGCATCTCCATGCCGAGGGGCTCGCCGCCCAGGCGGTAGACCCCCGGTTCCAGGTCGCTGGCCGCCTGCGCCAGCATCCAGATCGGGGCCTCCGGGTCATACCCCACGAGCACCGCCTCGGTCAGGCCCTCGGCCGAGGGAATTCGCAGCAGGCTGCCGGCCGCGGCCTTGAAGCCGTGTTGCTCGGTCCACCTGCGCCAGTGTTCGGGACGGGCTGCGAGCGCACTGGACAACCGCTCCCCGGTTACCGGGATCAGGGGGACGGCAAGCTCGGCATGGGTAATGAAGACGGATTCCACGGGGACTCCTTCGAGTGTCGGGATGGATTGCGTATGCTGGCGGGTCCTTTCCAGTCGCGGGGCTCGGCTGTCATGATAGCGTCATGCACTACCCAAGGATTCCCCACAAAAGAACAAGGACCAGGACATGATGACCGCAGCGCTGGAGATTCGAGGCCTGCACAAGACCTACCGTAACGGCTTCCAGGCCCTGAAGGGCATCGATCTGACGGTCGCGCCCGGAAGCTTCTTCGCCCTGCTGGGGCCGAACGGTGCGGGCAAGTCGACCACCATCGGCATCGTGACCTCCTTGATCAACAAGACGTCGGGCAGTGTGCGCGTGTTCGGACACGATCTGGATCAGGAACTCCAGGAGGTCAAGCGCAACATCGGGCTCGTCCCGCAGGAGTTCAATTTCAACACCTTCGAGCCCGTGGGCGAAATCGTCGTCAACCAGGCCGGGTACTACGGGATCCCTCGGCGCGAGGCCTGGCGACGGGCCCAACACTACCTCGGCGAACTGGGGCTCTGGGACAAACGCAAGGACATGGCCCGTACGCTTTCCGGGGGCATGAAGCGGCGGCTGATGATCGCCCGTGCCCTGGTGCACGAACCGCGACTGCTGATCCTGGATGAACCTACCGCCGGAGTCGACATCGAACTCAGGCGTTCGATGTGGGACTTCCTGCGCAACATCAACTGCGATGGCCGCAGCATCATCCTGACGACCCATTATCTTGAGGAGGCCGAGCGCCTGTGCCGCAACATCGCCATCATCGATCACGGCCGGATCGTCGAGAACACCACGATGAAGGGCCTGCTGACGAAGTTGGATACCGAGACCGTGGTGCTGGACCTGCTCGCCCCGGCCCGGCACCTGCCGGCACACGACAGCATCGTTCTGCGCGGTATCGACGAACTGACGGTGGAGGCCGACATCCATCGTGGAGAGAGCCTGAACACATTGTTCCATCTGCTGGACAAGGAAAGGATCCAGGTCCAGAGCATGCGCAACAAGACCAACCGCCTGGAGGAACTCTTCATCCGCATGACCCAGGCGCCGCAGACCCGCGGCCATGACATGCAGACCTCGCAATGACGCCGCTGCGCCTGCACGAGCACTGGACGGCCCTGCGCACCATCGTAACCAAGGAGGTGCTGCGCTTTGCGCGCATCTGGGTGCAAACGGTCCTGCCGCCGATGGTGACCATGGCGCTCTACTTCATCATCTTCGGGGGTCTGATCGGATCACGCATCGGCGAGATGGACGGCTACCGGTACATGGACTTCATCGTCCCCGGCCTGATCATGCTGGCGGTGATCACCAACAGCTATTCCAACGTCGTGTCCTCATTCTTCAGTTCCAAGTTCCAGCGGCACATCGAGGAACTGTTGGTCTCGCCGGTGCCCAATAGCCTGATCATCCTCGGCTTCGTGGGCGGGGGGATGGCCCGTGGCCTCACGGTCGGGGTGGCCGTGACCCTCGTGTCGCTGTTCTTCAGTCCGCTCAGCGTTCACAGCATCCCGGTGACACTGTCCATCGTGGTGATGACCTCGATCGTGTTCGCCCTTGCCGGCCTGATCAACGGAGTCTTCGCGCGCAGCTTCGATGACATCTCGATCATGCCCACCTTCGTGCTCACTCCCCTCACCTACCTCGGCGGCGTGTTCTATTCGGTCTCCCTGCTGCCCGGATTCTGGCAGGACGTGTCCAAACTGAATCCCATCCTCTACATGGTGAATGCCTTTCGCTACGGACTCCTGGGCACGACGGATCTGTCGCTCTGGGCCTCCTACGCCATCATCATCGGCTTCATTGTGGGCTTGTTCGTCTTTGCACTGATGCTGTTGAACCGCGGCGTTGGCGTGCGGAGCTGAGGCGGGCGGCACGCACCTGCCACGTTCGTCGAGACCTTGCACCGACGCGGGCCGGTTTTTCATCGGGTGGGAATGATGGTATAACCCGCCCTCCTGGAGCCGACGAGTCGTCATGCCCCTCACAAAAGCCATTCTTCCCCTCATCGTCATGGGGGGGCTGGGTATCACCGCGGTTGTGGCATCCTCTCTCCTTCCCGCAGGCAGCGCGACCAGGGCCATCGCCGCAGAGATTGCCGCCACCGACCTGGATCCGGGGGATCACTCCACCGGACAGCGTCCGCGCCTGTCCCTCCTCCATGATCGTGCGTGCCTTCCTGAGGGGAATCGGCTGGAGGATCTACGCGCGGCTGCCCGCCTGGCCCTGGCCGATGGCGATCTGCTCCGGCGGACCCGGGTCACGGGGCAGGGCCTGCACGCAAGCACTGCGCCGGCTCCGCGATCCGGACTCGCCGACCCGCTGAAGGCCGCCACGTCCTATGCAGCCCTCGACCTGGACCTCGATGACACCGGCAGCCTGCCGCTACGCAATGAAGCGCGTTGGTCCCGGCACATGCTGAGCGAGGGCGAACACCTGGCAGGACTGTGGAGTGATGCCTGGGGCCTTCGGCTGCGTACCCTCTACCAGCTCCTGGAGGAAGCGGAAGGCGCGGAGCTCCTCAACCGCGTCTATCCCGGGCAGGAGATCGAATGGCAGGTCGATGCAAAGGGTGCATTGAAGCGCCTTCGTCTGTGGAAGGGCAATCGTGCCGAGGGAAACGAGTGGCTTCGGGTGGCTGGGGGCGGCTACCAGCGACACCAAATCCAAGGTGCGCGGGACATCACCCATCAGGTGCTCACCGGTCCGGTACATGGTGAAATCGCGACGTCGCTGGAGGTGAATGACGGCCTTCCCACCTCCACGGCCAAGGCCTTGGCCATTCGCCTCATCCGTCATCTGCCCCTGCCCGATGATGTCCGTGATGGAGACCAGTATGCACTCCTGGTTGAAACGGAGACCCTGGCCGGGGATGACACGCCCTACGATATCCGTCTGCTGGCCTTCGACTACAGCGGGCACGCGTTCACGGTGAGTGCGGTGCGGCACAGTAACGGGCGCTTCTACACATCCGAGGGCCGCAGCCTGCTGCCGCCCTTCGATCGGCTGCCGTTTACAGGCAACCATCGAATCAGTTCCAGCTACAATCCCGGGCGCCGGCATCCGGTCACGGGCCGTGTCGCTCCGCACCGTGGCACGGACTTCCCAATGCCCGTCGGCACCCCCATCGTTGCCCCCGCCAGCGGCAAGGTGACCCAGGTCGACAGCCATCCCGCAGCCGGCCGTCATGTGGTCATCGAGCACGGTCAGGGATATACGACCCGCTATCTGCACCTGCAAAAGGCCCTGGTCCGTCCGGGCCAGACCGTGAAACGCGGGCAACGCATCGCGCTCTCCGGCAACAGCGGGCGCACGACCAGTCCTCACCTTCATTACGAACTGCATATTGACGGACGCGCCGTGGATGCCATGCGCGCAGAACTCCCGGATAACGAGGTCCTGTCAGGTGCGGAACTCGAAGGGTTCCAGCGCCTCGCGCAGCCGCTGCTCGCTGAACTGCGCGAGGCCGCACCTTCCCGCCAGATCGCGATGACCCCCTTCCCCGGCCCGGGCTTCTGACCCTGGACCGCGCAAGGACCGCCGGCATTGCTGCGCCCGTCATGGAGCCGCTGGCGCCTGCCCATCTCAGTTGGGACGGAGACCACCCCTGGGCCGTGGACTACGAGGATGTCTATTACGGCAGCGAGGATCCGCAGGGCGAGGTGCGTACGGTCTTCATTGATGCGAGCCGGCTGCCGCAGCGCTTCGCCACCACGGCTCGCTTTGCACTCGGTGAGACCGGCTTTGGTACCGGCCTGAATTTCTGCCTGACCCTCGCAACCTGGCGCGAGTGCGCGTCGCGGGATGCCTTTCTCAGCTATCTGAGCGCGGAGGCCCACCCACTGGCACCAGCGGATCTTGCGCGTTCCCTTCGCGCCCAGGGTATCGCCACAGGCGACATCGAGACCCTCCTGGCGCAATATCCACCGCCGCTGTCCGGAATGCATCGGATTCACTTCCCCGCCGACCGCGTCGTGTTGACCCTGGTCTACGGCGACGCAGCGCCGGCCCTGGCGCGGGTACAGGGGCGCGTGGATGCATGGTTCCTCGACGGTTTTGCCCCCAGCCGCAACCCTGCCCTGTGGAACCTGGCGGTATTCCGGCAACTGGCCCGCCTCTCGAGCACAGGTACCACCCTGAGCACCTTCACCGCGGCCGGGCAGGTGCGCCGCGACCTCGCCGAGGTGGGCTTCGTGGTGCAGAAGCAGCCTGGCTTCTCGGGCAAGCGGGAACGGACCACGGGCGTCTTTTCCGATGCGCAACCCACGGCCCCCGCAGCCGATCGGATCGCCGTCGTTGGAGCGGGGATTGCCGGGCTCTCCACCGCACTCGCGCTGAGGGAGCGGGCGCTGCGGGTCACCTTGTTCGACCACCAGGGAGTCGCCGCGCAGGCCTCGGGCAACCCGGCGGCGCTCCTGACGCCCCATTTGAGCGCCGGGGACTCAGGACGAAATGCCCTGGCACTCAGCGGCATGCGCGCCACGCAAGCGCTCCTGGAGGCCACTGGCGCGACGGACTGGGGCAGCATCGTGCTCGCCCATGGCGTGGAACATCGTGGGATCACCAGGCACGCGGCGCGACGGCTGGCGCATCTGGCCGCCAGCGACCCCGGCCGCAGCGGCGATCTCTTTACCGTACTCTCCGACGGGGCCGACCTTCCCACCCTCTTCTATCCCGGTGCGCTGGGTATCGACCTCGGCCGGTACTGCCGGCAGCTCGGTGCGGGACTGGAGCTTCGCCAGCACGCGGTCCTGTCCGTCCAGTCCGGAGGGGACGGGGTGACCGTGCATGCGGATCACGGTCCGGAGGCCTTCGATGCCGTCGTGATCGCGACTGGCGCCGGCGCAACCGCCCTCGCGGCGGGCCAGCCACTGCCGGGCCTTGTGGGCGGACAGATGACCCGGATACGAACCCCGCTGGCCGCGCTCGGGAATCACGCACTGACCGGCAGGGGGTATTGTCTCCCCGAGCGGGATGGGCAGCATTGGCTCGGGGCGACCTACCGGCGGGACCGCGGGAGCGCCGGCGTACGCGACGCGGACAACGATGCGAACATCAGGAACCTGGGTTGGGTCGACCGTGCGCTGGAGGATCCATCCAGCGTGGAGATCTCCGATGCCTGGTATGGTGCGCGCGCCGTCTTCCGCGATCGCTTGCCGATGGTGGGCGCCATGCCCGGACCGCCGCAAGGATTGGGTCATCCCCAAATGCGGATCTTTCTGAATCTCGGCTACGGTTCGCGCGGACTCCTCTACGCTCCGCTCGCTGCGCAGGTGCTCGCGGACCGCATCTGCGGCCTGCCGGAACCATTACCGGACACCCTGGCCCAGCGGTTTTCCCCAACCCGGTTCGACCCAGCGGAGCGCCAGGACGGGTGACGCCCCGTCAAGTCGCTCCACGCCGCCTTCGCCCCGGCTTGCGCGGCGCGGCGGCGTCCTTCAGGCCCGTATGCTGGGTCTGGAACCGTCCTCTCGGGCCCCGGACGCCCACTGGCTTGCCACCACGGACGCCGGTTCCGACGGGCTGGTAGTTCGGGACCAAGTGCCGTTTGCCGTTACCGATGAGGTCGGCACGCCCCATCCGCTGCAGGGCCTCGCGCAGCAGCGGCCAGTTCTCCGGATCGTGGTAACGCAGGAAGGCCTTGTGCAGTCGCCGCGCGCGGATCCCCTTGGCCGAGTGCACCCGGTCCCCGCCCTCACGCCGGAGCCCCCGCAGGGGGTTGCGTCCGGTGTACCACATGGCCGTGGCCAGCGCCATCGGCCCGGGTAGGAAGGCCTGCACCTGGTCCGCGCGGAAACCGTTCCGCTTCAGCCACAGCGCCAGATTCAGCATGTCCTCGTCGGTTGTGCCTGGGTGCGCGGCGATGAAATAGGGAATCAGGTACTGCTCCTTTCCCGCCTCCCTGGAGAACCGGTCGAACATGGCCTTGAAGCGGTCATAGGTGCCCATACCGGGCTTCATCATCCGCGAAAGCGGCCCTTCTTCCGTATGTTCCGGCGCAATCTTCAGGTAACCTCCAACATGGTGCGTTACCAGTTCGCGCACGTACTCGGGGGATTCCACCGCCAGGTCGTAACGCAGCCCGGACGCGATCAGGACCTTCTTGATCCCGGGCAGCGCACGCGCCTTGCGGTACAGGCCAATCAGTGCCGAGTGGTCGGTGTTCAGATTCTTGCAGATGCCGGGATAGACACAGGACAGCCGCCGGCAGCTCGACTCGATCTCCGGATCCTTGCAGGCCAGGCGATACATGTTGGCCGTCGGCCCGCCCAAGTCGGAGATCACCCCGGTGAAGCCCTCCACCCGGTCCCGGATCTCCTCCACCTCGCGCAGGACGGAGTCCTCCGAACGGCTCTGGATGATGCGGCCTTCGTGCTCGGTGATGGAGCAGAACGAACAACCGCCAAAGCAGCCGCGCATGATGTTCACCGAAAATCGGATCATCTCCCAGGCCGGTATCCGGGCATCGCCGTAGGCGGGATGCGGCGCCCGAGCGTAGGGGAGATCGAACACTGCATCCATCTCCGGTGTGGTCAGGGGGATCGGCGGTGGGTTCAGCCAGACCTCCTTGTCGCCATGGCGTTGCACCAGCGCCCGCGCGTTGCCCGGATTGGTCTCCAGGTGCAGCACCCTGGAGGCATGGGCATAAAGCACGGGGTCGGCGCGCACCTGCGCATAGGCCGGCAGGCGGATCACGGTGCGCGCCCGCGGGTGGCCGCGCGGGATGTCGCGTTGCAGGCGGACTACACGGGCTTCCTCTTTGGCGGCCTCCTTGCTCGCGCAACCTGCGGCGCTGACCATGGCGTAGGGATCCGGCTGCGGGTCGACCGCTCCCGGCGCATCGATGTCCGTGGAATCGATCACCACCATGTCCGCCGGCACCGCATCGCGCAGGAACACCGTGCCGCGGACGTCCTGAATCTCGCGCGGATGCTCGCCCGCCGCCACCCGGTGGGTGACCTCCACCAGCGCGCGCTCCGCGTTACCGAACAGGAGGAGGTCTGCCCGGGAGTCGAGAAGAACGGAACGGCGCACCTTGTCCGACCAGTAGTCGTAGTGAGCGATGCGCCGCAGACTCGCCTCGATCCCCCCGATCACGATCGGTACATCCGGATAGGCCTCCCGTGCCCGCTGGGAATACACCGTCACGGCCCGATCCGGGCGCCGGCCGCCCTGGTCGTTGGGCGTGTAGGCGTCGTTCCGCCGCACCCGCCGATCCGACGTGTAGCGGTTGACCATGGAGTCCATGTTGCCCGCCGTGA
The DNA here is from genome assembly GCA_041685565.1 of Thioalkalivibrio sp. Taxonomy (GTDB): domain Bacteria; phylum Pseudomonadota; class Gammaproteobacteria; order Ectothiorhodospirales; family Ectothiorhodospiraceae; genus Thioalkalivibrio. Next base: position 20,491 of record JAWLFM010000019.1, read on the forward strand.
CGCCGAAGAAGAGATTGGGCCGGCCAAGCGCCTGGAAGGGTCCCGCGGACTGCCAGTCTGGCTGGCTGATGATGCCGACGCGGAATCCCTGCGCCTCCAGCAGACGTCCGATGATCGCCATCCCGAAGCTCGGATGGTCGACGTAGGCGTCACCGGTGATCAGGATCACATCGCAGGAATCCCACCCCAGCTGATCCATCTCGGCGCGGCTCATTGGCAGGAATGGGGCCACGCCGAAGCGTTGCGCCCAGTACTTGCGATGGGAAAACAGGGGCTTGGGTGTATCCATGGGGGGAATCTCTTGCGCCTTCGCGCCATTACACGATGGTTATCGTCCCGCTTCAAAATACCACGTGCCGCGCAGCACCCGAGCATCGCCTCGGCAGCGGGATCGGCGACCGCCTGCCACTCCTCCGCCCTCGCCCTCGCCCTCGCCCCGCATCCCCTCACCCCGGCGGCTGTACCCCCGCATAGGGGACATTCGCCAGATGCACCAGTTCACGGTTGAAGGTGATCAGATCCTGCCGACCAAGATCGGCCAGACGCTCACGGCCGGCTGCACGGGCAAGGACCCTCATCAGCTCCAGGGATGCCGCCAGGAATCGGGCCAGCCGCGCACTGCCCTCCTGTGGATCCAGGCGTCTGCGCAATTCCGGATCCTGCGTGGCCACCCCGCTCGGACAGCGGTTGGTATGGCAGATGCGCGCCCCGACGCAGCCCACCGCCTGGATCGCACTGTTCCCCAACGCAATGCCATCGGCCCCCAGCGCCAGGGCCTTGATGAAGTCGGCGGGTGTGCGCAATCCTCCGGTCACGATGAGCGTGACCCTGCCGCTGGCGCCGCGCAGGTCCAGGTAATGCCGCGCCCGGGCCAGGGCCGGGATCGTTGGCACGCTGATGTGGTCGCGCAGCAGTGCGGGCGAGGCACCGGTGCCGCCACCGCGACCATCGAGGATTACGTAATCGGCGCCGGCCTCCAGGGCGAAGGCCAGGTCCTGTTCCACGTGGTTGGCCGACAGCTTGAAGCCCACCGGAATCCCGCCCGTCTTCTCGCGCACGCCATCGGCGAAGCGGCGGAAGTCCTCCGGCGTCTCCAGGTCGGGGATCACCGGCGGGGACACCGCGTCACGGCCGGCCTCGATGCCCCGCACCTTCGCGATCTCCTCGGAGACCTTGGCGCCGGGCAGGATCCCGCCAACCCCCGTCTTGGCACCTTGACCGCCCTTGAAATGAAGGGCCTGGATCTTGTCGAGGATGTCCTCGGAATACCCGTAACGGGCCGGTCCCAGTTCGAACAGGTACCGCGAATTCTCGGCCTGCTCTTCCGGCAGCATCCCGCCTTCGCCGGAGCAGATCCCGGTCCCGGCCACTTCGGCTCCCTTCGCCAGCGCGATCTTTGCCTCGCGTGACAGGGATCCGAAGCTCATGTCGGTGACCAGCAAAGGCATTTCCAGCTGCAGTGGACGCCTGGCCTCGGGTCCGATCACCAGCGGGCAGTCGACCTCCGCGTCGGAGGCCAGCGGCCGCCGCGCCAACTGGGCAGTGAGAATCTGGATCTCGTCCCAGGAAGGCAGCCGGTTCCGGGGAACACCCATCGCCACGGTGGGACCCAGGGCCCCGACCTTGTCCAGGCCGCCGGTGGCGAGGGCATGGATGAACTCCACCGTGGGTTCCGTATCCGTGCCCTTCGGGGCCGGTGCCGCCGACTCCACTCCGGCGCCTTCAGCGCTGCCGTCGAATTCCCGCCCCAGCGCAGACTCGGGCACCTGCTCGTGGCTGCCGTCACAGTATGGGAAATCCTGCGACTGCTTGCATCTGCACAACCAGGCCTCGCCCGTCTCGCGCGCGGTGAAGGCGAGCGGCTCGATGCCGGTGCCTTCGTGAGAGCCGTCGCAGAAGGGCTGGGCCCTGGAACGACCACAACGACAGAAAAAGTATTCCTTGCCCTTTTCGAGCTGCACGCCCTTGGGTCCGAGAGCCGCGACGATCGGCCTTGCCATGTGATCTCCTTGCCTGTCGGCTGTTGCAGTAGGAATTCGGTGTTGCGACCCCGAAAAGTGAAATAATCTCCGTCTGGATGCAAACCGCGAGGTCAACCTGATGGCTCCAATCGACCACCGAGGCACACGCCGGGATTACCGCAGGGGCAGACTGGACCTGCCCGACCTTTCCGCGGATCCGATGGAACAACTGGCCCGTTGGCTGGCCGATGCCCAGGCCGTCGACAATCCCGAGCCCACCGCCATGATCCTCGCGACCGTCGGGGAAGAGGGACAACCCTCCTTGCGTGCCGTTCTGCTGAAGCACCTCGACGATGAGGGGCCCTGCTGGTATACCGACTCCCGCAGCCTCAAGGGACAGCAACTCGCCTTCAACCCAAAGGCATCCATCCTCTTTTTCTGGCCCGAACTGGAACGCCAGGTCCGCCTTGACGGTCTCGTCAGCCCACTCCCCACCGCGTCGGCGGACGCATATTTCGCAACCCGGCCCCCTGGCAGCCGGCTCGCGGCCGCCGCCTCGCATCAAAGCCAGCCCATCGCCAGCCGGGAGGAACTGGAGCGCCGCCTCGAGGCCGTCCGTGAGCGCCACCCGGATGGCGCGGTGCCCCGGCCACCGACCTGGATCGGCTATCGTCTCGAGCCCACGCTGTTCCAGTTCTGGCAAGGGCGAGAGAACCGACTCCACGACCGCTTCCAATATACGCGGGAAGGCGACAGCTGGAACATAACCCGTCTGATGCCCTGAGCCTCCTGTGTAGGTACCCAAGCGCACTGGCTGCCGCTCATGCTTCCGTGACATTGGCCAGAGGGTTCGGACACTGCGGGCGATGGCCCTTACTGCCGGCACCGTGCTTCTGCTATGATTTCGCCGCTGTCGCGTCCGTGCACAGCCGCCGCAGAGATCGGCGGTCGTCGGGGCCGGCATCGACCATTGGAGAGGTGCCGGAGTGGTCGAACGGGACGGTCTCGAAAACCGTTGTACGCTTGCGCGTACCGTGGGTTCGAATCCCACCCTCTCCGCCAATGAATCAGGAAAAACGGGCGCTTATGGGCGCCTTTTTTCTTAATCTCCGCTCTACCGCCACTGGCGGTAACGCTCTCGCAGACAGTCCGTGCAACCCGAACCGTATGGCCTGGGCGGCTCACGTACAGAACCAGCACTGATTTCATGGGGTCTTCCCTCTCCTGCGGGGAGTGTGCGCTTCACACCGACACGATGTTGTATCGAGCCAGAGCCCCGGACGGCGACAACCAGCGTGGCTGACAGCGGCCGAGTCGGGTAGGGACGGTAAGCATGGTATCAGGGAAGATCCGAACGCTCCGACTATGCCATGGGGAGAAGGCTGCCCCGGTGCGAGGTTGGTGGCGTTCGAAGCAAATCAGCAAGCATTCGCCTTCGAGTAGGGCGCCCGCCTCCGATCAGGGCCGAGTTCCGCCCTGCGCTGTCTCTTGCCGACCCTTACCGGTCAGCCACCCGGGCGGGCCGAGTTTCCCGTCTCGAGGGTAGAGCCGACGCCGACCATCAGTCGTTGCTATCGACAGCAGGCCCTGCCGGTCTGTGGTGGAAAGAGAAATACTGTCTATGTTGTCAGTATCACTACGCCGTCACGGACACCGGCATGGCCGTGCAACCGCAGGGGTGTGCGCCGCTCCCTACCGCCGCCGTCGCCCCGCCGATACGCCGCTCTATCGGGTGGTGCAAAGCCACTTGGAGACTTTCCTTTCACAGTCTCGCGATGGACAAGTCTCGGCGGATAGCGCCCAGTCCTCGATTCTCAGGCCGCTGATGCGGCTAAACTCGCGGGCATTGTGGGTCACGAGGGTGGCGTCTTCCGCCAGTGCGTGGCACGCGATACCAGCTCTATGCCGAGCAGGCTAGACTTTGACCGTCCCCTATTTGGAGTCGACCATGAACCCAGCCTTTGACCGCATTACCATCGATCCCGCCGTGATGAACGGCCAGCCCTGTATTCGCGGCATGCGCCTAACCGTCAAGCGGGTGGTCCGTGCCATGGCGGCCTACCCGGATCGAGCCGAGCTGAAGCAGGAGTATCCGGAATTGGAGGACGAGGATCTGCGCCAAGCCCTTGAATTTGCCGCCAGCTATCTCGACGACGAAGAAATCCTTCTGGGTGCCGCCTAATGCGACTGCTGCTCGATCAAGGACTGCCGCGTAGCGCCTTGGTTTACCTGCGGCAATGCCAGATCGAGACCAGCCATGTAGCCGAGCTGGGAATGAGCCGAGCCAGTGACAGCCAGATCCTAGAGCGCGCCCGCCAGGAGAACGCCGTAGTGGTCACCTTGGATGCCGACTTTCACGCTCTCTTGGCCCTATCCGGTGATGCCCTGCCTTCCGTCATTCGTATCCGCAGCGAAGGGCTGCGCGGTGAGGACGTAGCAAAGCTGTTAACTCGACTCTTGCCCCGTATCGTATCCCAGTTGCAAGAGGGGGCTGTGGTTACCCTTAACGAGCGCGGTGCCCGCATTCACCGATTACCCATCAAGCCCCGGTAAATCCGTGAGCATCACCACCACCATCAAATCCATCCCAGACATCATGCGCAAGGACGCTGGCGTGGACGTCTATCCTCCGGCGCCTGCGTGTTCGCTTCCCCGGCGGCTCACGCGAGAAGCCCGAACCTTTTTCTGCCTGCTGGAGGCAGCGACCACTGCACCCTGTTCATGATTGAGGAAACACCAGCATGGTCCAACTGGAGGGGCGGTGTGCGACCCGGAACTGGCACTCGTTCTGGGATGGACAACCGCCGTGCAACGGGGCGGCCCAGGTGGAAACCCGGGCCGAGAAGCTCACCGGCGATACCGGTTTCTGCCGTTGCGCGAAGCGCTGGCCCACACCGCCTTGCGGATCGACCATCTGGCAGCGCGTCTGTGAAGATCCCCGGGACCCGCGGCGTACGCAAGGGGTCAGGTCTCGCGTTTTAGCGGGCAGGCCACCCTTGCTCGGTGAGTTCAAACCGCACCGGTTCACGGGTCTTCTGCTGGACGACACTGGCGCGGATCAGGACTTCTCCCCCGCGGGTCACGTCGTTCACGCGCAACTGCACCAGATCGAAGACCCTGAGTTTGCTGTCGATCGCGAGGTTGAACAGCGCGAGTTCCTTGATCATGCCGGCCATTTCCAGCCGGGTCCGCAGGACCCAGATCTCTCTGCGCTTGAGCGGTGGTTTCTGGCCGATGAGCTTGCCCTTGTTCCAGGGGGTTGGATGGTTAGCAACGGTCATTGCACTGTCGTTCA
>JAWLFM010000157.1:0-6319 GCA_041685565.1 Thioalkalivibrio sp.
ACGATATCGCCCGCCCCGATCACCTCGAACCAGCCGATCCCTTCCTCGCCCAGGGTGGCGCGCAGCAGTGCGGTCACGTTTTCCGGGGTCGTGGTGGTGGCAATGGCCAGACGCATTCCCGACGCGCGCGCCGCCTGCAGCAAGCGCCGAACGCCCGGCCGCAGCGGAATCGCACCGGTCTCCAGCAGCGCGACATAGTGCCGGGTCTTGGCGGCATGCAGGGCCCTGATGCGGGCGTCGATATCCGCTTCCCGCAGCGTCTCCGGCGAGTCCTCCGAGAGAAACTTCCGGATGCGCTCCTTGCCACCGGTCACCGAAAGCAGTGCCCCATACCGGGCAACGTCCCAGTGCCAATCCAGGCCGGCCTCGGCGAAGGCGCGGTTGAAGGCCACCCGGTGACCATCCCGCTCGGTGTCCGCGAGCGTGCCGTCGACATCGAAGATCAGCGCCGCGAGTTTGTCCATATCCACCTCCAAACACCCTGTGTGGTCCGCGACAAGATGCCCTTCACCCGGCCCGGCGCCGGGAAAATCCCGTGGCTCTGGCGCTCCGGCCGCGTGTCGGGGCTTGCCGTGAGGGTTCGACTCTGATACTAAAGGCGCCCATTTCACGCCGGAGATCAGCGACGATGGCTGCAAACCCGAAGAACGCCAAGCCCTCCTCCAAGCACATGGTCGCGAGCGGCATCGCCGCGTATGAGCCGGAAGCGGGCGAAGAGTATATGAGCAAGGCTCAGCTCGCACATTTCCGGGAACTCCTGTTGATGTGGAAGCAGGAGTTGGTCGAAGAAGTGAACCGCACCGTCGGGCATATGAAGCAGGATGCGGCGAATTTCGCGGATCCCGCCGATCGCGCGACCCAGGAAGAGGAATTCGGGCTGGAACTGCGGGCCCGCGACCGGGAACGCAAGCTGTGCAAGAAGATCGATGAGGCCCTGCGCAACATTGATCTCGGCAACTATGGCTACTGCGAGGCCTGCGGCGTCGAGATCGGTATCCGCCGTCTCGAGGCGCGCCCCACCGCGACACTCTGCATCGACTGCAAGACCCTGGCCGAGATCAAGGAAAAGCAGATGGCATGAGGGCCGGCCACCCTCCCCGGCAACCGCCGGCGACGCCTTGACTCCGTACGTCGGCCGCTTCGCGCCAACCCCCTCGGGTCCGCTCCACCCCGGCTCCCTCACGGCAGCGGTGATCTCCTGGCTGGATGCGCGCAGCCGGCACGGTCGCTGGCATCTGCGCATCGATGACATCGATGGCCCGCGCACCGTGCCGGGCGCCAGCGACGCCATCCTGCGCACCCTCGACTGCTTCGGCCTGGGCTGGGACGGACCGGTGGTCCATCAGAGCCAGCGGGAGCAGGCCTACCGGGAGGCGGCCAGGCAGCTCGAATCGGCTGGGCATGCCTTCCGCTGTGCGTGCTCCCGCAAGGACGTGGCCGCGGCTGGACAGCCCGGCTGGGAGGGTCCCATCTACCCGGGCACCTGTCGCAACGGCCTCGCCGCGGGACGGCAGGGGCGGGCCCTGAGGCTGCGGATGGACCAGCGTCACTGGACCATCGCAGACCGTTGTCTCGGTCCCCTGAGCTTCGACCTGCATCGGCTGGGCGGGGACTTCGTGATCCGGCGCGCCGACGGCCTCTTCGCCTATCAACTGGCGACGGTGGTGGATGACATCGATCTCGGGGTCACCGATGTCGTGCGCGGGATCGATCTCCTCGGCTCGGTACCCCGGCAGATGCAGTTGTATCAGTCGCTGGGCCGGACCCCTCCGCGCTATCTCCACCACCCCGTGGTGATTGCGGACACCCGCCTCAAGCTCGCGAAGTCCTCCGGGGCCACTCCGGTGCACTGCCGCGACGCCGGCGCCTGCATGGCCCGGATCCTGACCGCCATCGGGGTCCCCGACATCGAGGCCGGCTTTGCGGCCGGCGGAACCCGGGCCATCGGCGAATTGCTGCAGTATGCGTCCTCCCATTGGCACTCCGGGGTACTGCCCGTCGACCCGATTCCCGAGGCGCAGCTGCGCCCGGGCGACTAAAGTCAACGAAATGTCAGGAAGGCGAGCGGCGGCCGCGAGCCGGCCGGCGCTGCATGCCCGGAGATGCCACCGCATGAGAGACCGCGCAAGTCCCGGACCCGACCGGACCGCCTGCCCATGAGTCCGTCCATCGGCCTACTGCTCGTCGTCGTCGGCGTCCTGCTGTTTCTGTCGCCCATCGTTCCCTGGGTGGCCACGGTGGCACCTGCGTGGTGGTGGCCCTTCGTGGCCTGGGCCGCCTTCATCGTCCTGATTGCCGTCGCCATGAGCAGCCGCCGTGACCCTTAGTCTCGGGCTGCTCTACACCGCCGGGGTGATCTACCTTGCCTTGCTGTTCGGCATCGCCTTTGCCGCCGAACGCTCGCGGATTCTCGGTGGCCTCGCCGCCAACGCCTGGGTCTACACCCTCTCCCTGGGGGTCTATGCAACCTCCTGGACCTTCTATGGCAACCTGGGCTTTCTCGAGACGCACGGGTATCTGTACCTCACCATCTATCTGGGCGTGACCCTGGCCTTCGCTGCCACACCATGGCTGCTGCGTCCGATCCTGCGACTGGCACGCGAGCACCAGTTGACCTCGCTCGCCGATCTCTTTGCCTTCCGCTATCGCAGCCGCCTCACCGGTCCGCTGGTCGCCCTGTTCATGCTCGCCGGCGTTCTCCCCTATATCGCGCTGCAGATCAAGGCAGTGGCGGAATCCGCCGCAGTCCTGACCGCGGATACGCCACCCCACCTCCTGGCATTGACCTTCAGCGCCACCATCGCCCTGTTCGCGGTGCTGTTCGGCGCCCGCCACATCTCGCCCCGCGAGAAGCACTCGGGCCTCGTCGTCGCCATCGCCTTCGAGTCGCTGGTGAAGCTGGTGGCCGTGCTGACCATCGCCGGCATCGGCCTGTTCGCGGTCTTTGGTGGCCCGGCCGGCCTGGATGCCTGGCTGGAGCGGCATCCGGAGGCGGTCACCGCGCTGTACTCGCCCGTGCTCGAAGGCGGATGGTTCAGCCTGATGGTGCTGGCCTTCGCGGCCGCGTTCCTGCTCCCCCGGCAATTCCACATGCTGTTCACCGAGAACATCAACCCGAGGGCCCTGAACCAGGCGGCCTGGGGCTTCCCACTCTTCCTGCTGCTGCTCAACCTGCCGATGCCCGTGCTGTACTGGGCCGGCCAGGCCGCCGACCTGACCCAGAACAGCAATTACTTCGCCCTGGGCCTGGCCTCCTGGCTCGAATCGCCGACGCTGGCCCTGCTGGTCTTCATCGGCGGGCTCTCGGCCGCCAGCGCGATGATGATCGTGACCACCCTGGCACTGGCCAACATGAGCATGAATTATCTGACGCTGCCGGCCCGGCTGCGCGAGCGCCGCACGCTGTCCGCGAATCTCTACCGCAACCTGCTCTGGGGCCGGCGCATGTGGATCGTGCTCATCATTGCGCTGGGCTATGGCTTCTACGGGCTCCTGCAGGTGGTCCAGGGGCTGGCCCAACTGGGCCTGATCTCCTTCGCGGCGGTCACCCAGTTCCTGCCGGGCCTGGTCGGCCTGCTGCTATGGCCGCGCGCGACCCGGGTCGGGTTCCTGTTGGGCCTGGGCGCGGGCATTCTCGGTTGGTTCTTCAGCCTGGTCACGCCCCTGCTGGGCAACGCCGGCATCTGGCCTTCGGCACCCCAGTTGCAGCAGACCCTGGGAGCGGCCGGTTTCGATGCCTGGACCTTTGCCTTGACCTTGAGCCTCGGCGCGAATGCCCTGCTGTTCGTCCTCGGTTCGCTGCTGTCGCGCCCGAATCAGGAGGAGGTCGAGGCCGGGCAGGCCTGCTGTCCCGGCGCATCCCTCTCCCCGACCGCCGGCCTGCCGCTTGCGCGCGACGTCAGCGAGATGGAGGCGGAACTGGGCGCCACACTGGGCACGATGCCCGCGCGGCACGAGGTGCAGCGGGCCCTGGACGACCTGGGCCTGCCGCGCCACACCCGCTCGCGGCGTGACCTGCAGCGCCTGCGCGAGCGCATCGAGCGCAACCTGTCCGGCCTGCTGGGTCCCGTCCTCGCCCGCATGATCGTGGACCAGCACCTGCGCCTGGACGCCGCCGGCCGCTCCAGTCTCGGCGAAAGCCTGCGTCGCATCGAGCAACAGCTGGAGGAGGCCCGACTGCCGCTCACCGGCCTGGCCGCAGAACTGGACGCCCTGCGCCGCTTTCACCGGCAGATCCTGCACGAGCTGCCGCTCGGCGTTTGCAGCACCACCGCAGGCGGCGAGGTCACCGGTTGGAACCATGCCCTGCGCGTGCTCACCGGCATCTCCACGGACAGTGCCGTCGGGCAGTTGATCGAGCGCCTGGAGCGCCCGTGGGGAGGACTGCTGCTGGCCTTTCTGGAGAGCGGGGATCGCCAGATCTACAAACTCAACCTCGATACCAGGTACGGGCCGCGACGACTGAACCTGCACAAGTCTTCCCTGGAGGTGGTCGCAGGTCGCCGGGAGGGCTACGTGATCCTGATCGAGGACGTGACCGCGCGGGCACAGTTGGAGAGCGAGGTCGCACACGGCGACCGGCTGGCCTCGATCGGCCGTTTCGCCGCTGGCGTCGCCCATGAGATCGGCAACCCCCTGGCGGGCATCGCCTCGCTGGCACAGACCCTGCCCCTGGAGGACGACCCCAAGGAGATCCGCGACATTGCCGATGACATCATCGGGCAGACGCACCGCATCAATGCCATCGTGCAGTCCCTGATCGCCTTCGCGCACTCGGAGACACCCCCGCGCAGCCGGTTCGAGCCGGTCGCTCTGAACGACCTGGTCGCCGAGGCCATCCGCCTGACGCGACTGGCGGGCCGCAAGGACATCGGCTACGACACCTCCGGGATGGAGGGCCTGTGCCTCCAGGGCGCGCGGCCCAAGCTGTTGCAGGTCTTCATCAATCTCCTGACGAATGCGGAGCAGGCCTCTCCACCCGGGGCCACCATCCACATCGGAGCGCAGCAAACCGGCACCAGGGCGCGGATCGAGATTCGGGACCAGGGCCCGGGGATCCAGGAGGCCACGATCGACCGGCTGTTCGAACCCTTCTTCACGACCAAGCCGGCCGGACAGGGCACCGGCCTGGGCCTCCCGGTGGCCTACAGCATCGTGCAGGACCACGGTGGTAGCCTTATGGCCACCAATGCATCCGAGGGTGGCGCACAATTCATCCTGATCCTTCCGCTCGGCGGACACACATGACACGGATTCTTCTGGTCGATGACGAGGCCGCCATCCGGCGCGGCGTGCGGCGCTTCCTGGAACACCAGGGCTTCGCTGTGGCCTTGGCCGAGGACCTCGCCAGTGCCCGGCGGCAGGCCAGCGGCGGAGACTTCGATCTGCTGCTGGCCGACCTGCGCCTGCCCGACGGCGAGGGCACGGCCCTGATCGGGGAATTCCCGCAGTTGCCCACGGTGATCATGACCAGCTATGCCTCCGTGCCCTCCGCCGTCGAGGCGATGAAATCGGGCGCGATCGACTACATTGCCAAGCCCTTCGATCACGATGCCCTCCTCCTCACCCTGCGTGCGGCCCTGCGCAGCAGCGAACAGAGCCAGGAACGCCCGGCAAGCGCGCCCGAATCCGCCGAGGACTGCGGCCTGATCGGCCAAACGTCCGGGATCACGACCCTCCGCAAGCAGATCCACAGGATCGCTGCCGCAGACTCCACCGTGCTGATCCGGGGCGAATCGGGCACCGGCAAGGAGGTGGCCGCGCGCGCGATCCACACGCTCAGTCCACGCGCCGACCGGCCCTTCGTCCCGGTCAACTGCGCCTCGATCCCCGAGGGACTGGTCGAGGCCGAATTGTTCGGGCATGCCCAGGGCGCCTATACGGGCGCCGTCAAGGCACGCGCGGGCCTGGTCGAATCCGCCCACGGCGGGGTGCTGTTCCTGGACGAGATCGGCGAGCTTGCACCCGCGGCACAGGCCCGTCTGCTGCGCGTGCTGCAGGAGGGAGAGATCCGGCCGGTCGGGGCAAACCAGGCCCGGCATGTCGATGTGCGGCTCCTGGCCGCCACGCATCGGGACCTCGAGGCGATGATCGAGGCGGGCGAATTCCGGGCCGATCTGTACTACCGCCTGCGCGTCCTGGAGATCCGGATCCCCCCTTTGCGGGAGCGCATGGAGGACCTGCCCCTGCTCGCGGGGCGATTCCTGGACGAACTCGGGACGCGCTTCGACAAGCCCGGGGTGGTGCTGAGCGACGAGGCCGTCGCCCGGATGATGCAGTACTCCTGGCCGGGTAACGTGCGTGAGTTGAAGAACGCCCT
>JAWLFM010000158.1:0-6308 GCA_041685565.1 Thioalkalivibrio sp.
CCGGGGCTGGCGGGAAATCCCGAACATTCGAGGATCAGCCCGTCATAGCGCAGCACCCGGCCGCCATAGACCGGCTCGGGAGGCGTGGCCGTGGCATCGACCGTGTCGCAGATCCGCGTCAGCAGGTCGGTCATCTGAGCCCCCCGGACTGCCGATCGGCAATCACATCGGAAAAGGTGATGGCATCCATCTTGAGATTCAGATCACCGCGACCCAGCTTCGGGCTGGGCGACAGGCGCGCCTTGGACAGCGGGCTGAAGCTCTTGATATGCGGCTTGATCGCCATCAGGTCGGCGGGATTCATCTCGACCACGAGGCTCTCGGCCCCCGCTGCGATCTCGCGCGCCATCTTTTCGATGCGGCGCAGGAAGGGCTGGGGCGTGTCGTCGATCTTCTGCCCGGCGCGGTCCGAGGCCAGGATGCGCATGGCGGTTTCCAGATGCGTGGTCAGGGTGGCCGCCACCTCCTGTTCGGCGCTGTTCAGGCGCAGCAACGCGGCCTCGAACGCGGTGCGGACCTCTTCAAGCGTCTGATCGGCTTCGGCCCGCGCCTCTGCCAGGGCCTCTTCGCGGGCCTGGAGGCGGGCGGTCTCGATCTCCTGCATCGCCTGGTCATGGCCCGCGGCCCATGCCGCCTGCCGCTCGGCCTCCATGTCGATGATTTCGGGCGGGTCCGCCGGATTGAACGCCTCAACGGGAGCCTCGGTTTCCGGTGTCGGTGGAGGGCCGCCCACATCATCCTGCCCGGTCTGTTCCGTTTGTGCGGGGGATGGATCGGGGGTTTCTTCCAGGCCGGGTTGCGGGACGGGCGCAAAATCGCTCTCGTCCACCTGGCGGACCGGAACCTGCGGCACGAACCCCGGCGCGGCGTCCCCGTCCGGCTGGTTGACCAGGCTCTTCTTCTTGAACTGCTGCGGCGAGCCGCGCACCAGAGCAAGCAGGTCATCCTCGGTCAGAACCTTATGGGCGGGGGCAGCGCTCATCCCGGATCAGACCATCTTTTCGCCGCCGCGTCCGGCCAGCGTGATCTGGCCTCCGTCCGACAGGCGCCGGGCGACGCTGATGATCTCTTTCTGCGCGGTCTGGACCTGGCTCAGCCGGACCGGACCCATCGTTTCCATCTCCTCTAGCACGTTGGCCGAAGCCCGCTGCGAGATACAGCCCAGAAGCTTGTCGCGCAGCGCCGGCTCGGCCCCCTTGAGCGCCAGCACGAGCACTTCGGTGTCGATCTCGCGCAGCACCGCCTGAAGCGACCGGTCGTCGGATTTGATCAGGTAGTCAAAGACGAACAGGTTGTCCTGGATGTCCTCGGTCAGCAGCTTGTCGGTCTTGCGCAGGTCTTTCATGATGCGCTCTTCCATGTCCTGCCGCGTGAAGTTCATGATCCGCGCCGCCGCCTTGACGCCGCCGATCTGCGAGGCGCGCAAGGTGGTGTTGGCCTTGAACTTGGCGCGCATGACCTCTTCGAGATCGCGCAGCGCTTCGGGCTGAACCGTGTTCAGCGTGGCAATCCGGTGAATGATCTCGGGCTGTTGCGCGGCGGGAAGCAGCTTGAGGACCTCGGCCCCCTGCGCATATTCCAGCGACGCAATGACCAATGCCGTGATCTGCGGGTGTTCATCCACGATCAACTCGGCCACGGCGGACGGATCCATCCAGTCGAGGATCTCGATCGGACGTTCGCTGTTGGCCGGCACGATCCGCGACAGCACCGATTGTGCCTTGTGGGTTCCAAGAGCCTGGTCGAGCACATCGCGAACATAAGTGCTGGCCCCGATCCCCAGACCGGTCTGGTTGCTGACCGCAAAGAGAAATTCGTTCAGCACGGCATCGACGGTTTCGTGGTCGACACCCTGCACCATGTACATCGCCTCCCCCAGCGTCTGCACCTCGGTGGGCGACAGGGTCCGCAGGATCTGGGCCGCCGTGTCCTCGCCGAACACCATCATCAGGATTGCGGCCTTGTGCACCGGACTCAGCTTGGCCTTGTCAAGGCTGTCCGGTGCGGGCAGCGCCGCGGTCATGTCCGGTCCTCGTTCGGGGTGGCCAGCATCGCCTTGAAGGCCCCGGCGATACGGTTGGTTTCAGAACTTGTCATGTGCCGCAGCAAGGCGACCTTTTCCTCGTAGGTAATGGCGTCGTTCAGATCGTCGGCATTGGGTGCGGCAGTTTCGATGCGCTGGCGCAGCGATGCCAGGGTTTCGCCCTTGGGCACCTCGACCGCGTCGCCATACACCATGCCACCTGCGCCGCCCTCGGCACCCGCCGCCGCAGGCAGAAGTCGATCCAGCAGCGGGCGCACCACGCCCAGAACGATGATCGCCAGGATGACAAGCTGCGCAAGGATACGCCCCAGATCGGGCAGCCAGCTGGCCTCGTACCATTTGGCCGCCGGCACCAGCGGTGCGGTTGCCACGAAGGGGGCGCTTGTCACGGTCACGACATCGCCGCGCCCCGTGTTGAACCCGATGGCGCTTTTGGCCAGCGCCTCGATTTCATCGATCGGCGGGGAATTCGGGGCCTCGGCAGGCGCACCGGTCTCGTCGAGCGGGGCGGGAGGTTCATGCAACAGGACGGCGGCATGCACCCGCGTGATCTGCGCGGTCTGCGGCTGCCGGGTCTCGATCCGGCGGCTGACCTCGTAGTTCCGGGTCATCGAGGACGAGGTGTTGGTCTGCGTCCGGGTCTCGTCCTGGGCCTCGGCGGCCTCTGCCAGTTCGGCCTCGTTTGGGGGCGTGTTGGCCACCGCGCCGGGAATGCCGCCGACGTCAGCCCCGCCGCTTTGCTGGCTGGTGCTTTGCTCGCTGCGCAGGGCGGTGTCGGGCTGGTATTCCTCGTTGGTGACTTCCGACCGGGTGAAATCCATGTCCAGCGTCACTTCGACCGCGGCATTGCCCACCCCGACGATGGGCGTCAGAAGCGCCAGCACACGGTCGCGGTAATGGCGCTCGAGCCGCTGCTGATGCTGCATCTGGCGGTTGGCCTCGGCCTGGATCGGATCCTGGTCTTCAGTGGTCAGCAGCGCTCCGCTCTGATCAACAACCGACACGTTGGTTCCCGGCATCTCGGGCACCGCCGTCGAGACCAGGCTGACAATGCCCTTGGTCTGCGCCTGCGACAGCGACAGGCCCGGGGCCAGTTCAAGAAAGACCGAGGCGCGTGGAGGCTGCTGGTCGCGGACAAAGGCGCTGCGCTCGGGCAGGGCAAGATGGACGCGGGCCGATCTGACAGGCTGCAATTCCATGATCGAGCGTGCCAGATCCAGTTCCTGCATCCGCCGCAGCCGTGCCGATTCAACCTGTCGAGAGGTGCCCATCGGCATGTCCGAGATCACCGACAACCCGTCGACACTGGCCTGCGGCAGCCCCTCGGTCGCCAGCAGCATCCGCGCGCGGTGAAATTCGCCGGCAGCCACCGTCAGAACCCCCGAGGACGGATCGAGCTGCGCATCGATCCCGCCTGCGGTCAGCGCGTCCAGCGCGCGGGCCTTTTCGGCCTCCGGCAGGCCGGACTGCACCGCGACCCGGTCGGCCGGGGCAAGCAGCAGCCATGCCGCGAGGCCAAGCGCCACCACCACGACAAGCGCGATCGCCGGCAGGGCCCGGCGCAAGGCCGGCTGCGCAACGAAGCCGTCGGCCCGGGACAGCGCGACCCGGGCGCGCGACATCAAACTCGTGCCTCCTGCCTGTGTGGGCAAGGTCGATCCGGTTCCGTCCATGCAATCTATCCTGTCGTTGCTGCGTCGGGTCGCGCAGGGCTGTACCGGGTCACACCGGCATGTTCATGATGTCTCGATAGGCCGTCAGCGCCTTGTTCCGGGTCTGAAGCGTCATCTGGAATCCCAGCGAAGACACCTGCTGTTCCACCATCACCGTGGCCAGGTCATCGGTCTTGCCGGTCTCGAAATCGCGCGCGGCATCGCTGGCTTTCGCCTGCTGCGTGTTGACGTCTTCGATAGCCTGCCCGATGCGCTCGCTGAACTCCGGTCCAGCCGTTTTCCCTGGAGGTTGGGCAGTTTCGGCCGGAGCGGGTCGCGGCCCCACGAGCGAGGCATGCGCCATGCTGGCAGCGGATGTGGCTCCTGTGACGCTCATGACGAAAGACCCCTCAGGCGGCGTGCGCCGCGGGTACCGGCAGCGCGTCGGTCAGCAGCATGATGTGCTCCGGCCCGATCACCGGTCCTTCGACCAGCACCAGCGCCCGCTGCATCACGTTCTCCAGCTCGCGCACATTGCCTGGCCAGTCATGCGCCAGCAGCACCTTGCAGGCCGCATCCGACAGCAGCGGAGTCGGCACCTCGGCGCAGTGGCGCCGCAGCATCGCGCGGGCCAATACGGGGATGTCCTTGGGCCGCGCCGCCAGCGGCAATGTCTGCAGCGGGAACACGTTCAGGCGGTAAAACAGGTCCTCGCGGAACTGGCCCTTGGCCACTTCGGAGGCCATGTGCCGGTTCGACGTCGCGATGATGCGGATATCGACCGGTGTCTCGGTCTGGCTGCCCAGCGGGGTGACCACCTTTTCCTGCAACACCCGCAACAGCTTGGCCTGCAAACCCAGCGGCAGCTCCGAGATCTCGTCCAGCAGCAGCGTGCCGCCGCAGGCCGCCCGGATATAGCCCTTGTTGGGGGCCGATGCGCCGGTGAACGCGCCTTTCTCGTGACCGAAAAGGATCGCCTCCAGCATGTTCTCGGGAATGGCCGCGCAGTTGATCGCGATGAAGGGCTTTCCTGCGCGCGGCGAGCTGTCATGGATGAAGCGCGACAGCACTTCCTTGCCGCTGCCGGTCGGGCCATTGATGAAGACGCTGACGTCGAACCGTGCCACCCGGCGCGCCATTTCGACCAGCGACGCGGTAGAGGGGTCGGCCGCCAGCATCGCGCTGAACGGCGCGGCCAGCAGGTCCACCAGTGCCATCAACGCGCCATCCTGCTCGGGGTCGCTCTCGCATGGCGGCAGATCGACTTGCAGGATGCGCCCGCCGAGGGTCTCGGTCACGGCCCACGCCTTGGCATCGGCGTTGACGACGACGACCCGTTTGGCCCCAAGCTTGCGGGCCATGTCGACCAGCGCCTTCTGATCGGTCACCGGGCCACCCTGAACCAGGGTATGACAGGTCGGGCGATAGCCAAGACTGACGTCCAGCCCCCGATCCGACAGCGAGCTCCAGACCAGCTTGGCAGCGTCAAAATGTGGAGCGGTGATGCAGACATCAGACATGGGGTTACCCTTCGTTATTTCCTCGCCAACTACCCCCAGCACGGATCGTGCCATCTGTGCCCCGAGCTCCGTGCGACCCAGGAACAGCCGCAAACAGGCCCTTCACGGAGGGCAACCCTCGAAATCCTGCGTCCTGTGTCGGGAATTCGACGTATTGCGGAAAATCTTGCTGTCGGATGTCGGTGTGTCGTCACGCCAGGCGTATCCTGGACCTGTCAAAAGATCATTATGCACCATTCGAAGCACCTGTCGTCTCTTTGGCGCGCCCTGCTCCCCAAAGATAGCGGCGCCGATTTGCGCCTTGGCCCTTACATTTCGCACCCTGCATCCGTTTGCCTGTTCAGACTGGTCTAACAGGCAGGTAATCATGTTATCCAAAACCTATCATCTCAAGTTTCCCAGCCTCGATGCAGCGCAGATCGCGGCTCCTTTCATCACCGAAATCCTGGGCAACGCGATCCCGGAATGTCACGTGTCCGGACTTACCGTGATGATCGGCAAGGAAGGCGACATTTCCGTAAATCTGTTCTTCCCGGCCATCGCCGACCTCAAGACCTTCGAAAAAAAGCACGGCGGGTTCATCGAGACCATGAAGAAGACATTCCTGTTCCGGTCTACCGGGTTCGACGGGGTGTGCATCTTCAACTTCAACGGCAATGTGGAGGACGCGGCCTGACGCGACCTCCTGATCTGGCACGGAGGTTGCAATTGCCCAACGTATCCGCATGTGCGCCCGACGTGAAACAGGTCTCAAGGATCACAGGAACATGGCCATGACGTTTCGTCAAAGACCCCTTTATGCATGGTTGTCGAGATGACAGCCAGGATCGAGCAGGGGTCCGAGAAAGCGACGGGCGATGTTCTTTTGCGCGTGTCGTCGGACAAGATCGGGCGATTGATGGACCTTGTCGGCGAATTGTCGCTCTCGGTGTCCGAGACCATAAATGCGCCAGAACTGGCCCATCTGGACCTGGTAGGGTTCGACGCCGCGGCGCACCGGTTGTCGATGATCGTCAGCGAGGTTCAAGATGCCGCGAGCGAGCTGCGCCTCGTGCCGGTGGCCGAGGTGTTTCGCCGCCTCAAGCGCATGGT
>JAWLFM010000159.1:0-6272 GCA_041685565.1 Thioalkalivibrio sp.
GCCGAAACGCGCCAGCAGCGGACCGAGCACCAGGATCGATGCACGCATGGTCTTCACGAGCTCATACGGCGCCACACACTGCGTGAGGGTGGTCGGATCAACCTCGATGCGCATGCGCTCGTTCACGGTCAGGGTCACGCCCATGCGCCCGAGCAGCTCCATGGTCGTGGTCACGTCCTGAAGGTGAGGCACATTGCCGATCACCATCGGGCTGTCGGCAAGCAGGGTGCCGGCGAGAATCGGCAATACCGCGTTCTTCGCCCCCGAAATCCAGACCTGCCCTTCCAGCGGCCGGCCGCCGGTCACAATCAATTTATCCATGAATGACTCGGAAGGGTGCCCTGGCGAGGCAAGGACACGCTCGAAAATCCTGCATGATAACCAAAACGCCGGCCCGCCGCCGCTTCCCTAGTGGGCCATGCGGAAAACTCGGTGACGATGGACCCCGGTCAGAAGGGCCGGAGGACACACTCAGCCGGAAGCGTCCGTACCGAACACGGTCTCCAGGCCGTACAGCTGCAGCAACGGCCGCAACTCCGCAGGGATCGACACGAATTCCAGGCGCCCGCCCTGGTGTTCACGCTGCCGCCAGAATTCCACCAGCATGGCGACTCCGGCGCTATCCACCCGCGTGACCTTCGAGAGATCCAGCGTCGCCTCGGCAGGGAGCCCGGTCAACAGCGCGCGCCCTCGGGCCGCGAGCGGACCCGCGGTCTGCAGCGTGGCCGGCCCGGAAAGCCTGAGGGTCGAGCCATCCACCACCAGGGTGGCCTCAGTCATCCGCCGCGTTCCCGTTGGATTCCACCTCGTCGATGACCTCTTCGATCAGTGAACGGTCACCCGCCTCAAGACGCTCAATCAGGGCATCGAGACCATCGCGGCCGATCTCCGTATTGAAGCTCGACCGGAAATTGCCGACGAAACTGAGCCCCTCCGCCTCGACGTCGAAGACCCGCCACTCCCCTTCGACTGGACGCAGCCGATAATTGACGACGATATTCGGCTGCCCACCGCCCATCTCGATCTCGGTCGCGACCACCGCCATGCGCTCATCCTGACGGGAGCGGTGCGGGATCACGATGACGCGGCGATCCAGGTAATCGGCCAGACGCACCCCATAGGACTGCAACAGCGTATCGCGAAAGGCCTGGGTGAACCGCTCGCGCTGCTCCGCGCTGGCGTCACGCCAGTGGCGGGCGAGAATCAGGCGCGCCATGCCATCGAGGTCGATCAGCGGCATGATCTCCCGCTCGATCACCTCGAGCACGAATTCGGGTTCCTCTGTGGCCCGCGCCTCCTCGGCCCGCAGGGTCTCCATGACCCGGTTGATGGCACCCTCGACGAGTGCCACCGGTTCCGCAGCCTGCAGGGGCGCGGTGGCGAACAGGAACAGAAAGGCCAATACGATGCCTGGAAGGGCTTCGAAACGGTAATTCCTCATAACGGCATGCCCTCGAAGATGTAGTCGGAAGAACCCGTGAGCTGCAGAAGGTTCAATCCCCCGAGATATTGGTCAGCACCCGGCCGATCATGTTCTCGAGCACCAGGGCCGACTGCGTGAACATGACCTCGTCACCATCCGCCAGCATCTCGTACTCGCCGCCGGGCTCGAGCGCGATGTACTGTTCCCCCAGCAATCCGGCGGTGAAGATGCTGGCCTGGGTATCCGCAGGCAGGTAGTCCTGGCCGGTCTGGATCGCCAGCGTCACCCGGGCCTGGAAACGCTCGGGGTCATAGGCGATCTGCGCCACCCGGCCGATGCGCACGCCGGAGACCGTGACCGGGGAACGCACCTTCAGACCGCCGATGTGATCGAAATACGCAACCACATGATAGGTATCGCGGTCACGGTACTCGGCGATATTGCTCACCTGAATGGCCAGGTAGAACAGCGACGCGATGCCCAGCAACACGAAGAGACCCACGGATACCTCGATATAGCGCAGCTTCATCACCAGTCCTCTTGCCTTACAAATCGCCGAACATCAGCCCGGTCAGGATGAAGTCCAGACCCAGCACGGCCAGCGCGGACACCACAACCGTCTGGGTGGTGGCCCGCGAGATGCCCTCGGAGGTCGGTTCCGCGTCGAAGCCCTGGAAGACCGCGATCCAGGTCACCACGAAACCGAACACGATGCTCTTGATCACGCCCGACAGCACGTCTTCGTGCCAGTCGGTGACTGCCTGCATCTGCGAGAAATAGGATCCGCCGTCCACGCCCAGCAGCCCGACCCCGACGATATAGCCGCCCATTACCCCCACGGCACTGAACAGCGCCGCCAGCAGCGGCATGGACAGGAAGCCGGCAAAGAACCGCGGCGCGAAGACCCGCCGATAGGGGTCCACGGCCATCATCTCCATCGCCGACAGTTGTTCGGTGGTCTTCATCAGGCCGATCTCGGCCGTCAGGGCCGATCCCGCACGCCCCGCGAACAACAGGGCCGTGACCACCGGGCCCAGCTCGCGCACCAGCGACAGCGCCACGACCCCCCCCAGGGCCTCCGCCGCACCGAAGTTCACCAGGGTGATGTATCCCTGATAGCCCAGCACCATGCCAACAAACAGGCCCGAGACCATGATGATCAGCAGCGAGCGCACACCGACCGAATAGATTTCGGCCACCGTCAGGCGAAATCGCCGGATCACCGCGTCCTGGGCCAGCAGCACCCGGAACAGGAACGCCGAGGCCCGGCCGAGTACGGCGAGCCAACGGAGACTGGACCGCCCCAGGCCGGCCAGAAACTCAACCACGGTCGTTGCCCGCCTCGTTGAGCAGATCGTCGCGATAGCTTGGTCCGGGATAGTGGAACGGCACCGGGCCGTCGGGGTGCCCGCCAAGAAACTGCTGGCTCCACGCCGAGGCCCCGGCACGGACCTCCTCCGCGGTCCCTGAATCCATGACCCGCCCCTCCGCGATCAGCACGACGTGATCGGAGATCGCCATGGCCTCGACCACGTCATGGGTCACCAGCACGCTGGTCAGACCGAGGGTCCGGTTGGTGCGCTGGATCAAGGTCACGATCTGGCCCATGGTGATCGGATCCAACCCGGCGAACGGCTCGTCGTACAGGATCATGTCGGGGTCGAGGGCGATGGCGCGGGCAAGGGCCACGCGCCGGGCCATGCCCCCCGACAGCTCTGCCGGACTGAGATCGCAGGCCCCGCGCAGGCCGACCGCCTCGAGCTTCATCAGCACCAGGTTGCGGATCAGTTCCTCCGGCAGCCTGGTATGCTCGCGTAGCGGAAAGGCGACGTTCTCGAAGACATTCATGTCGGTCAGCAGCGCGCCCGTCTGGAACAGCATGCCCATGCGCCTGCGCAGGGCATACAGCCGCCGGGTCGACAGGCGCGCGACCTCCTCGCCGTCCACCCAGATGCGACCGCTGTCCGGACGGAGCTGCCCACCGATCAGCCGCAGCAGCGTGGTCTTGCCGGTGCCGCTCGGGCCCATGACCGTGGTCACCCGTCCGCGCGGAACCGTCAGCGACAGACCATCGAAGATCACCTTGCGGCCACGCCGGAAGACGAGGTCTTCGACCACCACATGCGGTGCATCGGACACCGGGTCCCTGCTCACGTCCCATCCACTCCTTCTGTTCCGGGTTGGGCAGTCTGAAAGCAGCCCGGGCCGCAGTCAACTCGCCGCCCGCACCACGGCGACGGTCGCCGGAGCCAGTCCTTCAACGATCCTTCCACGCCAGGCCCGTCAGGCGCAGGAGCGTTTCCGCCGTCTCCAGTTCCCGCGGACCCGCGCGGAGGCAGACGATGCTCTCGCTGACGGCAGGGAGGCAGGCATATGCCGCCTCCAGCAGACCTCGCCACCCGGCTGGCCCGAGATCGGGCTCCGGCTCGAGCATCAGGACCGCCCTTTCCTCATTCGCATAGACCGTCGCGGCACTGCTGCCGGCAAGGACGGGCCGCGTGGCGGCCTGTCCCAGCAATCGGCCGGGGCTCACCACGCCGGCGGGCAATACCGAGGGGTCCGCGATCAGCAGGCCACCGAGCCGCGCACCCAGCGCGGCGGCAAGGCGCGCGCAGGCAGGGCCCGGCGCGGCCAGCCCTGGGGGAACCTGGAAGTAGAGCCGCAGCGTTTCGGGGAGATCGACGATCCAGGCGAAATCCAGGGCGAAACCCTGCCATTGGTCCGCAGGAATCAGCAGGTCCCTCCAGTGATGCGCGTAATACGCCAGTCGCCAGTCCTCAGGCAGGCCCTCCGGATAGAAGTCCACCCAGGCCGGATCGGCAGCATCATGCACCGCGGCCAGGCGCAGGCTGGGAACCGAGGCTGCCGAACCCATGGCGTGATCTCCAGAACGATTGAGGCAGATGGTAGCCGCGTTGCTCCCGGCCGGAAACCCCGGCGGACGCCCGTGCTCACCGGGCATGCCGGCAGGAGACGAACGGCGGGGCACGCGGTAAACTCAGCCCGCTTGCAGCAGACCTCTGACCCATGTGGCTTGCAATCCTCGCCATCGTCGCCGGCTCGACCGCCCTGATCGCCCTGACCACCGTCGCGATCGGCACCCGCCTGCCGGAATTGGCGACAGCGGTGGTCGCGGCCTGGACGGGAGAGAACGAGCTCGCCATCGGCAACAAGATCGGTTCCGATCCCTTCCATCTGCTCGCGGTCCCTGCCGTGCCCGGGCTACCGGATCCGGGGTTGCTGGAAAACACGGTGCCGATACGGGATTATCCCTTGATGCTGGGGCCGACCTTCCTGCTGTTTCCACTTACCCCGGGCCGCAACGGCGCGCCGGGCTCGATACAGCGGCGACCGACGCTCCCGCTTCCGGGCCTGTTCGCCCCCGACCTGATCCTCCCCGGATGGACCGCAACCGCATGACGATGGACGCCGAAAACACCCGCAGCCTGGCCCTGGCCGTCCTCGCCATCGAGGCCGAGGCCGTGAGTGCCCTCGCTGCACGCATCGACACCGATTTTCTCGCCGCCTGCGAGCACATCCTCGCCTGCCGTGGCCGGGTCGTGGTCACCGGCATGGGCAAGTCCGGCCACATCGCGGGGAAGCTCGCGGCGACACTCGCGTCCACCGGCACACCCGCCTTCTTCGTGCATCCGGGTGAGGCGAGCCATGGCGATCTCGGGATGATCACCCGGGACGACGCGGTGATCGCACTGTCCAATTCCGGCGAAACCGCGGAACTGGTGATGATCCTGCCGATCATCCGCCGCCTCGGCGTTCCGCTGATCGCGATGACCGGCAATCCGGCATCGCGCCTGGCCCGCGAGGCGACGGTCAACCTCGACGTCAGCGTGTCACGCGAGGCCTGTCCGCTGGGCCTCGCACCCACCTCGAGCACCACGGCCGCCCTCGCGATGGGTGACGCCCTGGCCGTGGCGGTCCTGGACGCCCGAGGCTTCACCGCCGACGACTTCGCCCGCTCCCACCCGGGCGGCCGGCTGGGGCGTCGCCTGCTGATCCATGTCGGCGACATCATGCGCACCGGCGACGCGATCCCGCGCATCCAGTCCGATGCGCCGCTCCCGGACGCGCTGGTGGAGATCTCGCGCAAGGGCCTGGGCATGGTGATCATCTGCAATGACGCCCAAGCGATCGAAGGCGTATTCACTGACGGCGATCTGCGCCGAACCCTGGACCGCGGTCTCGACATACACCGCCAGACCATCGGCGACGTCATGACCGCCAACGGATTCACGGCACGACCCGAGTGGCTGGCGGTCGAGGCATTGCAGATCATGGAGAGTCATCGCATCAACGCCCTGCCGGTCGTCGACGACAGCCTGCGGCTGATCGGTGCATTGAACATGCACGATCTGCTCCAGGCGGGAGTGGCCTGATGCCGCTGGCACCAGATGCGCTCCTGGAACGGCAGCGGCGGATTCGCCTGCTGATCCTGGATGTCGACGGCGTGCTCACCGACGGCAGCCTGTTCCTCGGTGATGGTGGCGAACAGTACAAGGCCTTCAACAGCCGGGACGGCCACGGCATCCGGATGGCCCAGCAGGGCGGACTGGAGATCGCGATACTGACCGGGCGCAACTCCGCGGTGGTCACACATCGCATGCGCGACCTCGGCGTGCAGCACATCCTGCAAGGGCGCCGAGACAAGCGCACGGCGTTGACCGAACTGCTCGCGCAGACCGGTTTCGCACCCGAACACAGCGCCTTCGTCGGCGACGACGTCGTGGATCTGCCGGCCATGCGCCAGGTCGCGCTCGGCATTGCGGTGGGCGACGCCCACCCGCTGGTGCTGGAACACGCCGACTGGCATACCCTGGCCCCGGGCGGACGG
>JAWLFM010000160.1:0-6268 GCA_041685565.1 Thioalkalivibrio sp.
CAGATAGCCGGAGATCGGGGCGGATACCGTAAAGGAATCCCGCAGCCGGGTGCGGCCCTCTTCCTCGACCGATTCGACGAAGGGGCCGGAGTCTACCTCGGCGGCGCTGACGGGCACCGGTGCGGGCATCAGCGCCCAGGCCAGCAGTCCTGCCGCGGCCAGCGCGACCAGCCCCCAGAGCAGCTTCTTGCGCAGCTTCATATGGACGTTCCCCTCATGGCCTGAGTCAGTTTACTCCCCCCGCCCGGGCATCTCCGGCGTCCGGGAGCTTGCTCCCGCCTTCATGAACCTGCGGCCCTCACGAACCCCAAGGGCAACGGAGGGCCGCCACATTCCATGGCTGCCGGATCCCCTGCAATGCTCACTCCACCGCCTTCAGGACCGAGACCTTGTCCAGGCGGTGCAGCCGCCGCACGACCAGCACCGCGGCGGCCAACGAGGCCGCGAGGACCACCGCGGTGGCGAAGCCGTACGCGCCGGGGGTGATCACCAGCGGCATCCGGAACAGGTCCATGCTGAAGGCATGATTCAGCGCCCAGGCGAAGCCGGTGCCGATCAACCAGCCGAGCGGCAGCGCGACCAGTGTCAGCAGCAGGATCTCCCCGATCAGGATCCAGCTGACCTCGGCCCGTGAATACCCCAGCACCTGTAGTGTCGCCAGCTCCCGGGATCGCTCGGCGAAGGCGATGCGGGCGTTGTTGTAGACCACGCCGAAGGCGATGGACGTGGCCAGCAAGACGAACACCAGCGCAAACATCAGGATGGTATCGCCCATGTACTCCCGGATGTGCTGCTCGGCCTCGGAGATCATGCCGATGCCGGCCACCCCGGGCAGGTCCCACAGGCTGGCGAACAGGGCAGGTTCCTGTGCTGCATCGATCATCAGCCAGGCCCCGCTCACTGCCGGCCCCTCGCGCATCAGCCGGTTCAACGCGGAGCGCTGCATGTACGCACCGACGCCCAGGGGCTCATCGACCAGCCCGACCAGCGGCACCACGACGGTCTGACGATGGCCCTCCTGGATCTCCACCCGGATCTCGTCGCCGATCCGGAGCCCGAGATCCTCTGCCAGATAGTCGGTCAGCAACAGGCCCTCGGGAGGCAGGCGCTGGGGCGACTGGCGGCCGTCCAGCAATTGGCGCAGATCAGGCTGCTCGTCCATTCCCAGGATCGACGTGCGGTACTCGCGGTGTCCGGCCAGCAGGCGCACCGGCACGCTGCGGTAGGTCTCGATCGCCAGCACACCCGGCTGGTGCCGCAGTTCCGAGTGCACCCGTGCCGGGGTCGGGTCGCTGAAGGTCAGGTGCAGGTCCATGCGCATCACCTTCCGGTACTGGATGTCGATCATGTGGTCGACCGCATTCAGCTGGTAGGCACCCATCACCAGCAGGCCCAGTGACAGCGCGATGCCCAGGACCGACAGCGAGGACTTGACCGGATGGCGGCTCAGATTGCGCAGGATGATGCGCGCCGGCTGATCCAGCCAGTTGCGCGGCACGGAACGTTCCAGCCAGCCCCTGCGGAAGCGGGCCGGCGGCTCCGGACGCATCCCTTCCGCCGGCGGCAGACGAACGGCAGCCCAGACCGCGCGCAGTGTCCCCAGCATCGCCGCGCCCGCCGCCACGGCGAAGGCAAGCAACACCACCCAGCCCTGCAGCCGGAAGCTCATTTCCGGAAAGCGGAAGTATTCGGTGTAGATCCCGGCGAGCCCGCTCGCGGCCCACGCGCCGAACCCGATGCCGAGCGTACTGCCGAGGAGTACGATCAATCCGGTCAGCATCCCGTAATGGAAAGCGATGTCCGGATTGCCGTAACCGAAGGCCTTCAACACCGCGACCTGCTGGCGCTGGTTGCGGATGATCCGGCTCATCACCACATTCAGCAGAAAGGCCGACACCAGCAGGAAGATGGTCGGCAGGATCACGGCCTGCGCGCGCAGCTGCTTCAGTTCCTCGTCCAGGAACCGATGCGAGTGCTGGTCCTCCCGCCCGTGCGCACCGATCCCGCCGTAACGGGCCAGGATGCGGTCCAGGTGGTCGATCACCTCGGCCTCGGAGGCGCCGGCCTGCAGGCTGAGCGTGACGTTGTTGAAGGCCCCTTCCATGCCGTAGGCACTGGCCAGTACGCGCCGGTTCATCCACAGGATGCCGTAGCGCTCGTAGTCGGGAAGCAGGTCCGTCGGCGCGATCTGGTAGACATGTTCAGGAGAGAGCACGATACCCGACACCCGCAGCGTGGTCAGGCGGCCCCGGATGATGGCCTCGATGCGGTCGCCGGCGCGGAGCCCGTGGGCCTCGGCGAAGGCGTCACTGAGCACGACCTCTTCGGCCCGCCCCGGCTCGGGCAGCCTTCCCTCGCGCAGATACAGCTGATTCAGCACGGGCTCACGACCCTCTGGGATCGACAGCAGCAGCCCACGCACGGGATCATCGAATCCCGGCACCTCCAGGCGCACCGAGGCCTGCACCCGGGTCTCGACCTGGTTCACTCCTGGAATCTCGTGCAGACGCCTCGCCACGCCCTCCGGTGCGCGCTTCAGGTCGGCAAAGACGTCGGCGAAATGAAAGTCCTCGTAGAAGCGCTGCTGGGTCAGGCTCAGGGCGTCCAGGGTGGTCACCGCGATGACCAGGGTCATCACGCCGCTGGCGATCACCAGCGCGATGGCGGCCGCCTGGCCCTTCAGCGTCGCCAGATCACGCAGCAGCTTGCGGTTGAGGGTGCGCATCCCCGGCGCCCCCTCACCAGCGCAGTTCGCCGGGCGGCCGGCGTTCTTCGTGCTCGTGGATGTCCTCCACCCGCCCGTCGCGCAGACGGATCACCCGATCCGCCATCTCTCCGATCACCTCGTTGTGCGTAATGATCGCGACGGTGGTGTCCATCGCCTCGTTGATGTGCTGCAGCGCCTCCAGCACCTGGATCCCGGTCTTCGAATCCAGTGCCCCGGTGGGTTCATCGCAGAGCATGACCGCGGGCTGCTTTGCGATCGCGCGGGCGATGGCCACCCGCTGCTGTTCGCCTCCGGACAACTGCGCCGGGAAGTGATCCAGCCGTTTCTTCAGACCGACCAGGGCAAGCGCCTCTTCCGGGGACATCGGGTCGCGACTGATCTCGGTGACGATCGCCACGTTCTCGCGCGCGGTCAGGCTCGCGATCAGGTTGTAGAACTGGAACACGAAGCCGACATGGTCACGGCGAAACAGCGTCAGTGTCTTGTCGGAGGCGTTGGTGAGGTCCTGATCGCGGTAGCGGACGCTACCGCTGGTGGCGGTATCCAGCCCCCCCATGATGTTCAGCAGGGTGGACTTGCCGGAACCGGAGGCGCCCAGCATCACCACCAATTCCCCCGCGTAGAGCTCCAGGTCCACCCCCTGCAGGGCATGGATCTCGACCTCTCCCATGAGATAGGTCTTGGTCAGGCCACGGGTCTCGAAGACCGCTTCCCGGTCGCGGGGACCATCCGGCCGTTTTGCTGTGTCAGCCGCCATGGCCCGATTCTACGGCAGGCACCCGACTCCGGCAGACCCCGGAACACCCGGGATGCCCCCCGTGGCCAGGCAGCACAGCATCCGAATGACGGCGCATGAGGGTCTTCATCCGGGCCCATCCCTGGCCCATGAACACCCACCGCCGATGGTCCCCGACCTGCTTGCCGCCGGCGCTGCCGCCGCGGTGCCGGGCCGGCAACCTCGTGCGGGTGCATGCACTGCCGAAGAGCGACGGGGCGCCTGCACGGACACGCTGGTATCGAGGTGCCGTGGTCCGCTCCCACCCGCGCGACTTCCGATCAACCGCGCCTCACCCATACGCCGATTCCAGCATCTCCGGGGTCAGGACTCCGTAGATGCGCCGGATGCCTGGTGCGGTTACGCGTTCCACATAGAGCGCCTCCGCGTCCGCACCGAAACGCTCCATGGCCTGCTGCAGGGTTTCCTGCAGGTGGATCGGGCCGACACGCAGGCGCTGGGCCGGGATGTCCATCAGGTCGATCGTCTGTGATTCATCCGGCGCAGGCGTCGATTCGAGGTACCGGGCAAGATCCGCCGCCGGCATCAGTACTTCCGGACGCCGCTCCGCCCCGTTCACCAGGAGCCAGGTCGGATGGTGGTCGAGCAACTGCCGCGCCTCCCGGGTGCCAAGCGATCGATCGACTTGCACGATCCGCTCATCCATCGCGCTCGCGACGCCGACGCGGTGCAACCCCTGGCTGCTGAACCGCTGGCTGGGCTGACGATCCACGTCCCGGAGCATTTCGATGAAGAGCGACTCCCTGCGAAACACTTCGCTTGCAGTGAGTCCGGCGACCACCACGGCCAGCATGCCCGGCAGGATCACGCCCGGATTGTGTGTAAGCTCCAGCATCGCCATCAGCGCGGCCAGCGGTGCCTGGAAACTTGCAGCCATCATGGCGCCCATGCCCAGCAGGGCATAGAAGCCCGCATCCGTCTGTCCGCCCAGGTTCGAGAGATTGCCCACCTGGCTGAGCAGCGCACCCAGCATGGCGCCGACAAACAGCACCGGCCCGATCACACCGCCCGGCACACCCATCCCGATGGCCACCGAGGTCGCCAGCAACTTCGCCAGCAGCAGCACGACCAGCAGGCCTGCGGCGATCCCGCCGTGAAGCGCGAGGTCCACGGTGTCATAGCCAATGCCCATGACCTCCGGCACGGCGAGCCCGAACGCACCCGTGACGACACCGGCGAGCAGCATCCGCCACCAGATGGGAATCATCCGGGTGTGCCGGGCAACACCCCGTGTCATCTCGATGAACAGCACCGATACGGTTCCGGCCAGAATACCCAGCAGGACGACGTAGGCCATCTCGCCCATCGAACCGAGGCCGAGGGGGGGCACATTCAGCGCTGGGGCCGCTCCCAGAAGGGCATTGGCCAGCAGCGTCGCGCTGACCGCGGCCAGGATCACCGGGATGAAGCTCGCCACCGTGTACTCGAGCATCACCACCTCGAGGGCGAAGATGACGCCGGCCAGTGGCGTGTTGAACGAGGCCGCTATACCCGCCGCCGCGCCACAGCCCACCAGGGTGCGGATGGCATTGTTGGGGAGGGCAAGCCGCTGACCCAGAAGACTGCCCGTCGCTGCGCCCAGATGAACATGCGGCCCCTCCCGTCCCACAGAGTATCCGGCCACGATCGCGATCGCGGCGCCGGCGAACTGCAGCATCGAGCCGCGCAGGGTCATGTGCCCCTGGTGATGCGCCATCCGTTCGATCACATGCACGACGCCGAGCCGGTACAACCCGTTCGCCCCCCATCGGAACAACGCTGCAAGGAGGACGGCTCCGATCAGTGGCAGCAAGGCCCGCTGCCAACCGGCGAGCAGTTCATAGCCCTCCGGGCCGGAACCCGGCAACAGCGCCTCCTGGGACCCCTCCACCAGAAAGCGGAACAAGACGATGACCGCCCCGCCCAGGAGACCCGTGACCAGACCGAGCAGGGAGATCATCAGAAGGGCGTCGGGCCGGGCCACGTGAAGGCGCGTCTCCTCCAGCCGATCACTCCACCAGGTCATGAGTCGTTGCCGCTGGTACATTGACTTCAGGGTCGTCGTCAGTGCAGATCACTGCATGCTACGCGATTCCCAGCCCCCACCACCATTTGCCGGCTCCGGATCGGCCCTGTGCCCCGACTCCGGCATCCGCGGCCTGTTGAACTCCGGCCCTGCCAAGGCTAGTGTCCTGTCACACGTCGATGGCGTCATTAGGCGTGTGACAGGACACTGGTGTCCTGTCATCGGATGAAGGTGCCCATTTGCCGTGTCTGAAACGCTGCTTTTCTCCATTATCGAGTCCGCGGGGCATCCCGATCTCAGCGCGCTCTACCAGCGCCGGAAGATCCGCGAGGTTCGTCTGCCATCGATCCGCAAGGCGATCCAGGCACTCAAGCAGGAGCGTCCCGGCTATGTCGTGGCCGAGTTCTTCTACGGCTACGGCAACAACTACGCCGGAGCCAATCTGGGCAATCTGGATGTGTTCCTGGCCAGCCTGCAGAAATATGCGCCCGACGCACGCGTGATCGTGATGGTGGACAAGCAGGAGCTGCCCTACGCGGAACGTCTGGCTGAGCGTTACCCGATACATGCGGTGCTGTTACAGCCAGTGGGTATTGCCGACGTGGATGCGGTGATCCTGACCTGAACGGGACGTCGGGTTCCCCTGCGCTGACCCGACAATTCGCCCTGGGACGCCTCAGCCGATCAGCACACCGCCGCGCAGGCCGCTCCCGGGCGTTCCGGCCACGCTGCGCAGGAT
>JAWLFM010000161.1:0-6234 GCA_041685565.1 Thioalkalivibrio sp.
CAACCGTGATATCGGTGAACTTACGTTTACTGGAAACACTGGAGAAGGCGAGTTGCTCGCGACCTCGACGAATCAGCTGAATAACACAACTCGTTTCGAGGTGCCGGAGCCTGGTATGCTTGTCCTCCTGGGTACTGGGTTGTTTTTCCTTGGTCTGGTGGCATCTCGTCGTCGCCAGACCCGCGACAGCGGTCTGCAGGCCTGATCGCCTCCGGGGCTCGCCCCGGAACGCGATAGTCCGCGAAAGCCCCCGTCCTCGGACGGGGGCTTTTTTGTGTCTGTGTATTGGGTTTAACCACGGAGCACACGGAGATGCGGAGAAGGGCCAGGTCAAGGTCAAGGGCGATTTACAGGAAGTTGTGAAGAGCGCGAAGGAGGCGGGATTGGTCTAGGGAGACGCTGCATAGGCAGAGAGCTTGTGCCTCGCACTATCGATGCGGGATCGCTGACGACATGCTCCGCATGATGTCCGGGGCGGCGACCGTTCGGCGGCCCGGCTGCACGGACATACCGGAGATCGACTGGCATCTCGCGGTCCCGACCCGAAGGCTCCTCATGATACCTGGCCTGGGCCTGCATTAAGGCAGGCATCTTCCGAGCGCAGCCCCGACTATATCCTCGGGCCAAAGCCACCCACGCCCCAGCGCCACCGATCCATTCGATGCCGAAAAGCACGAACGCCCATCTCTCTTATCCCTGTCCTTCCTTCCTACCTTCCCTTCTTCCTGTAAATCGCCCTTGACCTTGACCTTGACCTGGCCCTTCTCCGCATCTCCGTGCACTCTGTGGTGAATAAAAAGTGCGTTCAGGCAACCCGCGAGCGTCCAGTCGAGAAGCGATGCGCCAGCACCAGCAGGGCCGGCAGTACCAGCAGGTCGAAGATCAGCGCCGCGATGAGCCCGAAGGCCGTCAGCAGTCCGAAGGCCGCCGTCGGCTGGAAGTCCGACAGGGCGAGCAGGACAAACTGGCCGACGAGCACGATGGTCGTGGCGGTGACTGCCCGGCCGGTACGGCGAAACGTGCGCGCCAGCGCCCATGCAACCGAGCTTCCGGCCTTGCGGCGCTCACGGTAGCCGTGCAGCAGGTGGATGGTGTCGTCCACGGCGATACCGATCGCCACGCTGGCGATCATCGCGGTGGCCATGTCCAGCCAGATGCCCAGCAGGCCCATCAGGGCGAAGATCATGGCGACCGGGGCCAGGTTCGGGATCATGCTGAATACAGCGACCGGTACGGAGCGCCACATCAGCAACATCAGGATTGCCAGCATGCCGGCCACGGCGTAGAGACTGTGCAGTTGGCCCTGGATCAGCAGGCGTTCCTGGTCAGCGAACAACCGCGCCATGCCGGCCAGATTCCACTTCATGTCGGCGGGTGGGTTCGCGTCGAGGTGCTCGCGCAGGTCCGTCATCAGGGCATTGATCTCGCCGGCGCCGTGAGCGTTCAGATTGAGCAGAAGCCGGCTCTGCTCGAAATCGCGGTCCACGACGTCATAGAGATCCCGCCCGTCATAGATGAAAAGATACTGCGCGACCAGGTCGCTGCTGTCCGGAATGACCCGGTACCCCGGATCTTCCTCATTGAAGGCCCAGTGCATCTCCGCCACCAGGTCCGGAAGGGACAGGCTGTAGTCGACCTCCGGGCGCTGATCCAGCCACGCCTGCAGGGTGTGGATAGCCTGCAGGCGTTCCGGAGCCTTAAGGCTGTCCCAGTCCGGACCGCGGAATACGACCTCAAGTGCCATGACCCCCGACAGGCGGTCTTCCACCATGCGCGTGGACTGGGTGATGGGGTGGTCGTCCTGGAAAAACGCGTAGAGGTCCGTTTCGACCTCGACGTGCCGAATCTGCGGCAGGGCTAGAGCAAGCAGCAGGGCGGCGCCGCCCACCACCCAGCCCGCACGCCGGATCGCCAGGTGTGCGGCCAGGCCAGTGAAGCGATCCAGCAGGCGCAGGCTGCGCCGGGGCGTTTGCCAGGCGCTCCGGTCCCAGCGTGCCATCAGTGCTGGCAACAGCCAGAGCACGATCGCGGCCGCCAGTAGCACCCCGATTGCACCGATCAGACCAAAGGTTCCGATCGGCCGAATGCTGCTGACATTCAGCGAGGCCAGTCCCGCGGCTGTCGTGAGCGCCATGAACAGCGTCGGCCGGGCCACGGCGTCGAGGGCGACACGCACCCGCTCCGGCCCCTGATATCCGCGCTGTGCGGCATGCAGAAGGGCATTGAAGAAGTGCATCAGCATGGCGACGGTCAGTGCGGTCAGCAGCGGCGGAAGGATCGCAGAGATCAACGTGAACGGCCGTTCCAGCAGGATCAGCAACGCGATGGCTGGCCCGGTCACGGCGCTGATGGTGGCCGCCGCCACCCCCACCACCAGCCACCGGCGGAACAGCCACCACAGCAGCAGCAGGCCCACGGTCATGGTGCCGGGCACGAGCATGGCGAGATCGGTCAGCATCGCCCGGAGCTGGGCCACGTCCAGTGCGATATGCCCGGCCACTGCGCTCAGCTCGTCCGTCAGCCTGTGCTCCTCCACCGCACGGCGCAGCAACTGCTCGATCTGCAGTCGTTGCAGGCTGTTGTCCAGCGCATGGGGGCGGACGATGACCGCCAGGGCCTGTCCCCCGTGGCCGACGACCAACCCGGGGGCGAAGCGATCTTGCAGTGCGCGCTCCTGCCACTGTTGCGCATCACGCCGGGCCAGGTCTCCAGTGTCGATGAGTGGTTCCACGGAGAAGCCGTGGGGGGTGGCCCGGATGTGGTCCAGGGTCGTGACCGACAGCACGCGTTCCACGGCCGGCTCGGCTTCGAGGGTTCGGGAAAGGTTGCCGATCCGTTCCAGGAAGTCCGGCTCGAAAATGTCGGGCCCGGTAAACAGGCCGACCAGAACCTGATCCTGCGGGAAGCGCTCGCGCACCTCGCGGTCGAATTCCACTGCGGGCGCGTCTGCCGGAAAGTAGGCCTCCGGCGCATTGTCGAAGTCGACCTGCAGGAGGATCGGCCCTGGCAGCAGGATCAGCAGTGCGAGCAGGACCAGGGCCAGGGTCGGATGCCGCAGCATCCAGTGCATCAGAACTGACCTCGCCAGCCGAACACCAGCAGGCGGTTGTCGCGATAGAAGCCGCCGGCCGTGCCATCGGCACCGTCCAGCCAGTGCGCGCCCAGATAGAGTTCCATGGGCTCGTTGGCGATCCATGCCACTTCCGGATTCAGGTAGATGTCACGCCGGTTGAGGCCAATCGAATAGCGCATGCGCGCCCGCCAGTTATAGGCCGCAAACGGGCTTTCCAGCTCGCCGGTCAGGAAGTAGCTTTCGCGGGCGTCCAGCATCTCCCCGGCGTTCAGCAGGTGTTGGCCCGTCAGCTGGGTCGTCATGCGGAAGTCGCCGTCGCCGGGAAAGCCCTCGACCCCCACCACCCAGTCGACGCCCTCCACCGTGGTCTGGCGCAGGTCGTCCGCGCGGGTAACCGGTACATCGCTCACCCACGCGGCCTCGGCGCGCCAGGTCCAGGCGCCGATGGTAAAGGCAGTGTCGCCGCCCACCACCCAGGTGCGCGGGTGTACGACCTCCAACGTTGGGTCCCCGGGGCGCTGGCCGGTCAGGATAGCCTGGCGGGTGTTGGCATCGAAGCGGTAGTAGGGCTGCGAGTGCCGGGCCCGCTGTACGGTGACGGCGAAGTCGGCACCCCGCCCGGAACGCCCTAGCCGCACCCCGGCGCCGCCGTTGCCGGAGATGTCGTCGTCGAGTGCGGCCTGCTCGATCACCGGCGCCAGCGTTAGGTCCTGCGGCAGTCCCAGCAGGCGCCCGCGGTTGCGGTCCACCGGGTGCCAGAGGCTGTCACGGTCGGGCAGTTCCGCTGGGCGGAAGACGGGAAGAAACACGAGATCGGCATGCCAGGGTCCCTCGAAGAATTCCGCGCGAATCGCGGGATTCGCGCGGCGCCTCTCGGCATACGGGTCCAGCCCAAAGCGGGTCAGGTCCTTGGTGCTGAGCCGATCGGTGGGAGGGATCTCGTCCACCCGCCCCCAGAGAATCTTCTGGGTGCCGACGGTCACACGGGTCCGGTCGCCGCGGTAGCGCAGGAAGTTCTCGTCGTAATCCGCCCGCAAACGGGTCGTTTGAGGATACTCGCCGCCGTGCTGGAGTTGCAGATCCCCGCGCGCGCCAAGGCGCAGCTCCCATGCCTCTCCTAGTGGACGGGTTGCGGTCACGACGGCGCGCCCGTACTGCGTGCTATCGACCGGGCGTTTCGAGCTCGCCAGTACCCCCGCTTCCAGCAACACGTCGTCCACGCGTACGTCCCAGACGGTCGGCTCGTCGGGTATGACGGCGCCTGCTTCGGGGGCGGATTCACCGAAGGTAAAGCTTCTGGGTGCATCCTCGCCGGAAGCGGAAGCGGAAGCGGAAGCGGAAGCGGAAGCGGATGCCGCGGCCGAACCCGAATCTTCGAAGGTCGCCGGTTCGTTCTTGTGGTCGTGGGTTTCCTGTGACGCCGCCATTGTCCGAGTGGATCCGGTCGCGCCGGAATATGCGGGCGGGACGTGCAGCACGGCACCTGCGCGCAGGCGGTCGATACTGCCATCGAACGCGCCGGGATTGTGGTTGTAGAGCGCGCCGGCCATCGTCCGAATGGCGATGCCGTCGTGCGGGCGCAGCCGCTCCGCGATGCTCCAGAGCGTCTCGTTACTGCGCACCCGGTGGCCTTCCGTCGGCCCGTTTGGCTGGCCCGTTTTCACGGCCGGGCTCTCCAGTCGCGTGCGTGCTTCGCTGCGGGCCGCTTCGGCGCTGTAGCGTCGCACCAGTGTGTCAGGCGGCGGTGCCAGTTCGGCTCCGGTCCGCAAACGGTCTGGCTCGCCGTCGAAAGCATGCGGGTTGTGTTCGAACAGGGCCTGCATCATCTGCTGCACGCTGATGCGGTCATCGGGGCGCAGGCGTTCCGCGATGCTCCAAAGGGTCTCGTGAGGGCGCACGACAACGCCGCCGTCCATTGGCTCGGTCCCACTGCCAACTTCCGCTTCGGGGCCTGCGGTGTCCGCGGCGGCGGGGGCTGTCAGCGTCAGCGTGGCCAGCACGGCCAGCCACACCGGTAGCCGCTGCAGGCGAGGCTCAGGGGCGCCAGGGCCGTGCACGTTCCGGATCCGTCAGGCCGCGGGTGGTGAAGAGGTCCCGAGGCAGGTCGTTGTCATACATCACCTCGTCCACCTCGAGTACGGTCATGCGCCCGCTGCGCAGGTCCATCATCGTGCTGCGCATCACGGTCCAGTACCCCTGGATGTCCAGAATCGCCTGAACCGTCAGGCGCTTGGAGGGGGTGTCCCGACCCTCGTACAGGTCGATTCGCAGCGGGATGAGGGTCTCCTCATGAACCCAGCTCAGGCGCTTGCTGTACACGGAGTTGTCCGGATCCACGGGAACGCTTTCCAGCAGGGTGACCGGAGTCCCCTCATAGCTGTCCTCGCCAACGATGCGATGATGGTCCTTGTGCGGCTCGCGGTCTTCCAGGTCCTCGAAATAGAGTTCGGACTGCACAAAGCTGCCGCCCCGGTTTTCGCTGCTGATGCGGCGTTCGCGCTGTGCGGCCGGCAGGAACAGCCACTGGTCCACGTCGCCGCCCGGATGGTTGTGCACCAGCAGGGCGGTGTCCGCGATGTTGCGGGGCGAGGTGAAGCGGATCAGGTTCCAGCTTTCGCCACGCTCGCCGTCGAGCCGATACTCGTAGGTCTCGCGAACCCGCTCGCGGCGACCCTCGCCACTCAGTGTCATGCGGCCCCGGGTAACGGCATCGTTGCCATCCGGCCGATCGTAGATGGCCTCGGCCAGGGCCTGCCCGTCGGTCAGTTCCTCGGCCAGGAGCCCGCCTGCAAACCCGAAGGCGAGCATGCCGGTGATTGCAAAACGATAGAGGGGGATGGTCATGGCTTTACCCTGCGGGCGATGACGAGTCGTTTGCCTGCTCGTTACGCAGCCGTGCAATCCGCCGGCGCGCTACCGAGATTAGCAGCCGTTGAAGAGGGTTGCGATTACCGCCAGGCCGCCAGGTGCGGGCGAGCCGCTGGCGGAAGGCATCATAATGTAACCCCCGGGGGGCCCAGGTCACCCGGCCCCGTTTCAGCAGGATCTTCAGTACTTCGGTGCCGGCGACCCCCGCGCACAGGTCGCAAGCCATAGGCGTCGACGGGCCCCGCTGGTGGGCGAGATCCACCGCGGACGGGTCGGCAAGATAGCCCATGTGC
>JAWLFM010000020.1:0-6434 GCA_041685565.1 Thioalkalivibrio sp.
CGCCAATTCGATCTTCTACGGTGAACAGCTCCTGACCACGCCGAACCCGGCACAGGATCGGGATCAGGCCCTGTTCCGACGCCTCGGTATCCTGCCCGAGTCGGGACGGGAGGCCGTGCAGGCGGCCGATGACGCTGCAGCCGAGCCACGGGAACGGACACGGCGAGCCTGACCGGATGTCGACAGGGATATCGGGCAGCGATGGGTAAGGAGCCGGCCGCAACCTCCTGCGGACCCCTGAACAAGGCCGATACGGACATCTCTTCGGTCCCCATCCACCCGCACATTGGCCGCCGTGACGGGCCCGCCGGCCGTGTCGGAAGACTGTCGTGACTGCCGCGCCCGAGGTGCGCCTGCGGCAACGCCTGGATGCGATCCGTGCCGCCGGTCGCTGGCGTACCCCGCGGATACTGGAAGGCCCGCAGGTGCCAGAGCAGGTCATCGACGGGCACAGGGTTCTGGCCTTCTGCGCCAATGATTATCTCGGGCTGGCGGCGGACCCACGGGTCACCGCCGCCGCTCGTCGCGCGCTGGACGCGTACGGCCTGGGTGCTGGCGCCGCACATCTGGTCAACGGCCACACCCGGATCCACGCCGAACTGGAAGAAGATCTGGCGCATTTCACCGGCCGTGCACGGGCGCTGCTGTTTTCCACCGGATACATGGCCAATCTGGGTGTCCTGCAGGCACTGGCGGGCCGCCATGACCAGGTGCTGGAGGACCGCCTGAATCATGCTTCGCTGATCGACGCGAGTCGCCTGGTTCGCTGCCGCGTGCGTCGCTACCGGCACGCGGATCCGGACCATGCCGCTGCCCTGCTGGCCGAAACGGGAGCCGACCAATCCCGTATCATGGTCACGGACGGGGTATTTTCCATGGACGGCGACCTTGCCCCGCTGCCCCGCCTGGCCCATGCGGCACGCCGGCAGGCTGCGTGGTTGATGGTCGACGACGCCCACGGCCTTGGCGTACTCGGCGATCAGGGGGGAGGCAGTTGCGAACATTTCGGCCTTTCCACCGACGATGTCCCCATCCTGATGGGGACATTGGGAAAGGCCTTCGGTACCGCGGGCGCCTTCGTCGCCGGCAGCGAAACATTGATCGAGGGCCTCATGCAGTTCGCTCGAAGCTACATCTACACCACGGCCATGCCTGCCGCACTGGCGGCCGCGACCCGCGTATCGCTCGACATCGCGCGCAGGGAAGGCTGGCGCCGGGAGCACCTGCGTGCACTGATCAAGCGTCTGCAGCAGGGTTTCCTCCAGCTGGGTCTGCCCGTGCCGGCAAGCCCAACCCCCATCCAACCGTTGATCCTGGGATCCTCCCGGGTTGCCAGCGCGACCGCCGCCGCGCTGTTCGAGGCCGGCGTTCTGGTGCCCGCCATCCGGCCCCCGACCGTACCGGAGGGCACGGCCCGACTGCGAATCACGTTGTCGGCAAGGCACTCGGAGGCCCATGTGGATCGACTGCTGGAGACCCTGGAACGGGTCCTGGCACGGACCCGCAGGGCATATCCGCAGGTCCCTTAACGTCAATGCATCAATATCCGTTGTTGGATCATCCGTACCGGAGTCGTTTGCAATGCCTGTGAAGAGAATCACCATCATCGTTACCAGGGGTTCACTGGATACGGCCTACCCGCCCTTCATCCTGGCCTCGACGGCGACCGCTCTGGGTTACGAGTGCCGGATGTTCTTCACCTTCTATGGGCTGCGGTTGCTGAAGCAGGACCTGCAGTACCTGGACATGAGCCCGCTGGGGAATCCCGCCACCCCGACGCGGATCCCGGTGATGCTTCAGCTGCTGCCGGGCATGCAGGGCCTGTTCACCAGGAAGATGCGGGCGAGACTGGCGGCCAAGGGCGTCGCCGATATCGCGGAACTGCGCCAGATTTGCATGGATGCCGAGGTGCGGATGTTCGCCTGCCAGATGACGGCCGAGCTCCACGCCTACCGCAAGCGCGACCTCATTCCCGGGGTGGAGTTTGCGGGCGCGGCCACCTTCTTCGACTCCGCGGGCGAGTCCGACATCTGCCTGTACACCTGACGGCCAGTCGCCGTATGCGCAGGGGCCCGGGCGGGCCTGCGCTCAGCCCGGACCCGAGGCCGACTGCCGCGCCTCCAGAATCGCGCTGATCTCGGAATCCTCCAGCACGATGGGGTTGGTCTTCATGCTGGAACCACGGCTGTTGGCGACGATCCTGGGATGGTCCCCGATGGTGATGCCGAAGTGGTCCAGGGCCGGCAGGTCCAGCTGCCCTGTCCACGCCTCCAGCAGCGCGACCAGGGCTGCACGCGCCTCTCCGTCATCGGGATACGCCCGGCCGGTCAGTAGGCGACCCACCACTGCATAACGCGCCAGCGCGGGATGCCCCGGCTCGCGCGCCGAAAGGGCGCTGATGTTCACGGCCGTGGCCGCCGCCACCAGCGTGCCGCAGGCCACGCCGTGCGGGACCGGAAAGAATGCGCCCAGCGGGGCCGCGAGACCGTGCACGGAACCCAGTCCGGTCTGGGCCAGGGTGATGCCGGACAGCAGCGATGCATAGGCCATTCCGGCCCGGGCCGCGGCATCACCGGGATCCCGGTACAGGCCGAGCAGGCTGTCGCGCGCATGCGCCAGCCCGTCCAGGGCCAGCGCATCACAGAAGGGATTCGCGCGCAGCGAGAGGTAGGACTCGAGCAATTGGGTCAGGGCATCCATGCCATTGCCGGCAATCACCGCCGGCGGACAGGTGGCGAGGAAATCGGGATCCACGACGGCATAGTCCGCCACCAGGCGTTCATCGCGAAAGGACTTCTTGTAGGCCCCTTCGCCGTGGGTACTGAGCACCGCGTTCCTGGTCGCCTCGGAACCCGTCCCGGCGGTGGTGGGTGCCGCAATGAAGGGCAGTGCCGGTCCGTCATAGGGCCGCTCCGGACCCACGCCCTCGAGATGATCCAGCACCGGATTGCCCGGAAGTAGAAGGCCGGCAATCGCCTTGCCGGCATCCAGCGCGCTGCCGCCGCCGATCGCCACCACCACCGAGACATTGCGGTCCCGGTAGCGCTGGACCGCGGCATCGATGGCCTCCGGAGAGGGTTCCCCGGAGACGCGATGACCGATCACGTCCAGACCCGCAGCCGCGAAGCCGGCCTCGAGTTCCGGCCAGAGCGGACCCTGCAGCAGTGAACGGCCGCCGGTCACCAACAGCACCCGCCTCCCGAAGCCAGCCGCCAGTGCCGGCAGCCGGTGTCTCACGCCGGCCCCGAATTCGATCCGCGGCAGGCGCGCGATCGCGAAATCCATCGCCATGCAGCCCTCTTTGTCTGGTCGCCCCCGCCGGGGGGCATTGATCAATAGCCTTCGACAGGATCCGGACGAATGACCCCTCGATCCTGCCTGTAACGAGGCCTGCCGAACCATGAAGCGCACCGACCCGCCCCGGCCTGCGCCAGGGCTCAGATCAGTCCCGATTCGGCGAACGACAGCGTCTCATCGGCAACGATGACGTGATCCAGTACGCGCACATCGACCAGACCCAGCGCCTCCTGCAGCCGCCGGGTGATCGCCTCGTCGGCGCGCGACGGCTCCGCCACCCCGGAGGGATGATTATGCGCCAGGATCACTGCCGCGGCATTGTGATGCAACACCCGGCGCACCACCTCGCGCGGGTGCACGCTGGCCCCATCGATGGTGCCCCGAAACAGTTCCTCGAAGGCGAGCACACGGTGCCTGTTGTCGAGGAACAGGCAGGCGAAGACCTCGAAGGGATAGTCGCGGAGTCGCGCCGCGAGAAAGGCCCGTGTCGCCGTCGGCGAGGTGATCGCCTCGCCCCGTTGCAGTGTGGTGGCAAGGTGCCTGCGCCCCATTTCCAGCACGGCCCGCAGCTGGGCATATTTCGCCATGCCGAGTCCCCGGGCGGCGCAAAAGGCCTGCTGGTCGGCCTGCAGCAACGGACGCAGGCCCCCGAAGTGCATCAGCAATTCGCGCGCGAGGTCCACCGCGCTCTTGCCGGTCACCCCGGTGCGCAGGAAGATCGCGAGCAGTTCGGCGTCGGACAGGGCGTCCGGCCCTCGCAGCAGCAGTTTTTCCCGGGGACGCTCCTCCGCCGGCCAATCGGAAATCGCCATCACCACCTCCCTGTGGCTATTCGTCGATCCTCGCTTCTTACCATGCTCCTGCGGACATGCCAAGAGCAACGGGGATTTCTTACCACGAAGACCACGAAGACACGAAGATTTTCAGAGGCAACTGAAGGGGTGAGGAGCCTGGAGGCACGCCCGATCTCAATATCCACACGCCGCCGTTTCAGAAGACTTCGTGGTCTTCGCGGTCTTCGTGGTGAAAGGCCCTTTGCCCGGCCTGAACCAGGGCTTGGTTTTTTACCGCGAAGACCGCGAAGACCACGAAGAGGGAAATGAGGGTTTGGGGGCGGCCCGGGCAACCCGTAGAAGTTGGGACGACGGGGCGCATCTGCCGTGGGGCCGAGCCGCTGTACCGGTGCCCGTAGCTGGTTCTGGCGTCGGGGCGGCGGCCGATGCCTGCTCCACCCTGCGCACACTTCGTGGTCTTCGCGTTCTTCGTGGTGCATACCGGGCCTCGCTTCGCGGTGAAATCCCGACTGGGGTAAGCTTCCGCGATGGAATCCGGGGCCAGACCGAACATCCTGCTGGGCGTCAGTGGCGGTATCGCCGTCTACAAGGCCTGCGAGCTGGTACGGCGCCTGCGCGATGCCGGCTGCGAGGTGCGAGTGGTGATGACGCGGGCGGCCACGGCCTTCATCACACCGCTGACCTTTCAGGCCCTGTCCGGGCAGCCGGTGCGCACGGACCTGCTGGATGCGGAGGCGGAGAGCGGCATGGACCACATCGCCCTGGCCCGCTGGGCGGACCGGGTGGTGATCGCTCCCACCACCGCGGACCTGATGGCCCGGCTCGCGACGGGCATGGCCGACGACCTGCTGACCACCCTGTGCCTGGCCACCGAGGCCCCGCTGCTGCTCGCGCCCGCGATGAACCGGCTGATGTGGGCGCATCCCGCGACCCGGACCAACACGGACATACTGCTGGCCCGCGGTGTCCGGATGGTCGGGCCCGAATCCGGCAGCCAGGCCTGTGGCGAGCAGGGTCCCGGGCGCATGGCCGAACCCGCAAGCATAGTGCACGCCCTGCTGGGTCCGGAATCCGCACCCCTGTCCGGGCGCAGGGTACTGATCACCGCGGGCCCGACCCACGAGCCGATCGACCCGGTGCGCTTCGTCGGCAACCGCAGCTCCGGGCGCATGGGCGTCGCCCTGGCTGCGGCAGCGCGCGATGCCGGGGGCGAGGTCTGCCTGGTGCACGGACCGCTTGCCTTGCCGGTGCCTGGAGGCATCGAGGTGGTACCGGTCGAGACCGCCGAGGCCATGCGCATGGCGGTGCTGCAACGTATCGATGGTCAGGACCTGTTCATCGCGGCGGCGGCGGTGGCCGATTACCGGCCGCGCGAGGTGGCCAGCCACAAGGTGAAGAAGGACGCGCCGATGCTGACCCTCGAGCTCATCCGCAATCCCGATATTCTCGCCGAGGTGGCGGCCCGGCGTCCGCGCCCCTTCGTGGTCGGCTTCGCCGCCGAGACCACCGACCTGCGTACACACGCGCTGGCCAAGCTCGCGCGCAAGGACCTGGACATGATCGCTGCGAACGACGTGTCCGCGGGACGGGGGATTGGGCAACCTGTCAACGCGCTGTCGGTGTTCTGGCCGGGCGGGGAGCGCCTGTTTCCGGAACAACCCAAGGCCGAACTGGCCCGCGCCCTGGTCCACCTGATCACCGAGCGCATGGAGCACGTCGGCGCAGAGCCTTCCACCCCCTGAACCGGAGTCCTGGGCATGCCCTTACCCGAGATTGCGCTGAAGATCCTCGACCCCCGCATCGGTCAGGATTTCCCCTTGCCCGCGGCCGCCACCGATGGCTCCGCCGGTGTGGATCTGCGCGCACTGCTGGAGACGGACCATGAACTCCAACCTGGCGCGACGCTGCTGATCCCGACCGGGCTTGCGATCCACATCGAGGATCCCGGTTACGCGGCGATGATCCTCCCGCGCTCGGGTCTCGGGCACAAACACGGCATCGTGCTCGGCAATCTGGTCGGGCTGATCGACTCCGACTACCAGGGTCCGCTGATGGTGTCGTGCTGGAATCGTGGCGACCAGGCCTTTCTGATCACTGTCGGCGAGCGGATTGCGCAACTGGTCATCGTGCCCGTGGTGCAGCCCCGGTTCCATGTGGTCGACGACTTCGCCGAGAG
The DNA here is from genome assembly GCA_041685565.1 of Thioalkalivibrio sp. Taxonomy (GTDB): domain Bacteria; phylum Pseudomonadota; class Gammaproteobacteria; order Ectothiorhodospirales; family Ectothiorhodospiraceae; genus Thioalkalivibrio. The sequence goes on from JAWLFM010000020.1 coordinate 6,268, forward strand.
CCGGCGCGGCAGCGGCGGCTTCGGCTCTTCCGGTCGGCACTGAATCGCTGCGGCAGCGCCCGTGCCCGCCCAAGCCCGACAGGCTGCTAGAATGCGGCTTCATCCCGCCTCCGAGCCCATCGATGGACAAGACCACCGCGCAATCCGTCGCACATGTATTGATCGAG
>JAWLFM010000020.1:6534-25392 GCA_041685565.1 Thioalkalivibrio sp.
CCCAAGCCCGACAGGCTGCTAGAATGCGGCTTCATCCCGCCTCCGAGCCCATCGATGGACAAGACCACCGCGCAATCCGTCGCACATGTATTGATCGAGGCGCTGCCCTATATCCAGCGCTTCGCCGGCAAGACCATCGTGATCAAGTACGGCGGCAACGCCATGACCGAGGAGCACCTGAAGGCGGGTTTCGCGCGCGACGTGGTGCTGCTGAAGCAGGTGGGCGTCAATCCCGTGGTCGTGCATGGCGGCGGGCCGCAGATCGGCAGCCTGCTGAAGCGGCTGGGCAAGGTCTCGGAGTTCGTCCACGGGCTGCGCGTGACCGACCGCGAGACCATGGACGTGGTGCAGATGGTGCTTGGCGGCCTGGTGAATCAGGAGATCGTGGCCCTGATCAACCGCTTCGGCGGACGTGCGGTCGGGCTGACGGGCAAGGACGGGCAGATGATCCGGGCCCGGCCTCTGCGTGAGGTGAATGGACCCGAGGGCATGACGGCCGTTGACCTCGGCCTGGTCGGCGAGATCGAAAGTGTCGATCCCGCCATCGTCCACAACCTGGACAAGAGCGCCTTCATCCCCGTGATCGCGCCGATCGGCTTCGATCGGAACGGCAACGCCTACAACATCAACGCCGATACCGCTGCGGAGAAGCTGGCCGTTGTGCTCGACGCGGAAAAGCTGTTCCTGCTCACCAATACACCCGGGGTGCTGGACGCCCAGGGCGAACTCATCCCCCGGCTCACGGCCACCGAGGTGGACGAGATGATCCGCAGCGGGGTGATCCACGGGGGCATGATCCCGAAGATCCGCTGCGCGCTGGACGCCGTGCGCAGCGGTGTCACGGCCACCCACATCGTGGACGGGCGCGTCGAGCACGCGGTATTGCTGGAACTCCTGACCAACGAGGGCGTGGGCACCCTGATCAGCCGCTGACCCGGCAGTCCGGGCCGGGAGCACGGCCCCCTAGGGGGCCGTGCGTTGGCGGTTCGGCGCTACAAACCGTTCGAAGTCGCGGATATCCGCCTTGGCCGCGTCCCTGATCTGGGTCAATGCCTCCCGCTGGCGCCTCTGGAAGTCCCTCTCCCAGTCGATCCGTCGATCCAGATCGGACAGTTCCCGCTGGTAGCGCTCCAGGTCCCTGGAATCCGGCCGCGAATCCGCGATCTGTGCCGCAATGCGCGTCCGTTCACGCTGCAGGATGCGCTCCTGACTGTCGCTGAGGGCGAGGGTGTTTTCCACCATGGCCAACCTGCGATCACGCTGCTCCCGGATCTCGTCGACGTTGGCATAGGCGCGGTGCAGGTGACGCATCCGCGCTGCTTGCTCGGCCGCCTCGGCCTGCTGGCGCGCGCGCTCCTGGTCACGGAGTTCCGCCTCCTGCCGCTCCCGTTCCTCCGCCTGGGCCTGAAGCTCGCGCTCCTCGGCAGTGGGTGGCGCCGGACGGATCTCGCGTTCGGTTCCCCGGCCATCCAGCAACCGGACCTCCCGATTGGCTGCCGAAGGCGGCGGGGTGGAGGAGTAGTGCACCACACCAGCGTCATCAACCCATTGGTAAATGTTCGCAGACACCGGCGAAGCCACCACGATCCATGGCAGAAGCGGCATCAACGCGCGTATCGTCAGCCTCATGTCCCTCCTCGATCAGCTGGGTCTGACCCTCATTGCCCTGGTCGCCAACGGCCTGTCGGCGCTTGCGGGCGGCGGTGCCGGCTTGCTCCAGCTTCCGGCACTGATCTTCCTCGGCCTGCCCTTTCCGGTCGCGCTGGCCACGCACAAGATCGCGTCGGTGGCGCTGGGTGCCGGGGCAAGCCTTCGCCACCTGCAGCAAAGCACATTCCAGGCGCGGCTGCTAGTCCTCATCCTGGCGACCGGACTTCCCGGCGTGATTCTGGGGGCGCTGCTGGTCCTCGAAATCCCGCCGCGCGCCGGTGAGGTCGCGCTCGGCATCCTGACCGTCGCCCTGGGCTGGTATTCCTGGCGTCGGCCGCAACTGGGCCAGGATACCGTCCTCATCACCGCCGGCCTCGCCCATGCCCTCATCGGCGCGCTGGGCCTGTTCCTGATCGGCGTGCTGAACGGTTCGCTGACCTCCGGGACCGGACTGATGGTGACCCTGTGGCTGGTGCGCTGGTATGGCCTGTCCTACACCCAGGCCGTGGCCTACACCCTGGTCCTGGTCGGACTGTTCTGGAATGGAACCGGCGCCCTGGTCCTGGGCACCCTGGGCGAGGTGCGCTGGACCTGGCTGCCGGCCTTGCTGATCGGCAGCTTCGCCGGGGGCTATCTCGGTACCAGCCTGGCCCTGCGCTACGGCAACCGCCTGGTCAAACGGGTCTTCGAGGTCGTGACCGTTCTCACCGGCCTGGCCCTGCTTCTGCCCTGGCCCTGACGACCCACGGTCGTCGAGGCCCGGTGCCTGGTCATCGCACAGGGCCTCAACCGCGGTCTCGATCGTCCGGGCCGGCAGGAACATCACAGCGGTTCAGGAGATCGAAGTGCTGCACGGCCTCGAGGATGCCCCGTGCATGCATGGCCTCGGCGAAGTAGATGCGTTCGAATCCCCGGAGCTTGTCCAGTTCCGGATGGTGATTGCCCACCACCACGCCGAGCAACCGTCCACGCAGCATGTCCTCGTCGTTTCCCGAGTCTCCGGCGACCAGCACCTGCTCCAGGGGGATGCCCCATTTGTGCATGATATAGCGCACCGCAAGGCCCTTGGAGGCCCGGACCGGCAACAGGTCCAGAAACATGCCGTGCGAATGGATGACGCGCGCATGCAGATCCGCCTGGTACAGCAGGCGCTCGATCGCCGAGACACCCTCGAACTCCTCCGGATCGACGAAGAAACTGAGCTTGAAGGGGCGCTGATCGACGTCGGGCTGGAGGATGAGCTCCATCTGATGCGCCAGCAGGTCGCGCAGACGGTCCGGTTCCCATCGATGGCTGATATGGCGCTCCCATCCCTTGTCCGGGGTGGCCTCAACACCGTAGTTGATCTCCGCCCCCACCGAAGTGATCCAGACGTCCGGCGCCGGGATGCCGTGTCTCTCGAGCACCTCCTGCGCCGAGTCGAGCCTGCGGCCGGTGGCCACCCCGAAGGCGACCTGCCTGCGGTGCCGCCGCAGCCAGCTCAGGAAGGCCTTCAACGCGGCCGGATCTCCGATCAGGGTATTGTCGATATCGGTAAACACCGCCCGATCGACATCGGCGAGCCGCCCCGAGACCGAGCGCTGCTCGCGCCGGGTACGCTTGACCTCTCGCCCCAGCTTCTTGATCAGGCGGATGTACTGCGCCGCATGCCCATCCCAGGAATAGTGCTCGCGCACGCCCTTCAGGCCCTGTTCGGCGTACTGCCGCCAGCGCGTGCGGTCCCCGAGGATGGTCTCGATCGCCTTGGCGATCCCCGGAGGATCCAGCGGATCGACCAGCAGGCCGTTATGGCAGCGCGAAAGGATCTCCTTCGGCCCGCCATCGTTGGTCGCGACGATGGGGGCGCCGCTGGCCGCCGCCTCGATCAGGGTCAGCCCGAACGGCTCCGTCAGCGCCGGGTTGACGAAGACACCCCGGCTGGCTGCCACCAACCGGTACAGATCGGGAACGTCGTCGCTCTGATGATGCTTGGGATAGGCGACCTTGCCGTAAAGGTCGTGGTGATCGATCCGCAGCAACAGGTCGGTCATCACGTCCCTGGCACCCTTTTCCAGTTCCGCGATGTTGTCTCGATTGCCGGCGATGATCAGCAGGTTGGCATGCTCGCGCAGCCACGCACTGCCGGCATAGGCCTCGACCAGGCCACGGATGTTCTTGCGCTCGTCGGCACGGGACAGGGCCATGATCAGGGGCCGCTCCGGCCGTTCCAGGAAGCGCGCGACCTCGGCCCAGATGGGGGGCTTGCGCTGGCCGCGCCGGGCCGGCCGGAAACGCGAGAGATCCGTCCCCGGGGGCACCACGACCATGCGTGAGGGGTGATAGTTGTGATAAGTGGAGTACTGGTCCTCGACCTCCTGCTGGGTACTGGCGATGACCCGGTGCGCGTGGGCCAGGGCCTCTTCCTCCGCCTGGATCCGCCAGGAGATGTTGTAGCGCGCCTCGATATCGGACTCCTTCATCCCGTTGGCAAGCAGCCGCTCGCGCTTGACGCGACCCAGGGAATGGCCTGTCTGCAGCATCGGTACCCCGAGCAGGTTGGACAGACGCGTCGCCACGTAACCCGCGTCGGCATAGTGGCCGTGGATCACGTCCGGGCGCAGCCCCACCCGGCGTATGTGATCCAGCGCATTGTCCGCGTAACAATCGAGATGGGGCCATAGCCGTTCCTTGTGCAGATAACGGCGTGGCCCGCACTCCAGGCGCACGATGCGCGCGCCATTGCCGAGATCTTCTTCCGGGACCGCATAGTCGTCGGCGACACGGGTATCCTCGACCCGGCGCGTCAGCAGGTCGACCCGGCCGACCTCGGGGTGACGGGCCAGGGCACGGGCCAGTTCCACGACATAGAGTGTCTGGCCGCCCGTATCCGCATCCCGGCCCAGTTCGAGGTTCGACGCGCGGATCAGCCCATGCACGCTGATCAGGATGAGATAAAGGCCCTCACCGGCACTCGCCTTGCTCTGGGTTTTCTTCACGTTGCTCCTCGCCTATTCGGTGGGGTCGTAGGGAACTCCTGGGCTGGCACCTCGTGGGCCCTGCGGAAGGTTCGGCATCCGATCGCTTCGCCAGAGGCACCGGCGCTGCGCGGTGCAGATTTGAAATAGGCCTATGATTGCTGCCCCTGCGCGCGTTGCCACCGCGCGTCCGGCTATGCTCGGCAGGGACCGAGTTTCCCGCTTGGCTCAGGACTGCCAAGCGATCGTCTCGGGATCGCAGCCGCCGGCCACGCCGGCCCGCAAATGCAGGCCCGCTGCACCAGGGCCGGCATAACCATACACAACTGCTGGTCATCCGGCCACTCGCCCGGAGCCAAGGCCCAGCACACGCAGAGGAGCCCCACATGTCGCAGCCGGACGAGATTTACGAGGCCGAACTTCGGCAGAAACTGACGCCGGAACAATACCGCATCGCCCGCGAGGGTGGCACTGAACCCGCCTTTACCGGGGTGTATCACGACCACAAGGCCCCTGGCCGCTACCACTGCGTCGCCTGTGGTGCCGAACTGTTTCGGTCCGGGGAGAAATACGACTCCGGCTCGGGCTGGCCGAGCTTCACCGCCCCGGCATCGGCCGAGGCCGTCAGCGAGCATCGCGATGTCAGCCACGGCATGGTCCGGACCGAGGTCCGCTGCCATCGCTGCCAGTCCCATCTGGGTCATGTCTTTCCCGACGGCCCGCCACCCACTGGCCTGCGCTACTGCATCAACTCCGCGGTCCTGGACTTCAAGGCCGCGGACTAGTGTCCTGGCACGACCCGCTCGGGGCCTGATCGGGGACGGCCTCGGGAGTTCCCCCGCGGTGGTCTAAGCGGAAGTGTCCCCCCTGGCGTTCCCCAGTTCAAAACGACCGACCAGTTCACGCAGACTCTCCGTCAGGCGGTTCAGCTCTTCCGCCGCGCGCGCCACCTGGTCGGTCGCACCCGCCGTCTGATGCGTAACCAGACTGATTTCCTCCACGTTATTGGCGATCTCCTCGCTCGCCACCGACTGCTCCTCGGTAGCGGCAGCGATCTGGACCACCATGCCGGCCACCTTGTCGACCATGTCCACGATCTCCTGCAGTGATCGTCCCGCCTGGTCCGCGCGCGCGATGCCGTCATCCACCTGCTCGGTGCCCGTGCGCATCGTCCGCACCACCCCGCCGGTATCATCCTGGATCTTCCGGATCATGTCCGCGATTTCCTTGGTCGCGTCACTCGTGCGCTTGGCCAGGGCCCGCACCTCATCGGCGACCACGGCAAAGCCCCGCCCCTGCTCGCCCGCTCGCGCGGCCTCGATGGCGGCATTGAGCGCAAGGAGATTGGTCTGATCGGCGATCTCGTCGATCACCGACACGATATTGCCGATCTGGCTGGTCGATTCACCCAGGGCATCGACCGTGGTCGCCGATTGTCGCACCACTTCGGCAATCCGCTTCATGCCCTCGATCGTCTCGTTGACCACCGTGTAGCCCGCTTCAGCCGTTTCCTTGGCCTGCCTGGCAGTCTCGGATGTATTTGCGGCGTTCCTGGAATTTTCCAGGATGGTCGCGCTCATCTCCTCGACCGCCGCGGCCACCTGCGTGGTCTGGGAGGATTGCTCCCGGGCGCCAGCCGCCATCTGTTCCGCGCTGGAGGAGATCTGCGCACTGGCACTGGCGACACTGTTGCTGGTGTCATTGACCTGAAACATCGCCTCCTTCAGCTTGTACACCATGCCGTTGAAGGCCTGCGCCAGTCGTCCAATCTCGTCATTGCCCTGAACCGGGGCCTCGATGGTCAGGTCACCCTCGGCGATGCGCTCGGCCGATGCCACGATGCCCTCCACCGGTCGGGTGATCATCCTTCTGGTGGAGAAATGAATGGCGGCACTGATGAGCAGCAACACCGTGATGGCAACGATCACGACGCTCATCTGCAGGAAGGTCCTTTGGGCGATGAGTCCCTCCATGGAGCCGGAAACGCCGAACAATGCCACCAGGTCGCCCGTGGCGGCGTCGGGAAACAGGTTGATGCGGCCGCCACCCCGACCATGACAATAGGCACAGTTGGCCTCCAGGCGCGCCGGGGTATAGATGTACATCCTGGGCTGGCCATCCTGGTTCAGAACGCGCTGCAGCACGGTTGCATCAGGATCGCGCGCAAACAAGGCGCGCGCCTCCTCCTCCAGTGCCTGGACCTCCGGAACGGAACTGCCGGTTTCGAACACCCGGTGGAACTCGAATCCCCTCTCCTGTGCGAAGTCCTCCGCGAAGCTATGCACCATTTGCACGGAGGTGATGGCAAGTGTCGAGATCTGCTCCTCGAATTCCCGATCCATCTGCTCGGTCTGGTGAGCGATGAACACCCAGGACACGGTCGTTATGGTCACGATCAGGACCAAGGCAATCGGCAGAAATAACTTGTAGGTCAGCTTCATGGTTCCCCCCCGCCCCTCTTCATGCCCTCATGTTCAGGTTGGGAACGGCCCTGGCGCAGCCCTTTCCCCGGCCGCCCTCGCAGTCACGCCGATCACCCCAGACGGACCCGAGACATTCCCCTCATGAACGCGACACCCCTCTCGCTCCATCGGGAGTATCAGGCCGCCATTTACGGGGGGTCAAGCACAGGCGCCGGATCAAGGCTGACGGCTACGGGAGGGGCGGGTTCATTTGCGCCCCCGTGCCACTCAGTACCGGGCCAGCGGGCTGATGATCAGGCCAGGCTCCCATGCACGCCGGGGGCCAGCCGATCCCTCAGGTGACCTCACCCCCGCGGCGGCCATCGATATCCTCGATGCGCCCGTCCAGTCCGTCGATGTGCCGACTCATGGCCTTCGGCGAGGAGGTCCGGCGCGCCAGCAGGCCATAGGCGGCGGGGATCACGAACAGGGTGAAGATGGTGGCGAACAGCACCCCGGAAAAGACCGCGACGCCGATGACGAACCGGGTCTCGGCACCGGGGCCGGTGGCCAGGATCAGCGGCATGGTGCCGGCCACGGTCGTCAGCGCGGTCATCAGCACCGGACGCAGCCGCATGCTCGCCGCCTCGACCACGGCATGGTCGAAGTCCCGCCCCGCATCGCGCAGCTGATTGGCAAACTCCACGATCAGGATGCCGTTCTTCGCCGCCAGGCCGATCAGCATCACCATCCCGATCTGGCTGTAGATGTTCAGGGTCTGGCCGGTGAAATACAGCCCCAACAGGGCTCCGACCACGGCCAGCGGCACCGTCAGCATGATCACGAAGGGATGCACGAAGCTCTCGAACTGCGCGGCAAGCACCAGGTAGACCACCAGCAATGCCAGCACGAAGATGAACAGCAGCGCCTGCGTACCCTCGCGCAGATCCAGCGACTCGCCCTTGTAGTCGATCCGCGCCTCGGCCGGCAGCACCTCGGCCGCGGCCGCATCCAGGGCCGAGAGCACCTCGCCCAGGGTGTGGCCCTCCTCCACCGCGGCGGTCAGGGTCACCGCACGGGAACGGTTGTAGCGCTCCAGCGACCCGGCCCCGGCCATCTCCTCGTAGCTGACCAGGCTGGACAGCGGGATCAGCGCGCCGCTATCCGAGCGCACGTAGAGATTCGCGATGTCGCCCGGAGTCCGCCGCTGGTCCGACCGGCCCTCGATGATCACGTCGTACTCCTCCCCCCGGTCGATGAAGGTGGTCACGTCACGACCACCCAGCATCACGTCCAGCGTGCGGCCGACGGTCTCCAGAGAGACCCCGAGATCCGCCGCGCGATCCCGGTCGATCTGTACCGAGATCTGCGGCTGGGTGGGCTTGTAGTCGAGATCGAGCCGCGTAAGCCCCGGAATCTCCTCGGCCCGCTGCAGCAGGGCCTCGCCCCACTCGGCCAGATCGTCGTAGTCGGGACCTGCGATCACGAACTGGACCGGTGCGCCGACGCGCCCCCCTGAAAGGCCCTGGCGCATGATGGCGTTGGCGCGGATCCCGGGGATCTCGCCGAGTGACTGGTTGATCTCCGCCATGATGTCCCAGGCAGAACGGTCACGCCGGTCCCAATGCTCCAGGATCACGATCACGAAGCCGTTATTCACCACCTCGGTGTTGCCGAAGGAGCGCGGGGTGCGCACGAGGATACGGCGCACATCGCCCTGCTCGGTCATCGGCAGCATCCGCCGCTCGACCTCGGCCATCTGCTCGCGCATGTACTCGAAGCTGGCACCCTCCGGCCCGTTGACCAAGATGAAGAAGGCACCCCGGTCCTCGCGCGGGGCGAACTCCTCGGGAATCTCGTTGAACAGCCACCAGGCCCCGCCAAGGCTCAGGACCAGGATCGGAACCACGCCCCAGGAATAGGGCAGGCTGCGCTGCAGCAGGCGGGCATAGCCCTGTTCCAGGCGCGCGAAGCCGCGACCGATGATCCGGGCCATCCCGGTCTCATCGTCGCCCCTGTGCATCAGACGGCCGGACAGGACCGGCGCCAGGGTGAGTGCCACGATGCTGGAGAACACCACCGCGATCGCGATCGCCAGCGCAAACTCGGTGAACAGCTTGCCCACGGTGCCACTGAGGAAGGCCAGCGGGACGAAGACCGCGACCAGCACCGAGGTCGTGGCGACGATCGCGAAGCCCACCTGCCGGGCGCCGCGGTAGGCCGCGAGCAATCCCGGCTCGCCGCGTTCGATACGGCGATGGATGTTCTCCAGCATCACGATCGCATCATCCACGACCAACCCGATGGCCAGCACCAGCGCCAGCAGGGTCAGCAGGTTCACCGAGAAGCCGAGGAGGGCAATGCCAATGAAGGCGGCGATGATGGCCACAGGTACCGTGACCGCGGGAATGAGGGTGGCCCGCCAGCTGCCCAGGAACAGGTAGATCACCAGCACCACCGCGGCTGTGGCGATCGCGAGCGTGAGGTAGACCTCGCGGATCGCGCCCTCGATGAACACCGAGCTGTCGTAGGTCACCACCAGCGAGGTACCGTCGGGCAACTGATCCTGAAGATCCTGCGCGACCCGTTTCACCCCGCTGGCGACCTCCAGGACGTTGGCATTGGCCTGGCGGATGATGCCAAGGCCCACCATGTCCTCGCCATTGCCGCGAAACTCCGTGCGCTCGGAATCCGAGCCCACGTTGACCTCGGCAACCTCGCCCAGACGCACCAGGTGGGTGTTGTCCGCGCGCTTGATCACCAGGCTGGCGAAGTCCTCGGCGGTACGGTACATGCGGTCGACCCGGACCTTGAATTCCCGATCCAGCGAGTCGATTCGGCCTGCGGGCAGCTCGACGTTCTCCCGGCGCAGGGCTTCCTCGATGTCGGCCACGGTCAGGCCCCGTGCGGCGAGGGCCTCGCGGTCCAGCCATATACGCATCGCATAACTTCTGGCGCCGCCGAGCCGCACCAGCGCGACCCCATCGACCACGGACAGGCGGTCGACCAGGTAGCGGCGCGCATAGTCCGCCAGTTCCAGACCATCCAGGGTGGTGCTGGACAGGTTCAACCACAGGATCGGGTTGGCATCCGCATCGGCCTTGGTCACCTGGGGCGGATCCACCGCCTCGGGCAGGAGGCGCACCACCCGGGAAACGGCCTCGCGGATATCGTTGGCGGCGGCGTCGATATCGCGGCTCAGGCTGAATTCCACGGTGATGGAAGAGCGCCCGTCCCGACTCGTCGACTGGATGTAGCGGATGCCTTCGATGCCGGCGATCCGGTCCTCCAGGCGCTGGGTCACCTCACGTTCGACGATCTCGGCGCTGGCCCCGGGGTAATCGGCCTGCACGGTGATGATGGGAGCGTCGATATCGGGGTATTCGCGCAGCGGCAGTTGCTGGTAGGCGATCAGGCCGAAGGCGACCAGCAGCAGGTTGAAGACCACCGCCAACACCGGCCGGCGGTTGGCGATGTCCGAGATGATCATGCCGCGTCCTCGCCAAGCACCCGCACCTCGCTGCCCTGGCGTACCCGCAGCGTACCCTCCTCGACCACCCGGTCGCCCGCGGAAAGTCCATCCAGGACCTCCACGATGCCGGGCTGGCGCCGACCGATGCGGATCTCCTGGCGGCGAGCCTTGCCATCAGCGTCGACCACGAACACGAAGTGCTGGTCGGCGGTCGTCACCAGCGCGCCCTCGGGCACCGCGAGCCGTTGGGCGGGATCCAGCGGCAGACGTGTGCTCAGAAGCATTCCCGGGCGCAGTTCGCGCTCGGTGTTGTCGATCTCCGCGCGCACCGTGAAGGTCCGGGTCGCCACATCGACCCGGGTACTGAGCGCCGTCACCTCGCCGCGATAGACGCGGTCCCGAAAGGCGATGCTGCGGGCCTCGATCGGCATACCGCGACGGATCGCGCCCAGATACTGCTCGGAGACGGTGAAATCCACCTTGATCACCGAGATGTCGTCCAGTTCAGCCACCACGGTGCCCGGGGTGACCAGCGACCCGGTACTCACCCGGCGCAGGCCCAGGACACCGGAAAACGGCGCCCGGATCACCCGGTCGGACAGGCGCGCCTCCACCGCAGCCAGCTTGGCCTCGGCCTCGTCCGCGCGCGAACGCTGCTGATCGACCTGCTGCTGCGGCACGATACCGTCTGCGGCGAGGCCGCGAATCCGGTTGAGTTCCCGCCGCTGCTCGGTCAATGCGACCTCGGCCTCGCGCTGCTCGGCGAACTCCTCCGCCGACGCCAGGCGCACGAGGACACGGCCTGCCTCGACCTCGTCACCGTCATGGAAGGCGATCGCGGAGATATTGGCCGTGACCGATGCGGTGATGGTCACCGACTCATTGGCCTGGGCGGTGCCCAGCGACTCGAGCACGGTCTCGAAACGGTGCGGCATGGCGCTGGCAAGCCGCACCGGGATACGCCGGTCGGCCGTCGCAGCCTCAGTCGGGCTCGCATTGGTGGCCCCACCATCCTGCGTGGACCAGAACCACAGCCCCCCGCCCGCCAGCAGGGCCAGCAGCACAAAGACGATGAGGGCCTTCAACCCGACACACCCCTCTGAGAGAGGCCGGGAAGGGCCAGGGCAAGCGTCACAGGCATGGGCAGGCGTCCTCAAGGGTTACGATCAACGGGGCAGTCTCAAACATGAAGCCGGTGCCGGGCGAGAAACCTCCACGGACACCGGCCGGTCATCGGCGCCATGCAGCGCCACCTCTCCACAAAGACCACGCGAACGGATCAGAATTCCAAGCCATGACTGGAACGATCACCGGTGTTCCCTGCGCTGATATGGGGTGCGGGAACCCCACCGGTGGTCAGATTGATGTCGTTTCCAGGCGTGCGGATGCAGGCGGCCAGCCTCCGGCCGATGGGTTTTACGGCGCCCGATCGGAACAAGGGCTCGCCGCCTACGGGCAAGGCTCGTGCGGACGGTGCGTTGTGCACGACAGGGCGGCCTGCGGAGCCAGCGTGACAATCAGGCATTCTCTTCATCACCGAATGAAGGTACGCGCCCCGGACAACCCCACCAGGCTGCCGTCGAAATAGCGCCGCAGAAAGCTGTCGAAATCATAGCGGTCGCTGGCCTCCATTGCCGCCTGCTCGGTCATCGAATGCAGCGCCAGTTCCGTCAGTTCGGCCTCCCGGGGCAATGGGCAGTTGCTGCGAAAGGCCTCTCGATGCTGTTCGGACAAGCGCCGGGCGTACCGGTAGAAGCCCTCCTCCCGCGCCATCATGTCCTCGAGCATGCGCGCCGAGGGGGTGAGGGCCGGCTGTTCCACCTTGCCCCACTGTTCGCTGAGCGAGCGGCGGTAGGGATCGCCGGGAAGGCCCTGGTCCAGCATCGCGGCCACCGGGCGCATCAGGGTCAGCAGTTCGCGGGCCAGATCCTGCAACGGCATGGGCCCCCGCTCGCAGCGCAGGAGCAGACCCGGCTCGCGGCCCCGGTGAGCCACCGCGAGCAGGTTGGCGTCGATGTCCGCCATGGCGGTCTCCGACAGCGACGCACTGGGCGTCAGCAGCGCAGTCAGGCACAAGGCCTCCAGGAAGCGCAACTGGCTCTCGTCCACTCCCAGTGGGTGTTGTGCATTCACGTCCACCGAGCGCAGCTCGACATAGGCGATGCCGCGGGATTCCAGCGCATCGGTGGGCTTCTCGAAACGCTCCAGCGGCTGCTTGGGCCGCACGGAACTGTAGTATTCATTCTCGATCTGCAGGATATTCGCGTTCAGCTGGCGGTATTCGCCGTCGACCTTGACGCCCAGGCGCGCCCACTCGGCACTCTCGGTGCTGATCGCGCAGCGCAGGCTGTCGACGTACTCGGCCAGCGAGTTGTAGTTCGCCTTGATGCCGGTATCCGCCTCCTTGCGATTGGTGTACCCGATGTCGCCCATGCGCAGGCTGGTGGCCATGGGCAGATAGCTGCTGTCGTCGTCGAAGTCCTCGAGCTTTGCCCCGCGCTCGTCCACGAAGGAGTTGCAGACCGCGGGCGAGGCCCCGAACAGATAGGGGACCATCCAGCCGAAGCGCAGCAGGTTGCGGATCATGCCCATCATGCAACGGTCACGGAAGTCCCGGCCGTCGGCCTCGCCGCGCAGGTCCGCCAGCACCGGCCACAACGCAGGCTGGGGCGAATAATTGAAATGCACCCCCGCGATCACCTGCATCAGCCGGCCGTAGCGATGACCCAGTCCGATCCGATAGATGGTCTTCATCCGTCCCGCGTTGGAGTGCCCGTACTGGGCGACCGGGATCGATTCCTCGCCATTGACCACGCAGGGCATGCTGGTCGCCCAGAGCAGTTCCTCGCCAGTGCGTGCCGCCGCAAAGGCCTGCAGGTCCTGCAGGAAGCCGAGGGTCTCGCGTACGTCATCGAACGGCGGCGTCACCAACTCCAGCAGGGCCTCGGAGTAGTCCGTGGTGATATAAGGGTGCGTCAGCGCCGAGCCCAATGGGGCAGGGTGCGCTGTCTGGGCAATCGAGCCGGCCGCCTGCACCCTGAGGGTTTCCTTCTCCAGCCCGATCCGGCCGCGCAACCGGTCCGGCGCCAGGCGTTCGCCCAGCTGATGCATCAGGTGCTGCAGATCGCCTTCCATACTTGCCACGTCTGATTCCTTTACCCGGCCAACAAAGCTGCGGAACATACCGCAATGACCCTGCGCGGTCACTTTGGTTACAGTGAAGGGATGATTCAGGATCTCCGAAATCTGTTCCAGGGCCTGGGACGGCACCTGCTGCCGACCCCGGCAACCCCGGTGACGCTGACCGAGCCGGAATGGGCCGCCCTGCGCGCCAGCGTGCCGTTCATCGAACTGCTGTCAGCCGACGAGACGCAGGCGCTGCGCGAACGCATCGGGCAGTTCCTGGCGCGCAAGACCTTCAAGGGGATCGGCCTGGAACTGCAGCCCTGGCAGCGCCACCTGATCAGCGCCTATTCCTGTCTGCCCATTCTGCGCCTTGGCATCGATGCCTACCGCGATTGGCAGACCCTTCTGGTCTACCCCGACACCTTCGCGCCCGAACAGGAGTGGGTGGACGAGACGGGGGTACACCACCAGGCGGTCGTTCCCCAGGCGGGCGAGGCCTGGGAGCGCGGCCCGGTGGTCCTGTCCTGGAACGACATCGCCGCCGATGGCGCGGTCATCGTGCACGAGATGGCGCACACCCTGGACGCCGGCAATGGCGATGTCAACGGCTTCCCGCCACTACCCGCCAACATGTCTGCGGCGGCCTGGACAGCCGCCTTCAGCACGGCCTATGAGGCCCTGCACGAGGAGATCGAACGCGGCGAGGAGCCGGCAATCGATCCCTACGCCGCGACCGATCCCGCGGAATTCCTGGCGGTGGCCTGCGAGTATTTCTTCTTTGCACCCGGCTATCTGCGCGAGGCCTTGCCGGAGATCTACGACCACCTGTCGGACTACTTCCACCAACAGCCGCACCTGCGTGCCCTGGAGATCGCGACCCACCTGCCGGGAACCGCCGCTTGATCGATAGCGGACAACGGCTATCGCTGCTGTCGTTCGACCGCCCAGAGCGCCGCCTCGAGCCGTGAGCGCAGGCCGAGCTTCTTCAACAGATGCTTCACGTGCACCTTGACGGTGCCCTCGCTGAGCTCCAGCTTCCTCGCGATCATCTTGTTGTTGAGACCACTGGCGATCAGGTCCAGCACCTCCCGCTCGCGCGGCGTGAGCCCGGGTTGCCCGGGCGGCGCGGGCTCATCCTGCCGGCGCATCGCGCGCGCAAGGTGCTCCGTCAGGCCTTCCGTCAGCACCAGCCGGCCCTCCACGATCTGCCGCAACTGCCGCAGCAGCTCCTCGGGCTCGGTGTCCTTCAACAGGTAGCCATCCGCGCCGGCGCGCAGGGCGTTCACCAGATCGTCTTCCTGGTCCGACACGGTGAGCATCGCCACCCTTGCCGTGCACCCCGCGGCGCGAAGGGCACGCAGAGTCTCGTTTCCGTCCATACGCTCCATGTTCAGGTCCAGCAACACCATGTCCGGACGCAGTTGCGCTGCGAGCGCGATGCCTTCAGGCCCGGTACTGGCCTCCCCCACCACCTCGAAACCGCCCTCGATATCCACCAGCTGGCGTACCCCCCGGCGGAACAGGGGGTGGTCGTCGATGACCAGAAGACGTACCGGCATTGCCATCTCAGATGACCTCCTCTTCGCTCTGACGGACGTCCCGCTCCGCTTGCGCCAGGCCAACCGGCCGGAACAGCAGCCTGACCTGTGTCCCTCCTTCCGGACCCGCACCGATATCCAGTGCACCGCGTAACTGGGCTGCCCGCTCCAGCATGATGGACAGCCCATAGTGATCCGCCTTGCCGGGCTCACCGGGCAGGCCGATGCCGTTATCGACAATAACGATGCACACGCGCTGGTCGAGGGTCCATTCCAGGCTGACCCGCGCCCGGGTGGCCTGGGCATGGCGCTGCACGTTGCACAGGGCCTCACGGATGATGTGCAGCACATGCACCTCCTCATTGATACCGAGTTCGCCATCCGCCAGCCTGTTGTCGAGTTCCACATACTGGGGTCCACGTGCCGTGATTCCGGCGACGGTCTCCTCCAGCGCGGAACTGAGGCCGGCCGCGCCGATGCCGATGCGGAAGGTCGTCAACAGTTCCCGCAACTGCCTGTAGGCGGCGTTGAGCCCGTCGCGCAGTTCCAGCAATGCGGCGTCGGCCTCAGCGGTACCCTGGGAGGACCTGGAGGCCGCGTGCACCCGGGTCACCTGGATCTTCAGGTAGCTCAAGGACTGGGCCAACGAATCATGCAGTTCCCTGGCAATGGCGGTACGCTCCTCCAGCAACGCCAGCCGCCGGCCCTGGATGGCCCTGCGTTGGCTCGCAATCGCGATCCCCAGGTGTCGTGCGATGGCCTCCACCAGTTGCAGCTGCCACGGCTCCGGCGTAACCCCGTGGGGCACTTCCATTTGCAGCAAGGCCAGGATCTCTGCGCCGTCGAACAGCGGAATCGACAGGATCCGTCCGCCGTCCTTCTCTCTCTCGGCCCCGAGATGCACCTTGCCGTGGGCCATCGCGACGCAATCGGCGCAGGAATGCCGCTGGCAAAGGGGGCCGATGAATCCGGGCTCATGCCCGGTATCGGCCAGGCGGAAGCCCTTGCGGCCGTCCGATTCCAGCAGGCAGAGGCTGCCCCCGCCAAAACCGAGCAGCTTCTCCATCTCGCGCAGGGTCTCGGTGTAGTTGGCCTTGGACAGCGTACCGTCGTGCAGATGGCTCAGGGACCGGTACATCAATTCGAGTGCGCGATTGCTGTGTTCCAGGGCACGGGTCTTCTCCTGCACCCGCCGCTCCAGTTCTTCGTAGGACCGGGAGAGGTCCTGTGCCATCAGGTTGAACGCACCACCAAGCTGGCCGAGTTCGTCCTCCCCCGTGTGCCTGATCCTCTGGCTGAAATCACCCGTGCGCAGCGCCCGCGCGCCGACCAGGAGTTCCTTCAGCGGATGCACGACATCACGCCGCAGGAACCACACGGTAAAGAAGATGATCAGCAATGTCAGCAGTAGTCCGATGCCCTGCACGATACGCAGTGACTGCACCTGGGCCTCGGTTCGTTGTTCCAGCAGGAAGACCATGCGATCCACCCGGTGCACGAAGTCGTCGATGCGTTCGCGCATCCGGTCATAGGCCGCGGCGTCCGGGGTGCGACCCATTGCGCTCAGCAACATGGGGCGCACGTCCGCCTCCCAGATGCGACCGATCTCCTCGTAGGCCAATCGAGCGGGGTGCGAGATCGACGTTGGCACCATGCGCGCCAGATCATGGCCCGCATAATACTGCTCGAACCGATCCATGGCCCTTTCAAGTTCGCGCCGTTGCGCCTCGCTGTCCGCACCCTGTGGCCTCAGGATGGCGGTGGTTGCGTCGTAGGTCGAATAGCGCAGCGTCCCCGCGTGGTTGATGGCCGTGGCCGCGCCGCGCACCTTCTCGGCAATCACCACCGAAGAGGTGATGCCCAGCAGGGCCATGGCCGCGATCAACGCAAGGCCAAGGCCAATGCGCCACAGCAGCGGCCGGTCAATTCCACCAATCATAGGGACCCTCGAACATCACCGGGCTCGACCCGGCCTGTCCAAAACGGAGTATCACCGCCCAATCATAGATGGTTATTGCGGCGGCGTTCCCGTTTCCGAGGCCAGCGGATGGCGCGAGGTCACTCCCGGGCGGCGAGGCGCGCGTCCACCTCGGTCAGGTTGGCCCGGATGATCGCTCCGTTCTCCGATTGCGCCGGAAGCAGACGTGCCAGCCGCAGCCAATGCTCGCGCGCACCCTGATAGTTGCCGGCACGGAAATCCGCGGTACCCGCAAGCCAGAGCCCGGTCTCGTGATCCGGCTCGATCTCCAGCGCGCGCCGGATCAGGTCCCTTGGCCGCCCTTCCAGGTCACCGCCGGTCAGGCTTCCCAGCACATCCGCATAGTCGATCAGGATGTCCGCATCGTGGTTGCCGCCATGCTCGATGGACTGGGCGTAGGCCTGTGCCGACGCCCGGGTCCGGCCCATGGCCTTGTAGACGCGTCCGAGCAGGGCCCAGCCGACAGGGTCATCCGGGGATTGGTCCAATCGTTCGCGCAAGGTGGCGACGATCATCTCCATGTCTGTCGCCGTATCGGCCGTGGGCGCCTGCCGCGCGTCGCGCTGGACCGGGTCCAGCGCTGCCGGACCGCCGCCAAAGCCCTGATAGATCAGAACGGCCAGGATCGGCAGCAGGGCCACGACCCCGATTCCTGCAGGCCAGCGCAAGGAACGCGCGGCCTTGCCGTGCACCGCCTCGTTTCCGGACATCTCCAGCAGCCCGCGCTGCAGATCCAGGCGGGCCGCGTTGTACTGGGACTCGGAGATCACGCCGTTGTGGTGGTCGGCATCCAGTTCGGCCAACTGACTTCGGTAGATCGACAGCCCCGTTGCAGCGCCTGGCCCGTCCAGGTGTGGCTCAACGCTGCGGCGCGGGCGAACCAGGGGCACGAACAGGAACGCGAGGGCCAGGGCCAGCAGGCCGGCGGCGAGGATGTAGAACAGGGTCATTCGGGGCTCCATGGGTCGAATCGGTGTAGCAAAGGATCTTGCGGCCAGGGGCGCATCGCTCCGGGATCCGGAAAGAACAGGCGAAATCGATCAGGATTCGACCTGCAACTGCTGGTACAGGGGGATGAGATGCCGGTTCACCAGATCGGCGTGCAACGGGCCGACATGCTTGAATCGGACCACGCCGTGACGGTCGACCAGGAAGGTCACCGGCGTCGCGTGCGCGCCCCAGTCGGCACTGGCGCGACCGTACGGGTCGAACCCGACGGCGGCAAAGGGATCGCTGCCGCTGTCGAGGTAGGCCACGGCCTGGTCCCGGTCATCCCGGAAGTTCAGGCCGAAGACCGGAATCCCCATGCGGTCGAGTGCCACGAGGGTCCGGCGCTCCTGCCTGCAGGTACTGCACCAGGAGGCCCAGACGTTGACCAGCACCGGCTCCCCGAGCATGTCGGCGCGGGTGAACCGCGTCTCGGGGTCGCGCAGGTCCTGCAGATCGAAGTCGGGGGCCTCCCTGCCGACCAGGGGTTCCGGCACGTTGCCGATGTTCCAGATGAGCCCGCCCGCCAGCGCGCCGACCAGTGCAACCAACACCAGCACGGGCAGGAACGGCAGCAGGGACCGAACGCGCATCGCGCCCCCGCTACGCCGAGGCCGTGGAGGTCTTCGCGGAGGGCCTCTCTGGCGCCTCCGGCAGATCCTCCTCGCGGCGCACGCGCACCCGGTAGCGGCGGTCGGTCGCGGCCAGGAAGCCGCCCAGGCCCATCAGGATCGCGCCCGCCCAGACCCAG
>JAWLFM010000162.1:0-6204 GCA_041685565.1 Thioalkalivibrio sp.
AGCGGCATGAAGAACCCGTGTACGCATCAATCTACTCCTGGCTGTGTGAAGGGGGTTTCAGAGTTGGAGAAGCACGCTGGGCGCCGACGCTCGCCCTGCTGAAGTCGTGGTGACAGTCCCGTGGCGTTACGGATGTCCGCTCATCACGACCCGTTGAAGCCGGCCAAGCGAACATGATCGATTCCGGACCGCCGCGCCTGCCGCCTCGGCTCAGGCAGGCTCAACCCGGCGAACCCCGGCAACGGTCTTCACCGCCGTGGCGCGACTGGTATCGAGCAGATACTCACGATCTTTCACGGTCGTGACGAAACGCCATTCGGCGAGAACCTGGTCGAGGGCGAAGGTCACCACGAGGTAGCCACGCTGATTCACGTTCAGGTATTGCAGATCGTCGACCAGCAGCTGGATGGCCTGCTCGGCGCCAGGGACGGACTCGGCTGGAAGCTGGAGGTATTCCTCGAGACCCGGTGCCGAAACGGACGCCGTGGCAAACTCAACACCGACCGCGTTTCCCTCGAGGTCACGAAGGTCGTTGGCCCAGGCGTTGTGGGTATCGCCGGCCAGCACGACCAGGTCCTTACCAAGCTGTCGGGCCGTGCCGAGGATGACCTCTCGCTCCGCCGCATAACCGTCCCAGGCATCCAGGTTATACGGCAGCACCGTGGTCACCCGCGCCTCCTCGAGTTCCGTCAGGGTCGGGTCGCCCTGCAGGAGTCGGAACTTGATCTCCGCCAGCTCCTGGAACTTCGGCAGCAATGTGGCAGGGTCCGGATTGAGGACGTCCACCAGTAACTCCGCGGGAAGATTCATGCGGCCGAACAGGACCTGCTGACCCAGCACCTGCCAGGTCGCCAGGGATCCCGCCATCTGCTGCTGGAGCCAGTTCCGCTGCTCCATGCCGAGCATGGTTCGGTTGGGGTCTCCGACCGCGGCCGCGAAGCCTGGGACGTTGATCCCCTCCTGCGTCAGGTAGTCGAGGTAGCTGATCTGCTCGTCCCGACCGATGATCCGGGTATCCAGCATGTACAGGCTGACCAGATCGCCGTAGTGGAAACCGCGATAGATCGTCTCGCGATCGTCCGGGCGGAACGGCCGGATGGGAAGCCACTCGAAGTAGGCCTGAAGAGCGGCAAGCTTGCGTTCCGTGAAATCGCCCTGCGTCAGGCTGTCGTGGTTTTCCGCACCGTCCTGCCAGGCGTCGTTGGCGACCTCGTGGTCGTCCCAGACGGCGATCAGCGGGACTCTGGCGTGCACCGCCTGCGAATCGGCGTCTCGGCGGTAGATCGCATACCGCTTGCGATAATCCTCCAGGGTCAACAGCTCGACATCGTTGTCGTCTGGGACGGTGCGGCCCAGGCGCTCCGCATCTTCGGTCGCGTAGCCTCGGTTGTCGTACTCGTAGATATAGTCACCGAGGTGCAGCAAGGCGTCGAGATCGGGTTCCTTCGCGATCTCGGCATAGACGTGGAAGAAGCCCGCCTGGTAATTCGAGCAGGACACCACCGCAAAGCGGACCTGCTCGACACCCGATTCCGGCAGGGTCCGAGTGCGTCCATGGGGGGAAACGAGGCCACTCTCCGCGCGAAAGCGGTAGAAACAGGTCTGGCCGGGGAGCAGATTCAGTACATCCACCTTGATCGTGAAGTCGTGCGCACGCTGGACCGTGGTCTCGCCGTTGTGAACGAGATTCTGGAACCCCTCATCGGCCGCGACCTCCCAGGCGACCAGCAGATCGTCCTCCGCCAGGTTTTCCGGTGTGACGCGCGTCCAGATCAGAACGCGATCCTGCATGGGGTCCCCGCTTGCAACCCCATGGTCGAAGCGTACGACGGGAGCGGAATCGCTCGATGACGAACATCCGCTCAGACCCTTCGATACGGCGACCGCACCGAGACTCAATGCCGAGATACGAAGGAAATCCCTACGCGAGATACGCCGCATGTCGAACACTCCGGATGGGGAAACCGGATTGGATGCTAGCGCCTGCGCATGACAGCGCAGTGATGGAACTGTGAAGCTCCTCGGGCAGGAAGATGACAGCGCGGCGGCACTCAGCACAGGGCCGAACCTGTCCGATCATCTCCGTCAGCGGGCGCCCACGGAAACATGATTGTCATCATGGATGATCATCACCTACCCCACCCCGGCTCGGGCATCGAGCGGATCGAGGAGATCCGTGGCGGCAAGATGGCCTTGACCCGCCCACATCCAATTCCGGGTTCAAGGCGCCGTCGGCGTTGCTGGCTGCCGAGTACGGCCTCGTCGGCGATTTGGCGTGTGACAGGACACAAAGAAACCGCTGTTCTCGGGCAAACACCCGGAGGCAGTGCCGCATGGCGGCTGCCCCCGGGGTTGTCTGTGGCCGAAAGGCGTGATCAGTTGCTGCCTAGGCCCTGGAAGGCGTAGGTGACATCAAGGCCCGCGGCTTCGGTCCAAGCCAGATAGGCGTGGAACTGGTCCTCCATCGCCTGGCTCGGGAAGGTTCCGGTCGCAGAAACCGAACCATTCGCGCCCGGATCCAGCGTGGTGATGGCCTCCGCCGTCGGTTCGAGCGCGAACGTCACGTCCAGGCCCTCTGCAGCCGTCCATTCCAGGTAGCGCGCGAACTGCTCTTCCATCGCCTTCGTCGGGAACAGGCCGCTGGTGGATACCTGCCCGTTCATGCAGGGGTCGAGTTCAATCGTGGAGGGTGTACCGATACCCTGCGCCTGCAGACCACCAAACGCGGCCAGCGCAGCGACGAAGGTCAGCATCTTCAGCGAGTTCTTCTTGGTCATGATGGATTCTCCTTCCGGGTTTCCCGGTTCAATGTTCAGGTGAGTCCATTAGGCCATGCTAATATTTCAGTAGTACTTCCGAAGTGTTTCAAATACCTCTGATGTTCAACCAAGTGGTTTCCCCCCCTCCGGCGTATAGGAAGCAGCCCAGGCGGTGCCGCCAGCCGGGCGACAATGCGGAAGGATGCGAGCGGACACTCGGTGAAGCAAAACCCTTGGGCCGCGGAGAACCCGCGCGACCGCTTACCCAAGCATTGCCGCCAAGTCAACGGAGGGCGCTAACGAGCGAGCCTTGCCGAGTGCCATGAGTGTTGCCGGCCGACGAGTCCGGCTGCGCACTCCGGTGCGCGGGGCGTGGCTCGCGTGAGTTCCGCACAACCATCGGTGGCTCATTCGCACAACGCATCGAGTATCTCGCGCCAACGGGGGATCACCAGAAAGTGCCCGCCTCCGGCGACGGGTCTCCAGCCAGCTTGAGGCAGGCGCTGGCGATGTGCGCCTGCGCCCGATCGATCACATCCGCAAACCGCTCCATCCGCGTCCCCTTGTGTTGTTCAGTTGTATGCCCGCCCGACTATGCGGCAGGGTCGTTGCCGGACGATGACGGGCGCCCACGCGCAACGCACCTCACGCGTGGCGCCCGACGAAACAGTAGTAGGGCACCCTGAGGCCCGGCAGATAGGGGACCGGCGCAGCGTGCTCGGTGAGCGCGTGATTCGGCAGCAGTCGCCGCAGGGCGGGAAGATGGGCGGGGTTCGGGTGCACGCCGTCGTGGCCGAACCAGCGTGGCCAGAACCGGCGGCTCACCCAGCCGTGCCGGGTGAGCCCCGGCGCAGGCGTCGGTTGAGAGATATAGAAGTCCACCACACCGAGTCGGCCGCCGGGCTTGAGCATGGCGAGCGCGTTGCCCAGCGCCCCCTCCCAATTCGGGATCATGGTGAGCGAATAGGAAAAATAGACACAATCGACAGGCCCGTCCGGCTGGTAGGTCACCGCGTCCCCTTCGATCACCCGCACATTGGGCAGTCCAGCCGTGCGCTTGCGGGCCTGTTCCAACAGGGCCGGACAGAGGTCGACCAACTCCACGCGCGCGAGGCTGCCCAGCCGCTCACCGAGAAAGCCGAGATTGCGCCCGGTGCCGGCACCGAGCTCCACCAGCCTCTCGCCCGGGCCGGGGGAAAGGCCCTCGAGCAACTCCGCACGACCGTGCAGCAAGCGCTCGCGGAAGGCATCGTAGTGCTCCGCCTGGGGGCCGTAGAAGGCCTGCAGCCGCTCGGCCAGATTGCCGCGGCGCGGCTGGCCCCGCAGCAGCCGCAGGAGGACCTGGGCGTCGCCCCGGATCATGTCGCGGTGACCAGATCGGCGACGTGAAACCCGGCGTAGGTGTGCACGCGGTCGTGGCGCTGAAGGTCGCTGGCCAGGGCCTCGTTGAACACCAGGCGCTGGCACAGCCGCTCACGCCGCTCGCCGATCTCGATCAGGCCGAGGTAGGCCGGCGCCGCATGGGCACTGCGGAAGATGACCCGCGCATCGGGCGCCGCCCGCTCCAGAATGGCCGACCACTCCTCCGCCAGGGCTTCCGGGTAGTAGGTGCTCATCCAGTCCATGTGGTCGAGAAGCACGAACTTCGAGACGCGCTCCTCGGTCCCCTGCAGAAACTGGGTCACGGTGCAGGTGTGCGGGATGACCCGGTCGGCGAGCCCGGCCTTGAGACTGAGGAAGTTTTCCGGCTTCAGGTACTCGGGACAGCAGGTTTGCGAATAGCGGCCGTTCACGTAGACCGAATAGAAGTAATTGGTCCACAGGGGGAGCTCGCGGAAGACGTATTCCAGCGCTTCGCGGATGAAGCCAGCCACGCCACGCTGGTGCTGCGCCTGGACCTGCTTGCGCTGGGCATGGGGAACCCCAAGCATGCTCATGGTGATCTGGCGCGACAGGGCCCAGTTCACCCCCGGGCTCCAGATCCGCGGCCCGATGCGCTGGTCGTAGATGGCGCGCTGCTCGTCCAGACTCTGCGCCCCGAAGAGCGCCGAGACGCTCTCCGCCAGGTTCGGGCGGATCTTGAGATAGGTACGGAAGACCCGCGCCACCTTGCCCGCGAGTCCCTGGTAGTAGAAGCCGCCGCGCTTGGGATCGAACCAATGCAACCGCTCGTCCCAGAACGCCCTCGCGAAATCCGAAAGGTCAGGGCGCAACGCCTGTCGGTAGAAATCGGGCAGCCCCGCGTGGGCTCCGTTGCCGAAGAGCGCAAAGAAGTCCTCGAAGTCGAGGTTGCGGATGCCCGCGAGCTTGAGTTCCAGCAGGGCCGTCTGGCGCGGATTGGCGTCTACGGCATGGATCTGCCGCGGACCTGCCAGGGCGTAATCAAGCACATTGCACCCGGCGCTGGTGATGACCAGCAGGGTATCCTCCGGCTGCAGGGCCAGAGCCATGCGATCCACCGCTGGGTCCTCCCAGCAGGTGTTGTAGACGAGCGAACGCGAGTAGATGGCATCGAAGACCGCATGGTCTATCCGGTCGCGCAGGGTCAGGGCTGTTTTCACGGCGAGGCTCGCTTAGGCGGATCGAAACGTCGATCCGAATAATCCGCCAACGGTAATCGCCATCCGTGAAGCCGTCGTTACATTCCCGCGACGGCAATGTGTCCACCGCTGGGTAAGAACGCGGAGACGAGCATCGGTCTGTCTCCCCGCAATCATCGGAGCCGATCGCATGCTAACCGGCCCGGACCCTTCCCCGGGCCGGTCAGGCGCCTTACGGCCGGTAGGCAAGATACGCGTCGAGGGTCTCGATATCGAGGCCCCGAAGCGTCGCCTTCTGCGGTCCCGCACCGATCTTCGTGACGTGCTTCCCGCTCTTCTCCTGCCCGGGCCTCAGCACCCAGACTCGGCCGTCCTGCGCCTCGACATTGAAACCGGGTTTCGCCGCCAGGTATTCCAGGGCGCTATCCATGTCCAGGGCGCGCAGCGTCATGTTTTGCGGACCGGCGCCGATCAGCGTCACGTGCTTACCGCTCTTCTCCTGCCCCGGCTTCAGCACCCACAGGCGACCCTCCTGGACCTCCACCTCAAAGCCGGGCTTCGCGGCGAGATACTCGAGCGCGGTGTCCTGGTCTAGCGCACGCAGGGTCATGCCCTGGGGTCCTGCACCGATCAGCGTCACATGCTTGCCGCTCTTCTCTTGGCCGGGCTTCAGCACCCACAGGCGACCCTCCTGGATCTCGACCTCAAAGCCCGGCTTCGCGGCGAGATACTCGAGCGCGGTGTCCTGGTCTAGCGCACGCAGGGTCATGCCCTGGGGTCCTGCACCGATCAGCGTCACATGCTTGCCGCTCTTCTCTTGGCCGGGCTTCAGCACCCACAGGCGACCCTCCTGGATCTCGACCTCAAAGCCCGGCTTCGCGGCGAGATACTCGAGCGCGGTGTCC
>JAWLFM010000163.1:0-6085 GCA_041685565.1 Thioalkalivibrio sp.
GCGGCCGCGCACGCGCTCGCACGCGACCGGCAGGTCCTGATCCTGGTCCCGGAGATCGCCCTCACGCCGCAACTCGTGCAACGGGTCAGCCGACGCTTCCCCGGGCAGGTCGCGGCCCTGCACTCGGGGCTGCCGGCGGGGGAGCGGCTCAGGGTCTGGGAGAACGCCCGGCTCGGGCAGCGCGGTCTCCTGCTCGGCACACGATCGGCACTGTTCACACCGCTGCCGCGGCTGGGCCTGATCATCGTCGACGAGGAGCACGATTCGGCCTACAAGCAGCAGGACGGTCTGCGCTATCACGCCCGTGACCTTGCGATCATGCGCGGTCACATCGAGTCCGTCCCGGTGGTCCTCGGTTCCGCCACACCGACGCTGGAGACCCTGGTGAAGGCGCGCGCGGGCCGCTATCGGCATCTGCGCCTGGGCACCCGGCCGGACGGCTCGCAGCCCCCGCCGGTGCGCTGTCTGGACACCCGCGTGCACCGACCCGACGAAGGCCTGTGCAGCCCGCTGCTCGATGCCATGCGCGAGACCCTCGGCCAGGGACGACAGTGCTTCATCCTGCTCAACCGCAGGGGCTTCGCGCGTGTGCTGGCCTGCGATCACTGCGGCTGGGTCGCCGACTGCCCGCACTGCGATGCCCGCCTGACCGTGCACGCGGCGGCGCGGCGCTCGGTCTGCCATCTCTGCGGATTCAGCGAGCGCCTGGTGGAGACCTGCCCGCAGTGCGGCCAGGCACTGAGCCATCAGGGGTTGGGAACCCAGCGCCTGGAACGGGCGCTGTCCCGCCACTTCCCCGCAATACCCATGGTACGGCTGGACCGCGACAGCATCCGGCGCCGGGGCGAGCTGGAGCAGTGCCTGGACACCATCCGCGCGATGGACGCCGGCATCGTGGTCGGCACGCAGATGCTGGCCAAGGGCCATGACTTCCCCCGCGTCGGCCTGGTCGGGGTCATCGACGTCGATCAGGGATTGTTCAGCGTCGATCTGCGCGCGGCCGAGCAGACCCTGCAGCTGGTTCTGCAGGCCGCCGGCCGGGCCGGCCGCGGCGGCGATCCCGGCATGGTGCTGGTGCAGACGGGCCATCCCGAGCACCCGCTGATGCAGGGGCTGCGCACCGGCGATTACCCGGCCATGGTCGAGCCCCTGCTGCACGAGCGCCGCACCGGTGGCATGCCGCCCTTCGGCTTCCTGGCCCTGGTCCGCGTCGACGGCCCCACCCCCGAGGCCAGCGCACGGCAGGCCGAGGAAATCGCGCAGCAGTTGCGACGCTCCGCCCGCGACGTCCGCGTTCTCGGACCCGCGCCGGCACCCCGGCATCGCGTAAACCGACGCTATCGCGAACAGATCCTGCTGGCGGCGGCCAGCCGCAAGCCGCTGCACCAGACCCTGACCGACGCCCGCGCGCACTGGCAGCGCAACCCGCCCCCGCGCAACCTTCGCGTCAGCATCGATGTCGATCCGATCACCCTCTCCTGACCCCACGCAGGGGCGAATCACGCATGGGGGGCGGCTTGGGTTAGAATGACGGGCTTGCTTCCTCCACCGGTTATCACGGCCTTGAAAGAGATCCTCGAGCAGGCGCTGGAGTCGGCGCTCTCCCAACTCGTAAGGGACGGCGTCGTGCCCGCCGACCACGGCGTCGAGGTGCGGCTGACGCGTACCCGCGAGCGCGACCACGGCGACTTCGCGGCCAACCTGGCCATGCAACTGGCGCGTCCCGCGCGGCGCAAGCCGAGGGAGATCGCCGAGCGATTGCAGGCGGCCTTCCCCACGGTTCCCGGCCTCGCCGCGGTCGAGATCGCGGGACCGGGCTTCATCAATTTCCGGCTCGAGGAGAGCGCGCGCTTTGCGGTGCTGCAGGCCATCGCCGACGCCGGTCCCGACTACGGGCGTTCCGACGTCGGCCGCGGCCAGACGGTGCAGGTCGAGTTCGTGTCCGCGAACCCGACCGGACCCCTCCATGTCGGGCATGGCCGCGGCGCGGCCTATGGCGCCACCGTCGCCGACCTGCTGGCATTCTGCGGCTTCGAGGTCACGCGCGAATACTACGTGAACGATGCCGGGCGGCAGATGAACATCCTCGCCGCCAGCGTCTGGGTACGCTACCTGGAGAAGCGCGGGGTCGCACTCCCCTTCCCCGCCAACGGCTATCGCGGCGGGTACGTCCACGGCATCGCCGACGATCTCTCCGTGCTGCTGGGCGATGCCGCCGCATATCCGGCGGAACAGGTGCTGCAGGGCCTCCCGCCCGACGAACCGCAGGGTGGCGACAAGGAGGCCTATATCGACGCCCTGGTGAATCGGGCGATGGATCTCCTCGGACCGAGCCTCTATCGGCAGTTCTTCGACCATGGCCTGAACGCCATCCTGGACGACATCCGTGACGATCTCGCGGCCTTCGGCGTGCAGTACCAGAGCTGGTTCTCCGAACGCAGCCTGGCGGACTCCGGGGCCATCGACGCGGCCGTGGCCCTGTTGCAGGAACACGGCGCCCTGTACGAGAAGGACGGCGCCCTGTGGTTCCGCTCCACCGACCATGGCGACGACAAGGATCGCGTCGTGCGGCGCGAGAACGGCGACTACACCTATTTCGCATCCGACATCGCCTACCACCGGGAAAAGTTCCAGCGCGGCTTCGACCGGATGGTCAACGTCTGGGGTGCCGATCACCACGGCTACGTCGCGCGGGTACGCGCCGCGCTGAATGCCCTCGGCCTGGACGACGGCCGCCTCGACGTGCTGCTGGTGCAGTTCGCGATCCTGTACCGCGGCAGCGAACGGGTGCAGATGTCCACCCGCTCCGGCAGCTTCGTGACCCTGCGCGAACTGCGCGAGGACGTCGGCGCGGACGCCGCGCGCTTCTTCTACGTGCAGCGGCGCTGCGACCAGCACCTCGACTTCGACCTGGAACTGGCCAAGCGCCAGTCCAACGACAACCCGATGTACTACATCCAGTATGCCCACGCGCGCATCTGCAGCGTGCAGCGCGGAGCGACCGGGCGCGGCCTGGTCGCGGCAGCGGCCGACGGCCCGGAGATTGCGCGCCTGACCCTGATGCCCGAGGCCGAACTGCTGGCCCAGCTGGACCGCTTTCCGGAGCTCGTGGCCGCAGCGGCGCTGGCCTACGAACCGCACCAGCTGGCCCAGTACCTGCGCGATCTCGCGGCCGGTTTCCACGCCTATTACAACGCGGTGCCCTTCATGAATGCGGAGGAGGCGGAACTGGTCTCCGCCCGCCTGGCCCTGATCGGCGGCATCCGGCAGGTCCTGGCGAACGGCCTGGGGCTTCTCGGTGTCAGTGCACCCGAGAGCATGTAGGGAACGACCATGGCGCAGGCACGCAAGGTTCGCCGCAAACCGGCCTCCACCCGCAGCAGGCGGCCGATTCCGGGTTGGTTCTGGCTGCTGGCCGGCATGCTGGCCGGGCTTGCCATCGCGGCCATCCTGTACCTCCAGGGTGCGGACCGCATGGGGCAGGATCCTGGCTGGCTGACCCGCGGCGAAGGTCAGCCGGCGCCCATCGCCCCCGTGCGGGAACCCCCGGCGGCGAGTCCGGACGCCGCTGCGGAGCGCTCGCGGTTCCAGTTCTATGAACTCCTGCCAAAGGACGAGGTACGCATTCCGGAATCCGCCCCCGCGCCATCGCCGTCCCCGCGTGCCACACCGGCGCCGCAGCCGCAGCCTCAGGCACGCCCCGAGACCGGCGGCCGGGTGCTGCTCCAGACCGGCTCCTTCCGGCAATTCCAGCAGGCCGACGAGATGAAGGCCCGGTTGGCATTGATGGGCCTGACGGCGAACATCCGCGAGGTCCGTATCAACGGCCAGACCTTCCACCGGGTCTACGTCGGACCCTTTGGCAGCGATGCCCAGGTTACCCGGGCAATGGAACGCCTGCGCAGCGAGAACATCGAGGCGCTACGCCTGCCCGCGTCCTGATGGGTGACACGGACCCGCTTGCCGCGACCCGTGAGATCGAGACCCGGCTGGCAGAAGGACTGCGGGCCGATGAGCCCGCCATCCAGGAACTGCTGCAGCGGGCGACCCGCCGCCTTGCCCGCGGCCAGCCCGCCGACCGCCTGCTCGACCAGGCGCGCGAGCGCTGCGACGCAGCCATCCGCCGCGCCGAGGCCTTCCGGGCGACGCTTCCGGAAACCCGCTATGCCGGCGACCTCCCGATCCACGCCGAGCGCGACAGGATCGTCGCGGCCATCCGCGACCACCCCGTGCTCGTGCTCTGCGGCGAGACCGGCTCCGGCAAGACCACCCAGTTGCCGAAGCTCTGCCTGGACGCGGGTCGCGGCCGGCGCGGCCTGATCGGGCACACCCAGCCCCGGCGCATCGCCGCCCGTTCGGTGGCCGGGCGCATCGCCGAGGAGCTGGGATCCGGGATCGGCGCGGCGGTCGGCTACAAGGTCCGGTTCGGGGACCAGACCGGAAGCGACACCCACATCAAGCTGATGACCGACGGCATCCTGCTCGCCGAGCTGCGCCAGGACCGCGAGCTCCTGGCCTACGACACCCTGATCATCGACGAGGCCCACGAGCGCAGCCTGAACATCGACTTCCTGCTCGGTTACCTGAAGCAGCTGCTGCCCCGGCGACCCGACCTGCGCATCATCATCACCTCCGCGACCCTGGACCCCGAGCGGCTGGCACACTTCTTCGACGATGCCCCGATCATCGAGGTTCCCGGCCGCGCCTGGCCGGTGGAGGTGCGCTATCGACCCCTCGCGGAGCCGGAGGCATCGGCGCCCCCCCGCCCGTCGAAGGGCGCACCCCCTGCGTCCCATGGCTCCGAGCGTCCTTCGACCCGCCCGGAGCGCACGCCATCCAGTGCCGGGGAGGCCCCGGAACGCGACCTCTTCGACGGTATCAGCATGGCGGTGGCGGAATGCTGCCGTGCGGGCGCCGGCGACATCCTCGTCTTCCTTCCCGGGGAACGGGAGATCCGGGACGCCGCGAAGCGCCTGCGCCGGGAGCAACCGGCGCACACCGAGATCCTGCCGCTTTACGCACGGCTCTCGGCGGCCGAACAGGGCCGCGTATTCCGGCCGCATCCCGGACGGCGCATCGTGCTCGCCACCAATGTCGCCGAGACCGCGCTGACGGTCCCCGGCATCCGTTTCGTGGTCGACACCGGCCTGGCGCGGCTCTCCCGCTACTCCTGGCGCTCCCGGGTACAGCGCCTGAGCCTGGAACCCATCGCCCAGGCCTCCTGCAACCAGCGCGCGGGACGCTGCGGGCGGCTCGGGCCGGGCATCTGCATCCGGCTGTTCAGCGAAGAGGACTTCCAGCTCCGCCCCGAACACACGGACCCCGAGATCCTGCGCTCGAACCTGGCTGCGGTGATCCTGCAGATGGCCGCGCTGGGCCTGGGCGACCCGCGCCACTTCCCGTTCGTGGATCCACCCGACCCGCGCCTGATCCGCGATGGCTACCGTCTGCTGGAGGAACTGCACGCGGTGGATGGCAGGGGCCGGATCACCGGCCACGGCCGGCAGCTCGCACAGCTGCCGGTGGATCCCCGCTTCGCGGCGATGATCATCGCCGGGGGCACGCGCGGGGTGCTCACCGAGGCCATGACCGTCGCCGCCTTCCTGGCCCTGCAGGATCCCCGCGAGCGCCCTGCCGAACACGCCCAGGCCGCCGATCAGGCGCATCGGGAGTTTCGCGTCGAGGGCTCCGATTTTCTCGGCATGCTGAAGCTCTGGGACGACTGGCACCGGACCCGCGAGGAACTGGGCAGCAGCGCGCTGAAGCGCTGGTGCCGGGACCACTTCCTGTCGTTCCTGCGCATGCGCGAGTGGCAGGAGCTGCGGGCGCAGCTGGCGACCCTGGCCCGCGGCCAGGGCCTGCAGCGCAATGAGCTCCCCGCCGACCCGGAGAACCTGCACAAGGCGCTGCTGGCCGGACTGGTCAGTCACGTCGGCAGGAAGACCGAGCGCGGCGATTACCTGGGCACACGCAACCGGCGCTTCCAGATCCACCCCGGTTCCGGCCAGGCCAAGCGTCGCCCCGAGTGGATCATGAGCGCGGAGATCGCCGAGACCACACGGGTGTACGCGCGCGAGGTGGCCGC
>JAWLFM010000164.1:0-6067 GCA_041685565.1 Thioalkalivibrio sp.
CGGCCTCAAGGCCCTGACACAGCATGACGGCGGCGTCAGCGTCTTCGAGATGTCGCCGTCCGCTTTGCGGGGTTCCGATCTCGCATTGGTCGACAGCCCGCCCGCCGCCGGTCGCGACAGCGATCTCCGGCCGCTCGCGGACGACACCCCCGGCCCCGCCGCGACCGCCTGGGAAGACGTCGGGCGCGGCCTCGAGATCGCCGGCCACGACGAACCGACAGGGCCCATCACCAAGCGCCACCCGCCGGAACACTGGCAGGTGGACGACATCGGCGCCGGGGGCGTTCGCCTGTGCCTGGACGCACCACAGCAGCCCCTGCTGATCGGCGACCTGGTCGGGCTGCGCGCCGTGGACGGCCACCGCTGGACGGCCGGGGTGCTGCGCTGGATTCGCTTCGACGATCAGGTCGGCGAACGCATCAGCATCGGCGTGGAGTTCCTTGCCAATCGCTGCCTCCCCATGCAGATCCAGGATTTTCGCAACGGGGTCGCCGCCGGGGTCCCGCAGCCGGGCCTGTTTGCGCCACAACGAACGGATACCGATGGGGCCGCCCTGTTCCTGCCGGCCCAGGTCTTCGACCACGAAAAACGGGTGGTCTGCTGGCTGAACAACCGCGCCCGCGTTCTGGAACTGGACAGCGAACGCACGGGGACTACCCTGTTCACCGAGGTGGGCTGCCGCATGACCGCGCTCGAGGTCGGCAGCCCGACCGCGGAATCCCCCGGCGCCGAGGCGGATCCCGGCCTCGCGAATGACAACGGACTGTCCCTCACTACCCGCAACCGCGACGACCAGGCCCCATGAACGAGACCATTCGTACCCTCTTCGTTACCAGTAATCCGAACCGGGCGGAAGAGGTCATCAGCAGCATCCGAACCCGCGGCAGCGCGATCCGCCCGGAGCAGGTTTCGACCACCGACGCCCTCGCCGAGGCGCTGGAGAACCGGCGCTTCGACGTGATCGTGCTGATCGAACCCGGCCTGGGCCTGGCCCGCGAGCACGTGGACGAGGCCCAGCATGCCTCCGGCCGGCGGATCCCGGTCGTGATCCTGACCGAACGCCCGGAAGCGGAACGCGTGGATGACTACGAGGCCGGTGCGTACGCGGTGGTGGATCACGAACTGCACGAACTGGCCAGCCTCCTCACCATTCGCGCCGCCGAACAGTTCCAGCTGCGCCAGCGACTGGGCCGCATGGACGCGTCGCTGCAGGAGTCCGAACGCCGCTGCCAGCTGTTGCTGGATAACTCGCGCGACGCCATCGCCTACGTCCACGAGGGCATGCACATCTACGCCAACGCCTCCTGGCGCGAACGCTTTGGCATCGGCGACCCGGAGGAGGTCGACGGCCTGCCGCTGATGGATCTGGTCGCGCCGGAGAGCCGCGACGAACTGAAAGGGCTGCTGCGCCGCTTCCAGAACGGCGAGGAGGGCGACCAGACCCATCAGGCCTTCCAGCTTCAGGCCTTCGACGGCACCCCGTTCGAGGCCAACCTGCGCCTCTCCACCGCCAGCGTCGAGGGCGAGGCCTGTACCCAGGTCCTGCTGGATTCGGCCCAGGAGGACCCGGAACTGGCGGAGAAGATCGACTACCTGTCGCAACGCGACCTGGTCACCGGCCTCTACAATCGCCAGCACTTCACCGGCATGATCGAGACCGCGCAGGGCCAGGCCGCGCAGTCGGAGAAACCGTTCGCCCTGATCACGCTGGCGGTGGACCGCTTCGCGGAGATCCGCGCCAACGTCGGCATGTCCGCCAGCGACCTGCTGCTGGCCGACATCGGCAAGCTGATCGAGGACCAGTTCCCCGAGCCGGCCATCACCGCGCGCCTGGAAGCCGAGCACTTCGGCATCCTGGTGCCGGATACCCGCCGCAACGAGGTGGAGAGCCGCGTCCACGGTCTGATGGAGGCGGTCACCGGGCGCGTGTTCGAACTCGGCAACGCCTCCACCAACTGCACCCTGTCCGCCGGCATCGTGATCGCCGACGAGACCGCGGTGGATACCGAGGAGCTACTGTCGCAGGCCGACCGCGCACTGCAGGAAGCGGTGGAAGCCGGCGGCGGGACCCACAGCTTCTTCCGCCCGGCCGAGGGCGAGATGACCCAGGCCCAGGCCGACCAGCAGTGGCGGCTGCGCATCCAGGACGCCCTCGATCACGACCGCCTGGAGCTGCTGTACCAGCCGATCGTGAACCTGCACGGGGCCGACCGGGCGCGCTATTCGGTGTTCGTGCGCCTGCGAGATGCCGAGGGTCATGTCCACGAACCGGAGGCCTTCCTGCCCAGCGCCGAGCGCACGGAGATGGCCCAGCCCATCGACCGCTGGATCTTGAAGACCGCGCTGGGCGTCCTCGCGGACCAACTGAAGAAGGACCCCGGTACCCAGTTCTTCCTCAAGCTGACCAACGGGTCGCTCGGCGATCCCTCGGTGGTCAGCTGGCTGCACGACGACCTGCACGCCCTGCGCATCCCCGCCGACAACGTGGTGGTGGAGCTGAAGGAACCGACCGTGGTCACCCACCTGAAACCGGCGATCCACGTGGCCCGGGGCCTGCAGGAGATGCACGGCCACCTGTGCATCGACGACTTCGGCAATGGCCTGAACCCGTTCCAGCTGCTGCAGCACATGGAGGCGGACCACATCAAGCTGGACCCGTCGTACGTGAAGAACCTGGCCGAGAGCGAGGAGAACCAGCAGCTGATTCGCGAGCATACCGAGGCCGCGCACGCCAAGGGCAAGCAGGTCATCGTCCCGTATGTCGAGGACGCCAGCGTGCTCGCCGTGCTCTACAGCCTGAACGTCAACCTCGTGCAGGGCTACTTCCTGCAGGCGCCGATGCCGGCCCCCACCTTCGACTTCTCTTCAACCTGAGCGCTGCACGCACCCCCCATTTTCACCACAGAGGGCACGGAGAGCGCAGAGAAGGCAAACCCGGGTGGACCACGAAGCGCACGAAGACACGAAGAGGGTCCTTTGCCGGTCGCGGTTTTCGTATCCGACCCGGCACTGGGCTCCAACACTCAACCACAACACAACCCTGCCCTTCTCCGTGGACTCTCCGTCCTCCGTGGTGAGTTCGCCCTCAGCCCTGCCTTCGTGTCTTCGTGCGCTTCGTGGTCAACCTACCGCCCTGGACCTGGCATCCCCGAGCCGCCGCACCGGAAGGCGCCCCAACGCAACAGGCCCCGGCGTAAACCGGGGCCTGTGCGAAGCAGCGAGGTCTGCACTGGGGACGCCGCCTATTTCGACCAGAAGTTCAGGTCCTCGAAGAAGCCCTTCACCCCGTCCACCCAGGACTGCGCCTGCGGGCTGTGCTTGGTCCCGCCGGCCTGGGTGGATTCCTCGAACTGGCGCAGGAGCTGTTTCTGCTCCTTGGTCAGATTGATCGGCGTCTCCACCACCACGCGGCAGATCAGGTCGCCGACCGCGCCGCCGTGCACCGACTTCACGCCCTTGCCGCTGACCCGGAACTGCTTGCCGGTCTGCGTCTCCGCGGGGACCTTCAACTTGACCCGGCCATCCAGCGACGGGACCTCCAGTTCGCCCCCGAGGGCGGCGGTCGCGAACGACACCGGAACCTCGCAGTGCAGGTCCGAGCCCTCGCGCCGGAACAGCTTGTGCGGCTTGACTCGCACCTGCACGTAGAGATCACCCGGCGGGCCACCATTCATGCCGGCCTCGCCCTGGCCGGACAGGCGGATGCGGTCGCCCGAATCCACACCGGCCGGGATCTTCACGTCCAGGGTGTTCTGCTCCTGTACCCGACCCTTGCCGTGACAGGACTTGCAGGGGCTGGAGACGATCTTGCCGGAGCCCTCGCAGCGCGGGCAGGTCTGTTGCACGGAGAAGAAGCCCTGCTGGATGCGCACCTGTCCCACGCCGTTACAGGTCGGGCAGGTCTCCGGCGAGGTCCCCGGTTCGGCGCCGGAGCCGTCGCAGGCCTCGCAGGAGACGGTCGTCGGGATGCGGATCTTGACCTCGGTGCCGAACACGGCCTCCTCGAGCGTCAGGTCCAGGTTGTACTGCAGGTCGGAGCCCCGGTAGGCGCGCTGACCGCGGCCGCCTCCGCCACCCCCGAAGATATCGCCAAAGATGTCCTCGAAGATGTCGCTGAAGTTGGAGGCCCCGGCCCCACCGCCGAAGCCACCGGCCGAACCGTCCACGCCGGCATGGCCGTAGCGGTCGTAGGCCGCCCGCTTTTGATCGTCGCTGAGGACGTCATAGGCGGCGCGGGCCTCCTTGAACTTGGCCTCGGCCTCGGCGTCCCCCGGGTTGCGATCCGGATGATGCTTCATCGCCAGGCGGCGAAAGGCCTTCTTGATATCGGCGGCCGAGGCGTCCTTGGAGACACCCAGCACCTCGTAGTAGTCGCGTTGTGACATGGTCATTTCCAGGTAGATCGTTCGCGCGAACGCGGAATGCCTTCACGCAAACGCCCGGAGGTACCGTGTACCCCGGGCGTGGCATGTGGTCGAAGTCCGGCGGCGCCAAGGCGCCGCCGGACGGGCATCAGCCCTGCTTCTTCTGGTCGTCGTCGACTTCCTCGAACTCGGCGTCCACGACATCGTCGCCCTGCTGGCCGCTATCGGCCTGCTCGGCGCCGGCCTCGCCCGCGCCATCGGCGCCCTGGGCATAGGCCTTCTCGGCCAGCTTGCCGGAGGCCTCGGCCAGCTTCTGCGTGGCCTGTTCGATGGCGGCGGCGTCCTCGCCTTCCATCGCGGTCTTGACCTCGGCCACTGCCGACTCGATCGCAGAGCGCTCGTCGTCGGAGACCTGGTCGCCCAGATCCTTCAGCGACTTCTCGGCGGAGTGCACCAGGGCATCGGCCTGGTTGCGGGCCTGGACCAGCTGCTGGAACTTCTTGTCTTCCTCGGCATGCGCCTCGGCGTCCTTGACCATCTGTTCGACTTCCTCGTCGGACAGACCGGAGGAGGCCTTGATGACGATCTTGTTCTCCTTGCCGGTGGCCTTGTCCTTGGCCGACACGTTCAGGATGCCGTTGGAGTCGATGTCGAAGGTGACCTCGATCTGCGGCACACCGCGCGGCGCGGCCGGGATGTCCTGCAGGTCGAAGCGGCCCAGCGACTTGTTGGCGCTGGCCATCTCGCGCTCGCCCTGCAGCACGTGCACCGTCACTGCGGTCTGGTTGTCCTCGGCGGTGGAGAACACCTGGTTGGCCCGGGTCGGGATGGTCGTGTTCTTCTCGATCAGCTTGGTCATCACGCCACCCATCGTCTCGATCCCGAGCGACAGCGGGGTCACGTCCAGCAGCAGCACGTCCTTGACGTCGCCGCCCAGCACGCCGGCCTGCACCGCGGCGCCGACCGCGACGGCCTCGTCCGGGTTCACGTCCTTGCGCGGCTCCTTGCCGAAGAACTCCTGCACCGCCTCCTGCACCTTGGGCATGCGGGTCTGGCCACCGACCAGGATCACGTCGTCTACCTCGGAGGCGGACAGGCCGGCATCCTTCAGCGCGACCTTGCACGGCTCGATGGAGCGCTTGACCAGATCCTCGACCAGGCTCTCCAGCTTGGCACGGGTGATCTTCAGGGCCAGGTGCTTCGGCCCGGTGTTGTCGGCGGTGATATACGGCAGGTTCACTTCCGTCTGCTGGCTGGAGGACAGCTCGATCTTGGCCTTCTCGGCGGCCTCCTTCACGCGCTGCATTGCCAGCGGGTCGCCCTTGATGTCGATGCCCTGGTCCTTCTTGAACTCGTCGACCAGGTAGTCGATCAGGCGGTTGTCGAAGTCCTCGCCACCCAGGAAGGTGTCACCGTTGGTCGCCAGCACCTCGAACTGATGCTCGCCATCCACCTCGGCAATCTCGATGATGGAGATATCGAAGGTACCGCCACCGAGGTCGTACACGGCGATCTTGCGATCCCCGCGCTTCTTGTCCATGCCGTAGGCCAGCGCGGCCGCGGTCGGCTCGTTGATGATGCGCTTGACCTCGAGCCCGGCGATCTTGCCGGCATCCTTGGTCGCCTGGCGCTGGGAGTCATTGAAGTAGGCCGGGACGGTGATCACCGCCTCCGTGACCTCTTCCCCGAGGTAGTCCTCGGCG
>JAWLFM010000165.1:0-6062 GCA_041685565.1 Thioalkalivibrio sp.
CAAAGCAGGGTTGCGGCCACGAACAGGCTGACCGCCAGGATCGGGAATACGCGAATCTGGTCCGGCGAGAGCTTCAGGGCCTCGATGTCGCCGATCGGTGTGGCGGCCTCCCCGTTGCGGCGCCGAAACATGCTGTGCACGGCAAGGCGGGATACCTCGCAGATGCTGTTGCGGTCCAGCCGGTCGGGCCGCCGGGCGCTGTCGAAAAAGCTGTCGCGGCAATGGCGTTCCATCGGCAACTGTCCGATCGGGTCTCCCGCGTCGACATGCACCACCCGCACACAGCCGGCCGCCATCCGGCTGGGCTTGTGTTCCAGCAGACAATGCCAGGCCTGGGTGTCGTACTCGTCGACCTCCTTGTGGCCCGGGCAGTCTTCCTCGCGTTCGAAGCCGAACTCCTTGCAGTACACCTGGTAGCGAAGGTGCTGGATATCCTCCAGGTTTCGCCCGGCTCGCTCGGAGAGATCGAAGTATCGCTTGAACGCACTTACCACCGAGTCGTTTTCCACGACTAATTTCCTCCTGCCGCAACCTTCGCCGTATCCAGGACCGGGTCGAATGGATCGGCAGCCCCGGCATGCTGTTGCGTGCGCCCCAGGCCGGGATCCTCCCATGCAGTGTAGTGCGGAATGTCCGAAGGTGCCGGGAGCCGCAACCGCTGCCGCCAGGCCTGCAGGGCCGCGCCCGCTTCGTCGGTGTTTGTCAGGCAGGGAATGCGCGTGCCGCGATGCCGGTGCGGAGCGCCACACACATCGACGGGCAGGCCGTGAACCCGCAGCAGGCGCGCGAGCGCCGGACGCACCAGAAAGAACATGCGCGAGTACCCGTGACGCCGTGCGTAGTCCTGCGATGCCTGACACAAGTGATAGAGCACCTCGGGCGATGCCCCGCGCACGATCAGGCGCGAAACCTCCACTGCCGGACGATCGGGATCGGGCACCACATCGGGGAACAGGCGACAGGTTGCCGTGGTTGGCAGGGGACGTTTGCCCGGCAGGATCAGACGCATGGTACCGACCCAGCGGGCCCCCGGTGAGTGGCCCTCGCGCCCAATCAGGAAATGTTCGGCATGCTCGTCGAAGGCGTCGCGTTCGATTCCCTCTGGGTGCTGCTCGGCCGGTTCGAATCCGGTTTCACGGCAGTACACCTCGTATCGAAGCCGGAAATGAATGCGTCGAGCCGCTTCGGAACGGGCGATATAGGCGCGGAGCCGGCCGGCGCTATTCACGCGAGAGGGCGCGGCCGGGATCGGATGCGCCGGTGGGTTGCGGGGCCGCGCGCGCGACCGTCGTGGAAATGGCCATCCAGTGATTCATGTATATGCTCTCATGGTTCGGAGATGGGTTGCCGCCCGTTTCAGGCCGCAGCGTTTGCAAACTCCAGCCCGACCCCCCGAGGGCTGGCAAATACGACGAGTCCGTCGCGTACCCTGCCACCCGGGGTCACGACCCGTATGGAAGTGCCGGGAGGTAATCGTGGCTGGTAGCGCAGGGGCATGACCCGCGCGCCGAAGCGCGAGAGGTCCACCAGCCGACAGCGCGCCGGCCGTCCCTGGACCCACATCTCCGTGAGCAGGTTGACCCTCTCGCGCGGCCAGCGACGGCGCTCCTTGCCCGCGGGCGCACCACCGTGGGCGTCCTGCCCTTCGCCGAACTGCCAGGCCATGGCCGCACCCCAGTGTTGTTCCTCCGATGAGCCCGCATAGATCTGTGCCTGCGCGGGGTGCGTGACCGGTGGCGAACCCAGCCGCTCGATCAGTGCCGCGACAAAGCTCGCGGAAACCTGTTCGTACTCCCCGGCGGTTTCCAGGTCCTGATAAAGCTGGGCATGGACCTCGTCGAGGATGTGGAGTCGCCCCTCCCAGGTCTCGTTCGCGATCGCCGGGAACCAGAAATCCGCGAGCTCCAGTGCCAACTTTTCATGACTCATCAGGGATCCTTGATGGTCGGTGCAGGTGCCCCTGCGACTTGAGACTCTACCCTTAGAAGCCATTAGCAAACCTTGTTCCAGTCCACAGAAAGGGCCGGGATTCCTTCGCCGGGGCGCGCTTCCGGTGCCGTGATCTGCGCGTCAGTCCGCCGGATGTAAACAATCCCGACATTTGTGGACAGTCCTGCGCAAACCCACTTCAATGAACCCGGGAATCCTCCAAACCCCGGCGGTGCCGTTGAGTGGTGTCGCCGCCGGGTGGTCCCGGCGCAAATGCAGGCGCGTCCGGGGACAGTATTCGCTGCAGACCGGCCCGCGGGCGCTACCAGGCGCCGGTGGGGTCGGCGGGAAGCTAGGTCGTATGGAAAAGATCGTTCAAGAACTCTGGCAGCATGTCCGGGCCACCTGGCGCAAGCGCTGGTGGATTCTGCCCATTGCATGGCTGGTCTGTCTGGGCGGCTGGGCCTACGCCCACAACCTGCCGGATACCTATCAGGCGGATGCCCGGGTCTATGTGAATACCCAGTCGGTTCTGGATCCGCTGCTGCGCGGGATGACGGTGCGCCCGAATACCGAGCAGCGCCTGCTCATGATCACCCGTACCCTTTTCAGTCGTGACAACCTCGAGGAGATCGCCCGCGAGAGTGATCTCGACGTTTTGACCGGCAACTCCGACCTGGATGCCCAGGTGGCGTTGCTACGCGCACGGCTGACGCTGGACGTCGGCGAGCGCGACAACATCTACAGCGTGCATTTCCGTCACGGCAACCCCGAGGTGGCCTATCGCGTGGTTCGCGAGACGGTCGACCTGTTCATGGCTCGCGGCATGGGCGACTCGCGCCTCGATCTCACCACCTCGCAGGCGTTCATCGAACGCCAGCTCGAGAAATACGAGCAGCAACTGCAGGAGAAGGAGGCCGAGATCGAGCAGTTCAAGCGCGACAATGCGCGATTCATCAGCGGCGACGGAAACTTTTACTCGCGTATGGAGCGCACTCGCGACCAGCTGCAGGAAGCACGCTTGCAAAAGCGGGAGGCGCAGAGCCGGTTGCAAACCCTTGTGCGGCGAGCCGGAAGCGGACCGGGGAGTCACGAAAACGCGGAGCTGGATCAGCGTATCAGCGACCTGCAGCAAAGCATCGATTCGATGCGTCTGCGCTACACCGACGAGCACCCGGATCTGGTCTCGTCACGGCGCATTCTGGAGGAGTTGGAGGCGCGTCGCGAACAAGAGACGCAGAACCCGCAGGCAACCCAGCGCCCGGGCAGTGGTAACGAGGTACTCCAAAATGCCATCAGCGAAACCGAAAGCGAGATCGCGTCACTCACGACCCGGATCGCCGAATTCGAGGATCGGGTTGCGCGTCTGGAGGGCGACGTGGAGCAGGCACCCGCGGTGGAGTCCGATCTCACCTCTCTGACCCGCAATTACGACGTCATGCGTAACTCCTATCGCCAGTTACAGGATCGCCGCGAGCAGGCGGTCATGTCGGGGGCCGTCGAGAGCCAGACCGACGCGGTCGACTTCCGCGTGCTCGAGCCCCCGCGTCAGCCCACAGCGCCAGCCTCGCCGGATCGACCCATGCTGGCCACGGCAGTACTCCTGGTCGGTCTGGGTGCGGGCACCGGGTTTGCGTTTCTGCTGTCACAGCTGCACCGAACGATCAGTAGCAGCCAGCAGCTGGCGACGGTCACCGGCCGCCCGGTCCTGGGCAGTGTCTCGCGGGTGCGGACACCAATGAGCCGCCATCGCCGCTTGTCCGAGCTGACGGTGTTCACCGCCGCATTGGGGACGCTGGTACTGGTGTATGCCGTGGTGATGGGGCTTTACGCGACCGGCTCGGAAGCCCTTCTGGACGATCTCCTGGGGCTGTTGGGATGACTGAACCACGCAGGTGCGGGATGCGACGCCCCGGCAATCCGGGGGCGTGCCCACTATCTTTCAGGGAAGGGGCCGACTCGACGGAGTCGGTTGCCGGCAAGGGGCTGACAGCACAATGAGCATTATCGAGAAGGCACTGGACAAGAACCGGGCGCGTCCGCCGCTCCCTGAAGGAACGACCGAACAGGCGGCCGCCCCCCAAGCCACCGCGCGCGAGCCCGAACGCTGGCGAGAACCGGTGTCGCAGGAAGCCAGCATCGATTTTGCCTGGTTGCGCAAGCAGGGGCTCATCGTTCCGGGGGATCAGCGGGCCAGCGTGGCGGAAGAGTTCCGCATGATGAAGCGCCCGCTGCTCAACAACGCGTTCGGGCGACATGCCGCGATGCGCATACCGAAGGGCCGACTGATCATGATCACCAGCGCCCTGCCGGGCGAGGGCAAGACCTTCACCAGCGTGAATCTGGCCCTGAGCATGGCGATGGAGCTGGAACGCACGGTGTTGCTGGTGGATGCCGATGTATCGCGGCCGGCCATCCCCCGCACACTGGGTTTTCACGCCGATCTCGGGCTCATGGATGTCCTCAGCGAACCCGACATCCAGATCCCCGATGTCCTGCTGCGAACCAACGTGGAAAACCTGACCGTTTTGCCCGCAGGCCGCCCCCACGGACGCTCGACCGAGATCCTGGCGAGCGACGTGATGCGGGATCTGGTCGATGACCTGCATGACCGCTACGAAGACCGGATCATCCTGTTCGACTCCCCGCCGCTGCTCGCCACCAGCGAGCCGGGTGTGCTGGCGACCCACATGGGACAGGTCGTGATGGTGGTGGAGGCGGACCGCACCCCGGCGAGCACGGTGGAGCGAGC
Source organism: Thioalkalivibrio sp. (assembly GCA_041685565.1). Lineage (GTDB taxonomy): Bacteria > Pseudomonadota > Gammaproteobacteria > Ectothiorhodospirales > Ectothiorhodospiraceae > Thioalkalivibrio. The sequence continues at coordinate 4,682 of JAWLFM010000165.1, forward strand.
CATGCATCAGCTGGATTCCTGCGGTGTGGTGCTGACCTCCCTCAACCGCGCGGCACCTGGCCTCGGGGGGCATTACTATGGCGGCAGCTACTACGGCAGCGAGCGTGAGCATGGTCCCGGCGCCGCGGTCCGCTAGTGCCCGGCGCCAGGGGGCAGCCTGCCGATGGCTGCTCGGTACGGCCGGGTTCGTGCTGATGGCTCCCGGTAGTGCGCTGGCGGTCGACTGGACGTTCACCCCGCGGGTCACGGTGTCGGCCGAGGTCACCGACAACGCCCGTCTGGCCCCGCGAGGCCAGGAGGAAGCGGACCTGATCGGCACCGTCAGCCCCGGGTTTACGCTGCAAGGGGATGGTGCACGCAGCGATACCCGTATCGATTACCGCCTGAACTCGCGCTTTTATCTCGACGACTCGCGCCAGGGGCGCACGACCCACGCCCTGCGCGGGCGTAGCAACTGGGAACTGGTGGACGACACCTTCTTTGTCAATGCCGGGGCCTCGCGTACCGAGCAGGTGGCGTCGATCCTCGACCCGGTGGGCATCGGTGGGAGTACCCCGAGCGGAAACCTGCAGGAGACCACCACCTACAGCGTTTCACCGATGCTGCGGACCCGTTACGGCAGTTTCGCCACGCAGGAGGTCCGCTACACCTATGGCTCGACCCTGTACCACCAGAGCAATCGCCAGGACAGCGACTTCCACCGGGGCGAATATGCCCTCAACAGCGGGGCTGCCTTCAACCGCCCGTTCTGGCAGGTCGCCGGGTTCTACGAGGAAGAGGGCTTCGACAATGGCCTGGAGGGCGAGTTCGGGCAGGTCAGCGGGACGCTCGGCTATCGTTTCGGGCGGTCCCTGCGTCTGTTCGGCGTGGTGGGCGAGGACTTCAATAACTACGCGACGACCCGTGAAGACGAAGACGGCAGCTTCTGGCAGGTCGGCGCAGGCTGGGCACCGACGCGGGTCACCAGCATTGAGGCGCGTTACGGCGAACGCTATTTCGGCAAGAACCGCGCGCTTTCCGTGAATCATCGCAGTCGTCGTGCGACCTACAGCCTCACCTACGACGAGGGGGTGAGTTCGACCCGGCAGCGCCGTCAGGGTCCCTTTGCCCAGTTGGCGGAGGATGCGCAGTTCATGACCCTCGACGAGTTGCTGGAAAACTACACTCTGGAGGAGATCTTCCTGTTCGCCCTCAATCCGCAGCTGGGCGACGAGGCCTTCGTTGAAGGCTACTACTTTACCCGTAGCTGGCGTGCGGGCTGGAGCTATGACACCGGCCGCAGCGTGTTCGGGATCAACCTGGTGCAGACCGAGCGTGAATCCGAGACCCAGACCAATGTCGGCCTGTTCGAGGACAACCGGACCCAGCGCGGGGCCAATGC
>JAWLFM010000166.1:0-6052 GCA_041685565.1 Thioalkalivibrio sp.
CACCTATTTCCCGGATCGCCCCGACGTGCTGACCCGCTACCGCGTGCGCCTGGAGGCCGATGCCGGACGGTACCCGGTGCTGTTGGCCAACGGCAACCGGATGGAGGCTGGAGAATTGCCGGAAGGCCGCCATTACGCCGTCTGGGACGACCCGTTTCCCAAACCAAGCTACCTGTTCGCGCTGGTGGCCGGGGGCCTGGCTTGCGAGTCGGACCGCTTCGTGACCCGCTCGGGGCGGGAGGTCGCGCTGGAGGTCTACGTGGAGCACCACAACCGGGAACGTTGTGCCCACGCCCTGGCGTCCCTGGCCCGAGCCATGCGCTACGACGAGGAGGCCTTCGGACGGGAGTACGACCTCGACGTCTACATGATCGTCGCGGTGGACGACTTCAACATGGGCGCGATGGAGAACAAGGGCCTGAATCTCTTCAACGCCAAGTACGTGCTGGCCAGCCCCGACACGGCCACGGACAGCGACTATGTGCACATCGAGAGCGTGATTGCGCACGAGTACTTCCACAATTGGTCCGGCAACCGGGTGACCTGCCGGGACTGGTTCCAGCTCTCGCTGAAGGAGGGACTCACCGTCTTCCGGGATCAGGAGTTCACCACCGACAACACCCTGTTCGGCGTCAAGCGCATCGACGATGTGCAGCGCCTGCGCGCCTTCCAGTTCCCGGAGGACGCGGGTCCGCTGGCGCATCCGGTTCGGCCGGACCGCTACGCCGAGATCAACAACTTCTACACCATGACGGTGTACGAAAAGGGTGCGGAGCTGATTCGCATGCTGCGTACCCTGATCGGCCGCGACGCCTTCCGCCAGGGGCTCGACGCCTACTTCGAACGCTTCGATGGCCAGGCGGTGACGACCGATGACTTCGTCGAGGTGATGGCGGAGGTCTCGGGGCGCGATCTGGGCCTGTTCAGGCGCTGGTACACCCAGGCGGGCACGCCGCGGGTGACGGCGCGCACCGGCTTCGACGCCGCAGCCAGGACCCTGCGCATCGACCTTCAGCAGCGGACGCCACCGACCGTAGGCCAGCAGGACAAGGCGCCGCTGCACATCCCGCTGCGCATCGCGCTGCTCGGGCGCGACGGTCGCCGCATGTCCGGGCGGCTGGGTGCAGCGTCGGCGGCCGACGAATGGGTGCTGGAGGTGACGGCCGCCTCGCAGTCCTTCCAGCTGAGCGACCTGGCCGAGGCCCCGGCCGCGATCTCCTGGTTGCGGGCCTTCTCCGCGCCGGTGCTGCTGGACGCCGGCCAGGGTACTGCGGAGCTCGCGCATCTCGTGGCCTTTGACGATGACGCCTTTGCTCGCTGGGACGCGGCCCAGTCCCTGCTGCGCCGCGCCGTGACGGCGCGGGTTGCCGGCCAAGCCGACACGGCGTTGGAGGCCATACTGACCGATGCGATGGCCACGCTGCTCGATGATGCCGGCGTGGAGCCGGTGTTGCTTGCCGCGCTGCTGGAGCTTCCTGCCCACCGTGAGTTGCTGGAGTGGTTCGAGCAGGTCGATCCAATTGCGGTGCACGCGGCCAGGACGCAGACCGAGCGGGCCGTCTTTGGGCCGATCGCCGAGGCCCTGCAGCGTTGTCAGCCGGAAGTGGCATCGACGGACAACGGTGAATTCACCGCCGCGGCAATGGGACGTCGCCGATTGTTGAACCAGATCCTGGCGATGCGTGTGGCGCTGGAGGCGGAGGGCGCTGCCGCGGCGGCCGCGCGGCAATATCATCAGGCTCGCAGCCAGACCCTGCGCATGGGTGCGCTCGCTGCCCTGAACGACGCCGAACACCCCTTGCGGGAAGAACTCATGGAGGACTTCGAGCGCCGTTATCGCGACGACCCGCTGGTGCTGGACAAGTGGTTTGCGCTGCAGGCCGGCAGCCAGATTCCGGGTGGGTTCGAGCGGCTGGACCGGCTGCTGCACCACCCGGGGTTCCGCTGGCCCAATCCGAACCGGGTGCGTGCGGTGCTGGGGCCGTTCATGGCCGCAAACCATCGCCATTTCCACCAAGAGGACGGCGAGGGCTATCGCCGCGTCGGGGCCTTCATCGAGCGGCTGGACGGCCTGAACCCGCAGACGGCCGCGCGCCTGGTGCAGCCCCTGACCCGCTGGCGACGTCTGGACCCCCAGCGGGGTGAACGGATGCGCGAGGAACTGGAGCGGCTTGCGGGCCTGGAGGGCCTTTCCCGTGATCTGAACGACATGGTCCAGCGTGCCCTGGCCCCGGAGCCGGAGAGCCATTCCGCAGGCTGATACGGGGATGGATCGCGACTTCAGGCCGCCAGGCGGCCTTACCGTAGCAGCATGTACACGCCGGCCAGCAGCAATACGCCGGCGAACGCCCGGCGCAGTGCCAGGACCGGCAGACGATGGGCCAGCCAGACGCCGGCGCGAACGCTGATGGCGGCCCCGACGGCGATGCCGGCGACGGCCGGCAGATACAGGTAGCCCAGGCTCCACGCCGGCGCGACCCGGGCGCTGTCGAGCAGGGCGGGGAGGGCATAGACCAGGCTGCCGGCGATCGCGATCGGTATGCCCAAGGCCGCTGCCGATCCGATCGCGCGGCGGATGTCCAGGCCCTGGGTGAGCAGGAACGGTGTGGTCAAGGTGCCGCCGGCGATGCCGATCAGGGCGGATACCGCGCCGATCCCGGTTCCCGCGGCGAACCACACCGGCCTGCCCGCTTCCGGGCGTGTCGGGGGGCGGACGCTCAGGAGCAGCCACAGCGCGATGGCGATCTCGAACACGCCGAAGATCCTTCCCAGCGCCCGCCCGTCGATCTGGATCGCCAGCCAGGCACCGAGCATCGCGCCGACGAGAATGGGCGGCAGCAGCCGACGCACCGAGGCGCCGTGCACCCCGCCGCGCAGGAAATGCCCCCGCGCCGAGAGCATCGCCGTGGGGATGATGGCTCCCAGCGAGGTGCCGATCGCCATTTGCACCAGGAACTGGCTGTCAAGGCCCATCAGGGCGAATACCCAGACCAGCACCGGCACCAGGACCAGCCCGCCGCCGATGCCGAACATGCCGGCCGGCACACCGGTGACCAGTCCCAGCAGCAGGAACAGGGCGAGCAGCCCCAGCGGTCCGCTCCCGGCCAGCAGGGACTCCATCCGCAGCGACTGCCTACAGGCTGCTCAGCACGCGGCGGGCGGTGGCGATGGTCTCGTCGATGTCCGCATCGCTGTGGGCGCTGGAGATGAAGCCGGCCTCGAAGGCACTCGGCGCGAGGTAGATCCCGGCGTCGAGCATGCCGTGGAAGAAGCGCTTGAAGGCGGCCAGGTCGCAGCGTGTGGCCTGGGCATAGTCCGTGACGGTCTCGCCGGTGAAGAACAGGCCGAACATGCCGGGGACCTGATTCGCGGTCATCGGCACACCGGCCTCGCGCGCGGCCTCGAGCATTCCGGCCACGAGGCGTTGCGTCTTCGCCTCGAGTACCTCATGGAAGCCGGGCTGGCTCAGGATTTCCAGGGTCTTCAGGCCGGCGGTCATCGCGATGGGGTTGCCGGACAGCGTGCCTGCCTGGTAGACCGGACCAACCGGGGCCAGGTGTTCCATGATCGCCCGGCGGCCGCCGAAGGCCCCGACCGGCATGCCGCCGCCGATGATCTTGCCCAGGGTGGTCATGTCCGGCGCGACCCCATACAGCGCCTGTGCGCAGCCGGCAGCCACCCGGAACCCCGTCATCACCTCGTCGAAGATCAGCACCGCGCCGGAGTCGTCGCAGACCTCGCGCAGGGTCTCCAGGAAACCCGGTTGGGGCGGGATGCAGTTCATGTTGCCGGCGATGGGCTCGACGATGACGCAGGCGGTCTCGGCGCCGTGTTCCGCGAACCATGCGCGCACGCCCTCGGCGTCGTTGTAATCCAGGGTCGTGGTCAACTCGGCCAGCGCGACCGGAACGCCGGGCGAACTCGGCTGACCCAGGGTCAAGGCACCGGACCCGGCCTTGACCAGCAGGGCATCGCCGTGGCCGTGGTAGTTGCCCTCGAACTTCACGATGCGGTCACGCCCGGTGTAGCCGCGCGCCAGCCGGATGGCGCTCATGGTCGCCTCGGTGCCCGAGCTGGTCATGCGCACCATGTCCATCGACGGCACCAGTTCGCAGACCCGCTCCGCCATGGTGACCTCCAGGCTGGTCGGGCAGCCGAAGGACAGGCCGCTCAGGCAGGCCTCGCGCACCGCCTCGATCACCTCCGGGTGGGCGTGCCCCGCGACCATGGGGCCCCAGGATCCGATGTAGTCGATGTAGCGCTTGTGGTCGGCATCGTAGATGTAGGCGCCCTCGGCGCGCTCCATGAAGACGGGGGTACCGCCGACGCCCTTGAAGGCACGTACCGGGGAGTTGACCCCGCCGGGGATGTGGATCTGGGCGGCGGCGAAGAGGCGTTCGGATTCCTGCATGGCAATGTCCTGTCTGGAAGCGAAGAGTTGTCGGCAAAGGCCGGAGTGTAGTGCGCCCGCGCCAACGAATCACCCTGGACTGGCAGCCCGTGGCGCCGGCCGGTGCAATCCGTTGCGCTTGTTTGGCACCCCGGGGGATTCCGGGCGCACGGCGAGGCGGGTTCGCCCCTGGGGGCGCGGCCAATGCGCAGCCTGCCTTGTGCACGACGGAACGGCCTGCCCAACTCGCGCGATGACCAGGTGGCCGGAAGCGGCCGTCAGTGAGGGGGTACGGTGAACAGCGCCTGCAGCGCGCGGGCGGCGGCCTCGGGGTCGGGTGATGCGGAGATGCCCTGAATGACGGCGACCATGTCGGCGCCGGCGGCGATCACGGGACCGGCGTTCGCCGGGGTGATGCCGCCGATCGCGCAGATCGGGATCTCAAGTTCGCCCCTGGCCAGGCGCAGCAGGTCCAGGTTTGCGCGCCGTGCCTGTGGCTTGGTTGGCGAGGGGTATACGGATCCGAAGGCCACATAGTCCGCGCCGGCCGCGGCGGCGGCATGGGCGCGCGGCAGGTCGTCGTAGCAGGAGGCCCCGATGATCCGGTCGGCGCCCAGCCGTGCCCGGGCGGCCTCGATGGCCGCGTCGGCCTCGCCCAGGTGCACGCCGTCGGCGTCGATGGCGGTGCACAGTTCGACGTCGTCATTCACCAGGCACAAGGCACCGGCCTGGCGGCACTGCATGCGGATCGCTTCGGCCTCGCGCCTTCGCGCCTCGGTGTCGCCGCCCTTGTCCCGGTATTGGATGATCCGTGCCCCGCCCCTGAGGGCCGCCACTACGAGTTCCAGCCTGGCCGCCGGGTGGCCGGGGGTCACGAAGTAGAGGCCGCGCAGACGGGGGTTCATTCCTGGGGACAGAGACGGTTTGGCACATGCTGTCCGCGGCCTGGTGCGTAGCCGGCGGCGATGGACTCGATCATGAAGCCCTGGGCCTCGATGACCGCTGGCTCCAGGTCCCGGCCGCGGGCGAGGAAGGCCGTGATCGCGGCGGCCAGGGTGCAGCCGGAGCCGTGATAGCTGAAGGGCAGGCGGGGCATCTCGAAACCGCGCACGTGCCCGTCCTCCCGGTACAGCGTGTTCACGATGGGCGGCAGCGGCTTCATCCGGGCCTCGGCCTCGGTGATTGCATGCCCCCCCGTAATGAGCACGTTGCGAGCACCCAGTTCGCGCAGGGTCTCGCCCCAGCGCCGGGGATCGTCGTGGCGGCTGAGGCGGGCCGCCTCCGGCGTATTCGGGGTGATCACCGTGGCCAGGGGCAGCAGGCGCTCGCGGGTGAGGTCCACCACGGCCTCGGTCGCCAGTTCCCCGCCGCCGCCCGCGACCATCACTGGATCGAGCACCACGGGAATATGGGGATGTGCGGCGAGGATGCGGGCCACGGCCGCGACATTCTCGGCCGATCCCAACATGCCGATCTTGATCGCCGCCACCGGAAGGTCGGCCAGGGTGACCTCGATCTGCTGCACGATCCGGTGGGTTTGCAGTACGTCGAAATCGAGGACGTCGCGGGTGTCCTGCACCGTGATTGCGGTGACGGCGGTGGCACCGTGCACGCCGAGACGGGTGAAGGTGGCCAGGTCGGCCTGCAGGCCGGCGCCGCCGC
>JAWLFM010000167.1:0-6032 GCA_041685565.1 Thioalkalivibrio sp.
GTTCTTGGGCGGGAAGAACTCGAAACTGAACACCGGAGCGGTATTCGTCGGTTGGTTCATGCTATGTCCTCGAAGGATTCGAAATGGTGACGGGATCGCCCGGTCCGGCCCTGGGGGTGCCAGGGGCATGCGCGCCCCCTACCCTTGCCCGGAGTGTCCTTCGGGCAAGGGTAGGGAGCGCGGAAGGGCGCGGTGGCATCCGTCGTTCCGGCGCCATCGAAGCCGCAGTCCCGCCGCCCCCGAAGGGGCATGCCGGACTGCGGCACTGCATCGGCCGGGCCGGCGCCCGCTCAGTAGCGGTAGTGCTCCGGCTTGAACGGACCCTCGACCGGCAGTCCGAGATAGGCCGCCTGCTCCGGTGTCATTTGGGTCAGGTTGGCCCCCAGCTTCTGCAGATGCAGGGCGGCGACCTTCTCGTCCAGGTGTTTCGGCAGGACGTAGACCTTGTTCTCGTAACGCTCGCCGTGGGCGAAGAGCTCGATCTGGGCCATGGTCTGGTTGGTGAAGGAGTTGGACATCACGAAGCTCGGGTGCCCGGTGCCGCAGCCCAGGTTCACCAGCCGACCCTCGGCGAGCATGATGATGCGCTTGCCGTCCGGGAAGATCACGTGGTCGACCTGCGGCTTGATGTTCTCCCACTCGTACTGGCGCAGGCTGGCGACGTCGATCTCCGAGTCGAAGTGCCCGATGTTGCAGACGATGGCCTGGTCCTTCATGCGCGCCATGTGATCGTGATTGATCACGTTCATGTTGCCGGTGGCGGTCACGAAGATGTCGGCCTGGTCCGCGACGTCTTCCATGGTCACCACGCGATAGCCTTCCATCGCCGCCTGCAGGGCGCAGATCGGATCGATCTCGGTGATCCACACCGTGGCGCCCAGGCCACGCAGCGACTGCGCGCTGCCCTTGCCGACGTCACCATAGCCGCAGACCACCGCGATCTTGCCGGCGATCATCACGTCGGTGGCGCGCTTGATCGCGTCCACCAGGGACTCACGGCAGCCGTAGAGGTTGTCGAACTTGGACTTGGTCACCGAGTCATTCACGTTGATCGCAGGGAAGGGCAGGGTGCCTTCCTTCTGCATATGGTAGAGACGATGGACACCGGTGGTGGTCTCCTCGGTCACGCCCTGGATGTTCTTCTTGATGTTCGAGTACCAGTTCGGGGATTCCTTCAGGCGCTTCTTGATGGAGGCAAACAGCGCGCGCTCCTCGTCGTTGCCCGGGTTGGCCAGCACCGACGGATCCTGTTCCGCCTTCGCGCCCAGGATGACCAGCATCGTGGCGTCGCCGCCATCGTCCAGGATCATGTTCGGCGTGCCGCCGTCGTGCCATTCGAAGATCCGGTGGGCGTAGTCCCAGTACTCCTCCAGGGTCTCGCCCTTCACGGCGAAGACCGGCGTGCCATTGGCGGCGATGGCGGCTGCCGCGTGATCCTGGGTCGAGTAGATGTTGCAGGAGGCCCAGCGGACCTCGGCGCCCAGCGCCTCCAGGGTCTCGATCAGGACCGCTGTCTGAATGGTCATGTGCAGGGATCCGGCGATCCGCGCGCCCTTCAGCGGCTGGTCCTTGGCGAATTCCTCCCGGGTCTGCATCAGCCCGGGCATCTCGGTCTCGGCGATTGCGATCTCCTTGCGACCGAAGTCGGCCAGATCGATGTCCTTGACGAGGTAGTCCTGGTCCTTCTTGGGGTTCATCACAGCGTTCATGGTGTAAGGCTCCGTGAGTCTGGATGAGCGCCGTTGCATGAATGTAAAGGGACCCGGCTGAGCCTGACGGGGATGCCGCTGCAGCGCTCCTCAGCCCGGGTGATCTCTTGGCCGGGCGCTATCAGAGCCCGGCAGCCGCGCGGAGTTCCTCCGCGCGATCGGTATGTTCCCAGGGCAGATCGACGTCTTCACGCCCGAAATGCCCGTACGCAGCCGTCTGCCTGTACAGGGGTCGCAACAGATCCAGGGACTGGATCAACCCCCATGGTCGCAGATCGAAATGCTCCCGTACCAGTTCGACGATCCGGGCGTTGTCGATCCTCCCGGTCCCGAAGGTCTCGACGCTGATCGATGTCGGCTGGGCGACGCCAATGGCGTAGGAGACCTGAATCTCGCACTTGTCGGCGAGACCGGCGGCGACCAGGTTCTTCGCCACGTACCTGCCGGCGTAGGCGGCCGACCGGTCGACCTTCGACGGGTCCTTGCCCGAGAAGGCGCCCCCACCATGGCGGGCCATGCCGCCGTAGGTGTCGACGATGATCTTGCGCCCGGTGAGGCCGCAGTCCCCGACCGGACCGCCGATCACGAACTGGCCGGTGGGGTTGATGTGGATCTGCTCCGCGCTACAGCGGCTGAGCCACTCCTCCGGAAGGATCGGCCGCAGGATCGTCTCCATGACCGCCTCGCGGAGCTCCTTCTGCGTGATATCGGGGTTATGCTGGGTCGATAGTACCACGGCATCGATTCCGGCCGGGACACCGCCCTCGTAACGCAGGGTCACCTGACTCTTCGCATCGGGTCGCAGCCAGGGCAGCGTACCGTTCTTGCGCAACTCCGCCTGGCGGCGGACCAGACGGTGCGCGTAATAGATGGGGGCGGGCATCAGACTGTCGGTCTCGCGTGCCGCATAGCCGAACATCAGGCCCTGGTCGCCTGCGCCCTGGCTGGTCCGGTCCGAGACGTCCCGGTCCACCCCCATCGCGATGTCCGGCGACTGCTGTCCGAGGGCATTCAGCACCGCGCAGGTGTGGCCATCGAACCCCACCTCGGAGCGGTCGTAGCCGATTGCACAGACGGTCTCGCGCGCCACCTTTTCGTAATCGATGACCGCGCTGGTGGTGATCTCTCCGGCCAGCAGGACCATGCCGGTCTTGGTCAGGGTCTCGCAGGCGATGCGGGCGTGCGGATCCTTGGCCAGGATCGCATCGACCACGGCATCCGAGATCTGATCCGCCATCTTGTCGGGATGACCCTCGGAAACGGATTCGGACGTGAAGAGATAACTCGTGGTCATGGGCGTTCCTCGGACCGAAGGCAGGGGGGAGATGACGGAAAACCCGCAGAGTTTAACGCCAGTTCACGCACATTTCTAAGCGGAGGCGCCGTGGCTCCGAGCGGCGCCCACCCGCCTGCCGATCGCCTTCCGGTTTCCGGACTTGCCCCGGAACGCGAAAGTCGCCAGAATACACCGCCTTTAAATGGGGCTGTATTCGGCCGAGAACTGCCGACCGACCTGTTCCTCGCGTCGCTATAAGAAAGATAACAAGCGGCCGGCGCCTGCACATCGTCGGGCACCCAGTCCCGATCCGTTCACCGCTACTTCAGTCTAGGAGATCCGCATGCCTTCCCGCAGAGAGCTTGCCAACGCCATACGTGCCCTGTCGATGGACGCGGTCCAGAAAGCCAATTCCGGTCATCCCGGCGCGCCGATGGGCATGGCGGACATCGCCGAGGTCCTCTGGAACGATTACATGCGGCACAATCCGGCGAATCCGGGCTGGCCCGATCGCGATCGCTTCGTGATGTCCAACGGCCACGGCTCGATGCTGGTCTACTCCCTGCTGCACCTCAGCGGCTATGAACTGCCGATCGACGAACTGAAGCAGTTCCGCCAGCTGCACTCGAAGACACCGGGGCACCCCGAATACGGGTATACGCCCGGGGTCGAGACCACCACCGGTCCGCTGGGGCAGGGTCTGACCAACGCCGTCGGGATGGCGCTGGCCGAGAAGATCCTGGCCGCGAACTTCAACCGCGACGGCCACGATGTGGTCGACCACAACACCTATGTCTTCCTCGGCGACGGCTGCCTGATGGAGGGCATCTCCCACGAGGCCAGCGCGCTGGCCGGGACCCTGGGCCTGGGCAAGCTGGTGGCCTTCTACGATGACAACGGCATTTCCATCGACGGCGAGGTCGAGGGCTGGTTCACCGACGACACCCCCGCCCGCTTCGAGGCCTACGGCTGGCACGTGGTGCGCGGCGTCGACGGTCACAGCGCCGACGCGGTCAAGGCGGCCATCGAGCAGGCCCGCGCCGAGACCGGCAAGCCCAGCCTGGTCTGCTGCAAGACCATCATCGGCTTCGGTTCTCCGAACAAGCAGGGCAAGGAGGAATGCCACGGGGCGCCGCTGGGCAGCGACGAGATCGCCCTGGCGCGCAAGGAGCTGGGCTGGGAGCACGGGCCCTTCGAGATCCCGGACGAGATCTATGCGGCCTGGAACGCCGCTGAGCGCGGCGCCAAGGCGGAGGCGGAGTGGAGCGAGCGCCTTGCGGCATATCGCAAGGCCCATCCCGATCTGGCGGCCGAGTTCGAGCGTCGCATGAGCGGGGATCTGCCCTCCGACTGGGCGGAGAAGGCCGACGCCTTCGTCAAGCAGACCATCGAAAAGGCCGAGAAGGTCGCCAGCCGCAAGGCCTCGCAGAACGCCATCACCGGGTACGCCCCGGCCCTGCCCGAACTGCTCGGCGGTTCCGCCGACCTGGCCGGCTCCAACCTGACCATGCATGCCGGTTCCAAGGGCATCAGCCACGGGGATGCCTCCGGCAACTACGTGTTCTACGGCGTGCGTGAGTTCGGGATGGCGGCGATCATGAACGGGATCGCGCTCCACGGCGGCTTCATCCCCTATGGTGGCACCTTCCTGATCTTCTCCGACTACGCGCGCAACGGCATCCGCATGTCGGCCCTGATGGGGCAGCGGGTGCTCTATGTGCTGACCCACGACTCCATTGGCCTGGGTGAGGACGGCCCGACCCACCAGCCGATCGAGCAGACCCCGAGCCTGCGCCTGATCCCGAACCTGAATGTCTGGCGCCCCTGCGACGGTGTCGAGACCGCGGTTGCCTGGAGGGCCGGGATCGAGCGCAGCGATGGCCCCTCGGCGTTCATCCTGTCGCGCCAGGGGCTGGCCCCGCAGGCACGCGACGACGAGCAGGTCGCCAATATCGCGCGCGGCGGCTATGTGCTGCGCGACTGTGACGGCACCCCCGAACTGATCCTGATCGCCACGGGCTCCGAGGTCGGCGTCTCGTTGCAGGCCGCGGACACGCTGGCCGCTGACGGCCGCAAGGTGCGCGTGGTTTCGATGCCCTGCGTCGAGCTCTTCGAGCAGCAGGATCCCGATTACCGCGAGGCGGTGCTGCCGTCTGCGGTGCGGGCCCGCGTGGCGGTGGAGACCGGAGCGACCGCCGGCTGGTACAAGTACGTCGGCCTGGATGGGGCCGTCGTGGGCCTGGACCGCTTCGGCGAGTCCGCCCCGGGCGACGCCCTGATGAACTACTTCGGCTTCACCGCCGAGAACATCGTCAGCGTCGCGAAATCGGTCCTGGGCTGAGCCCGCCCGCCGCGCTGAACGGAAGATTTCTTTGCAAAGCCACTAAGCTGGGAGAGTGAGTTATGACGATCAAAGTCGGTATCAATGGATTTGGCCGCATCGGCCGCATGGCCTTCCGGGCCATCTCCAAGGAGTTCCCGGAACTGGAAGTGGTCGCGATCAACGACCTGCTGGACCCGGAGTACCTGGCCTACATGCTGCGCTATGACTCGGTGCACGGCCGTTTCCCCGGTGAGGTGTCGGTCGATGGCAGCAACATGGTGGTCAACGGCAACAAGATCCGCCTGACCGCCGAGCGCGACCCGTCCAACCTGAAATGGGACGAGGTCGGCGCCGAGGTGGTGATCGAGTCCACCGGCTTCTTCCTGACCGAGGAGACCTGCCAGAAGCACATCGACGCAGGTGCGAAGAAGGTCGTGCAGAGCGCGCCTTCGAAGGACGCCACCCCGATGTTCGTCTACGGTGTGAACCATAAGGAATACGCCGGCCAGGCGATCCTTTCCGCGGCCTCCTGCACCACCAATGCCCTGGCCCCGGTGGCCAAGGTGCTGCACGACAGCTTCGGCATCAAGCGCGGCCTGATGAGCACGGTGCACGCCGCCACCGCCACCCAGAAGACCGTCGACGGCCCGTCCCAGAAGGACTGGCGCGGTGGCCGCGGCATCCTCGAGAACATCATCCCGTCCTCCACCGGCGCCGCGAAGGC
>JAWLFM010000168.1:0-6003 GCA_041685565.1 Thioalkalivibrio sp.
GCATCTACGGCATCCCCTATGAGGAGTGGAAGGCGCGTTACCAGGCGCCGGCGACGGCGGAGCAGCGGGCGGCGTTTGAGGGGTCGCGGGACGCCTGATGGGGAGCGGGGACCTTCGCCGTGTACTTCAAAGTGAAAGAATGGCATTCACTTTGAAATGAACGGCGAAGGTCCTCTCGGGCCGCTGTCGTCGCTGAATGCGGCATGGTCTGTAAGCTTCCGATTTACAAAGGTTTTTTTGGGGTTTTCCGGTCGGGCCGTTGTGGCACACATTCTGCAAAGCAGTAAGGGTATGTAAGGTACCGTGCTGACAGGAGGGTGTGTTCATGGGGAAACCATTGGCGGGATTGCGCGTTCTGGATCTCACCCACATGCTCTCGGGGCCCTACGGTGCGATGATTCTCGCCGACCTTGGCGCAGAGACCATCAAGGTTGAGCCGATCAGGGGCGAGGGCACGCGCAAGCTGCTGGCCACGGACCCCGCCAACTCCCTGGACGGCCAGGGTGCCTACTACATCACGCTGAATCGCAACAAGCAGAGTGTCGCCCTGGATCTGAAGAGTGCGGAGGGCCTTGAGGTCTTCTATGACCTGGTGCGATCCGCCGATATCGTGATAGAGAACTTCAGCGCCGGCGTCGCCGACAAGCTCAAAATCAGCTATCCCTTCCTGTGCGACATCAACCCTCGCATCATTACCTGCGCTATCAGCGGCTTCGGGTCTGCGGGACCGAGTTTCCAGCGCCCTGCCTTTGATCAGGTAGTTCAGGCGCTGGGCGGTGGCATGTCCATCACCGGCACCGACGCCGAACACCCGACCCGCGCGGGCATTCCCATCGGCGACCTTGGAGGCGGCATGTTCGGTGCGATGGGCGTGATGGCGGCCCTGTACGAGCGTGAGCGCAGCGGCAAGGGACAGCACGTGGACATCTCGATGCTGGACTGCCAGATTTCCATGCTGAACTACATGGCTACCATGTATTTTCTCTCGGGAAACGAGCCGGCGCCCATCGGCAACAGTCATTTCGTGCACGTGCCCTACAACAGCTACCGCACCGCCGACGGCCATATCATCATCGCGGTCATCTTTGACAGCTTCTGGGACAACCTGCTGGAGGTCGTGGACTTCGCGCCTTTCCGCGACGAGAAATACAGAACACAGCCCGGGCGCCTCGCTGACAAGGACTTTATCGACGGCAAACTCAATGAGCTGCTGAAAACCAACACGTCTGAGTACTGGCTGCGCCGGCTGGAGGAAAAGCGCATTCCCTGCGCCAGGGTCAACCGGCTGGGCGAGGCTCTGGCGGATGAACAGGTGCTGTCACGCAACATGGTTGTCGACCTGCATCATCCGAACGGCAGTCACACTCGCGGTCCCGGCAATCCGATCAAGCTGTCGCGCACGGATGAGGAGTCCTTCAGTCCGGCGCCGCTGCTGGGCCAGCATACGGACGGCGTTCTGGCAAATATTCTGGGGTATAGTGACGCGCAGATTCGGGCGCTGCGAGAAGAGGGCAGAATCGCATGACAGACAACACGATTCGCATCAACGAGGTCGGCCTGCGCGATGGCCTGCAGAGCCAGTCCCGCCATCTCACCCTTGATGAGCGCCTGCGCCTGGCAACCTCTCTCATGCAAGCAGGTCTGACGTCCCTGGAAATCGGCAGCTTTGTCTCACCCAGAGCGGTTCCGCAGATGGCGGGGACCGGCGAACTGATCGCCGCACTCAAGTCGCCCGATGGCGTTCATCTCAGCGCTCTCATTCCGAACATGAAAGGCTACGAGCTTGCCCGCGCCGCCGGGATCGGAACTGTGGCGGTGGTGGTGTCTGCAACGGAGACCATGAACCTCAAGAATATCAACATGAGCCTTGAGCGGACCCTTGACGTGGCGCGCGAAATCATCACGCGTGGGCAGGCCGAGGGCATGAAGGTTCAGGCCTACCTCGCGGTGGCCTTCGAGTGCCCCTTCGAGGGGCCGACGCCGCGGGAAACGGTCCTGTCTCAGGCGGCGCAGCTGGCCGAGTGGGGCGCGCACGAGATTGTCATTGCAGACACTATTGGCGCAGCCAATCCGGCAGCGGTGCGCGACCTGATGGATGCATTGGTGGTGGCTCACGGCAGCGGCCGGCTTGCCTGCCACTTTCACGATACCCGGGCCATGGGCCTTGCCAATGTCTTTGCCGCCATCGAAAGCGGGGTGCGTCAGTTTGACAGCTCGGTGGGTGGTCTCGGTGGCTGTCCCTTCGCCCCCGGCGCCAAGGGCAACGTGGCGACAGAGGATGTGGTGATGCTGTGTGAGCAGATGGGCTTCGCCACCGGTGTCGACATGCCGGCGCTTCTCCGCTCGGTCGAACTGGTCAGTGAACTGATCGGCACAGCCCAGGGAGGCCGGGCGCATTACTGGTTGAGCCGCAACGCAGCATAAGCGCAGGCAGGGACCCGGGCACGGCGGGAGCGATTCCCCGAGCGCCCTTAGAAGATACACCGGTAACCGATAACAGCGAGGAGACATAGCGCATGGCATACAGACTGGGTGTCGACGTCGGCGGCACGTTCACGGATTTCCTGTTGATGAACGATGCGACGGGCGAGACCCACACGGCAAAAGTGCCGTCCACGCCGGAGGATTCCTCCATCGGTGTTCTCAACGGCATAGCCCGCGTCTGTGAGGAAACCGGCATCAATCCGACTGACATCCGTCTCGTCATGCACGGCACTACGGTTGCCACCAATGCCGTGTTGACCGGTCGCGGTGCAAAAGTCGGACTGGTCACGACCGCCGGCTTCGAGGACACCCTGCAGGTGGCGCGCTCCTATTGCCCCGGTGGACTTGCCGGCTGGGTGAGCTACATCAAGAGTCCGCTGCTGGCGCCCCTGGAGCTGACGATCGGCGCGCACGAACGCATGGCGGCGGACGGCTCTGTGGTCACGCCTCTGGATGCTGACCGCCTGCGCGAGGATCTGCGCAGGCTGCACGCAACGGGCGACGTCGAGGCGCTGACGATCTGTTTTATCAATGCCTACATCAACCGGGAGCATGAAGAGCAGGCACGCGCCCTCGCCAGTGAAATCTTTACCGACACACCGATCTCGATTTCCAGCGACGTGGTACCGGAGATGCAGGAGTACGAGCGCACCGAGACCACGGTTGTGAATTCCTATGTCAGACCTCAGGTGGCGCGCTACGTCGACAACCTGCAGCGTGCGCTGGAGGAGCGCATGGGTGGCGATACCCACCTGTCGATCCTGCGCTCCGACGGCGGTCTTGCCTCCGCGCGCGCCGCCTCGGAATCGCCGGTGAATCTGCTCATGTCGGGCCCCGCCGGCGGGGTTGCCGGGGCCCTCTATTTCTGCAGCCGCGCCGGTTACGACAATATCCTGACCTTCGACATGGGCGGCACGTCTACGGATGTGGCGCTGATTCAGGATTCCAGGGCGCGGGTGCGTCGTGAGACCTATGTCGGCGATGTGCGCGTGCGTGCACCCTCTGTGGATGTGCGCACCGTCGGCGCGGGCGGTGGCTCGATCGCCTTCGTGCCGGAGCTGACGAAAGCCCTGCGCGTGGGCCCCGAGTCGGCGGGCGCTGTCCCCGGTCCCGCCTGTTACATGAAGGGCGGTGAAGAGCCCACGGTCTGCGACGCCAACGTTGTGCTGGGCTATCTGCCCTCCGATGTCCAGCTTGGCGGCAAGATGGAAATCAACTACGACGCGTCGGTCAATGCCGTGCAGAAGGTGGCCGACGCCATGGGCATCGGGCTTATGGAGGCCGCGGAGGGCATTGTGCGCATCGTCAACGAGTCCATGTTCGGCGCACTGCGCCTGGTGTCGGTGGAGCAGGGCTATGACCCGCGCGACTTTTCCCTGGTGGGCTTTGGCGGCGCCGGCCCGCTGCATGCCAACGCGCTGGGGATGCTTACCAGCGCCTGGCCGGTGATCGTGCCACCGGGCCCCGGCGTGCTGTGTGCCTACGGGGACGCCACCACCCAGGTGCAGGATGAAGCCTCGCGCACCTACCTGATGATGGCGGGCGACCTGACCGATGCCAAACTGATGGCAGACCTGAAAGAGCTGCAGGAGCGGGCGGGGGCCTCCCTGCGCGCTGACGGCATTGCGGCGGAGGATCAGGAGGTGGCTTTCCAGGCCGACCTGCGCTACGTCGGCCAGGCCTTCCAGATCACGGTCGACTTTACGGAAGAGGAGCTGCGTGGCAGGGGCGTGAGCCTGTTGACCGATGCCTTCGATGCCGAGCATGAGCAGCTGTTTACCTTCAAGCTTGGCGATGGCCACGAGGTGCTGATGATCCGTGCGGTCGCCAGGGCCCGCACCCGCACCATCGAAGCGGCCGCCGCCGGTGATGCCTCGGCGTCGCTGGCAGACTGCATCATTCACCAGAGTCGCTTCTATGTGGACGGCGAGTGGCACGACATCAACATCTACAGTCGCGAAAAGCTGCACGCGGGGCTCACCGTGCCGGGTCCCGCGATCGTTCTGGAAATGGACTCCACCACCGTTGTGTTGCCGGGCTACGCCGCAGGCGTGGACACCATCGGCAACCTCTTGATCAACCCGGCCGCCTGAGGAGAACAGACCGATGGGAGCACGAATCATTGAGACCAACCCGGCGCCGCTGAAGACCGTCGATGTGGACGGCGTGACCGTGGATATCATTGAAAATGCCCTGAAGAACGCCCGCGTGGAAATGGATGCGGTGCTGTTCCGCACCGCCATGTCCCCGGGCATTCGCGAGCAGGGCGACTGTTTCCCCATGATCGCCAATCGCGAGGGAAAAATGGTGGTGGGCCAGTTTGGCTCGTTTATCGGGCCATTCCTGTCGGTCTATGATGCGGACATAGAGGAGGGTGACATCATCCTCACCAACGACCCCTACCTGTGCAACGCCGCGGTGTCGCACCTGCCCGACTGGCTGGTGCTGGTGCCCGTCTTCAAGGACGGGCGACACATAGCCTGGAGCGCCATGTTCGGCCATATGTCAGACAACGGTGGCATGGTGCCGGGGTCGATCCCCATCGAGGCCACCAACATTTTCCAGGAAGGCATTCGCATCCCGCCCACGAAACTTTACCGCAAGGGCGTTCTGCAGGAGGACATACTCGAACTGATACTGCACAACGTGCGCACGCCGCAGTGGAATCGCTTCGACCTGAATGCCCTGGTTGCCGCGTGCAAGACGGCGTCACGGCGCTGCATTGAGCTTGCAGAGCGCTTTGGCGACGATGTTCTCGGCACCACCATGGATGTCATGCTGCAGCGCAACCACGATGCCATGCAGCACATTATCGAGAATTTCATCCCGGAGGAACCGCGGGAGTTCGAGGATTATCTGTGCGATGACGGCATGGGCATGGGTCCCTACCGCATCAAGTGCCGCATGTGGCGCGAGGGATCGAAAGCCATCTTCGATTTTGACGGCACTGATCCGCAGGCGCAGAGCTCGGTGAACTTCTTCCTCAATGAGGACATGTTCAAGATGTTCTTCGGCTCTTTCACCATCAACGTGGTAGATCCGCAGATTGTCTTCAACGACGGTTTCTACGACCTTGTGGATGTGCGCATCCCCGAGGGTACGCTGCTCAAGCCAACGTTCCCTGCAGCCCTGTCAGGGCGCACCCATGCTCTCGGCCGTCTGTTTGACCTGCTCGGCGCACTGCTTGGCATGGGTGCGCCGGAGCAGATGCTCAACGCCGCCGGGTTCTCGGATTCGCCCCACCTGTTCTACTCGGGCTACGACAGCAAGGGAGAGTGGTTCCAGCTGTTCCAGATCGGCTTTGGCGGTATCCCCGGGCGCCCCGTGGGTGATGGGCCCGATGGCCACTCCCTGTGGCCGGGATTCACCAACGTTCCCAACGAGTTCATCGAGAGTTATTTTCCGCTGCGCATCGAGCGTTACGCCACCATTCCCGATTCCGGCGGCGCGGGGCTGCACCGTGGCGGCAACGGTCTCAACGTGGCCTATCGCTTTCTCGCCGATGGGGACATCGCCATC
>JAWLFM010000021.1:0-24207 GCA_041685565.1 Thioalkalivibrio sp.
CACGGATATGAAGGGGGCTTCTGCACCTACACCGGTAATCGCGCCGCCTTGCTGGACGAGATTCCGGAACGCGAAAGGTTCCGGATCCACTGGCCTGAATCGAAGGGGTCAGGCGCCGAACTTTTCCGGTCGACGGAAAAATTCGACTCCGGCTCCGGCTGGCCGAGCTTCACGGCGCCGGCCACGGAGGAAATGGTCAGCGAACATCTGGACGCAAGCCACGGCATGACGCGCACCGAGGTCCGCTGTGGACGGTGCCAGTCCCACCTGGGACACGTCTTTCCGGATGGCCCGGCCCCCACCGGATTGCGTTACTGCATCAATTCGGCAGTGCTGGAGTTCGAACCGGAATAACCCGGTCGATCATGCGCAACAGCCTGCGAGACCGAGCCCGCAAGACGGTCCCGCAGGCTGCCGTGAGGCGAAGCCGACCCGCACCGATACCACCCCGGCCCCAGTCCGGAGGAACTGGGGTCTCGATCGGAGCCATTCGCTGCGCTCATTGGCACCCTACGACTTTCATTGCGGGTTTCCGCGTGAAAGTCGGGCCGCTAGTCGCTAGCCGCCGGATACTTTCGGGCGGCCTCGTAAGGGGCAAGGTGCGCCACGCCATCGTGGCAGTCGATACAGGTCGTATCCCCCGTTTCCATTCTGCCGTGCATGCGTTCAGCTCGGTCGCTCTGGTCGGCAAAGGATTCAGCCTTGTGGCAGGTACGGCAGGCCCTGGAATCGTTGGCCCGCATTTCCTCCCAGACCTTCTCGGCCATCTCGGCGCGTCTGGCTTCGAACCGCTCCCGCGTACTGATCGAACCCAGGACGAACTCGTGATAGCCGTCACGGATCCCGGCCTTCGTCTTTACAATGAGCTTGTCGGGGTATTCCTTCGGGATATGACAGTCCGCGCACCCTGCCCGGACACCGCTTCGGTTGGAGTAATGCACCGACTCCTTCCACTCCGGGTAGATGAATTGCTCATGGGAGTGACACGCCGTCGCACAGAACTCGTCGGTGCCGGTTGCCTCGATGGCGGCGCCGGTACCGAACATGGCCGCGGCACCGACGACGAGCGCCAGGAAGCCACCGAGGGGGATACCCAGCAGCCATTTCGTGCGTGGCCATCCCCAGATACCGCGCCGTTTCCTTTCTTCCTGATTTTCAGGCATTTTCCCACTCGCTGTAGTATTCAGTCGCAGCAGGGATAGTAGATGCCGGGCCAGCGTTTTTCCATGAGAAATTTGCAGTTGGAATAGTGATGGCCGCGTCGCGCCGCTCCTCGCGATGACGAATCAATCAGCACTTCCTCAGGCAGTCTCGCCCTCGCGCTGCCGGTCGATATCGCGGATACGCCCATCGAGCCCCTCGATATGTCGGCTCATGGCCTCCGGCGACGAGGTACCCCGGGCCAGCAGACCGTATGCGGCCGGAATCACGAACAGCGTGAAGAAGGTGGCAAACAACACCCCGGAAAACACCGCGACTCCGATCACGAACCGGGTCTCGGCACCCGGTCCGGAGGCCATGATCAGCGGCATCGTCCCCGCGACCGTCGTCAGCGCCGTCATCAGGACCGGCCGCAGGCGCATGCTTGCGGCTTCGATCACCGCCTCGCTGAACTCGCGCCCGGCATCACGCATCTGGTTGGCGAATTCGACGATCAGGATCCCGTTCTTCGCCGCGAGTCCGATCAGCATCACCATGCCGATCTGGCTGTAGATGTTCAGGGTCTGCCCGGTGAAATAGAGTCCCAGAAGGGCACCGACCACCGCGAGCGGCACCGTCAGCATGATCACGAACGGATGTATGAAACTCTCGAATTGCGCGGCCAGAACCAGATAGACGACCAGCAACGCCAGCACGAAGATGAACAGCACCGCCTGGGCGCCATCGCGCAGATCCAGCGACTCGCCCTTGTAGTCGATCCGCGCCTCGTCCGGAAGAACGTCGGCGGCGGCTGCGTCCAGCGCCGACAGCACTTCGCCGAGCGTATAACCTTCCTCGACCGCAGCGGTAAGCGTCACCGCTCGCGAGCGATTGTAGCGTTCGAGCGAGCCGGCCCCGGCCACTTCCTCGTACGTGACCAGGCTGGACAATGGGATCAGATCGCCACCGTTGGAGCGCACATAGAGGTTCGCGATGTCGCCCGGCGTCCGCCGCTGGTCCGAGCGTCCCTCGATGATCACGTCGTATTCCTCACCCCGGTCGATGAACGTCGTGACATTGCGCCCGCCAAGCATCACGTCGAGCGTACGGCCCACGGTCTGTAGCGAAACCCCGAGATCCGCCGCGCGATCCCGGTCGATGCGTACCGAGATCTGCGGCTGGGTCGGCTTGTAGTCGAGATCAAGCCGTGTCAGTCCGGGAATCTCCTCGGCTCGCTCCAGCAGCGTCTGTCCCCACTCGGCCAGTTCCTCGTAATCGGGGCCGGCAACCACGAACTGCACCGGTGCACCGGTGCGCCCCCCGGACAGACCCTGGCGCATGATCGCGTTGGCGCGGATACCCGGCATCTCGCCCAGTGACTGGTTGATCTCGGCCATGATGTCCCAGGCCGATCGCTCACGCTGGTCCCAATGTTCCAGGATCACGATCACGAAGCCGTTGTTCACCACTTCCGCGTTGCCGAAAGAACGCGGCGTACGCACCAGGATACGGCGCACGCCGCCGTCTTCGGTCATTGGCAGCATCCGCCGCTCGACTTCGGCCATCTGCTCGCGCATGTATTCGAAACTGGCCCCCTCGGGCCCATTCACCATCACGAAGAACGCACCCCGGTCTTCCCGGGGGCGAACTCCTCGGGGATTTCGTTGAACAGCCACCACGCCCCACCGAGGCTCAGCACCAGGATCGGGACGACACCCCAGGAGTAGGGCAGGCTGCGCTGGAGCAGCCGGGCGTAGCCCTTCTCCAGTCGCGCAAAACCGCGGCCGATAATCCGTGCCATGCCCGTCTCGTCGTCGCCCCGGTGCATCAGACGGCCCGACAATACCGGCGCCAGGGTCAGCGCGACGATACTCGAGAACACCACCGCAATCGCGATTGCCAACGCAAACTCGGTGAACAGCCGGCCCACGGTGCCGCTCAGGAACGCCAGCGGAACGAAAACCGCAACGAGCACCGAGGTCGTCGCGATGATGGCAAACCCCACCTGTCGCGCACCCCGGTAAGCAGCGAGCAGCCCCGGCTCACCGCGTTCGATCCGACGATGGATGTTCTCGAGCATGACGATCGCGTCGTCCACCACGAGGCCGATGGCAAGCACCAGCGCGAGCAGGGTCAGGAGATTGACCGAGAAACCGAGGATGGCGATACCGATGAAGGCAGCGGTAATGGCCACGGGCACCGTCACCGCCGGAATCAGCGTCGCCCGCCAACTGCCGAGAAAGAGATAGATCACCAGCACCACCGCGGCGGTGGCGATCGCAAGCGTGACGTAAACTTCGCGAATCGCACCTTCGATGAAAACCGAGCTGTCGTAGGTCACCACCAGTGAGGTACCGTCCGGAAGCTGGTCCTGGAAGCCCTCCGCAACGCGTTTGACACCCTTCGCCACATCAAGCACGTTGGCATTGGCCTGGCGGATGATACCCAGCCCGACCATGTCCTCGCCGTTACCCCGGAATTCGGTGCGCTCGGAATCCGAACCCACGTTGACCTCGGCCACCTCGCCCAGGCGCACCAGGTGGCTGTTGTCGGCGCGCTTGATCACCAGCCCGGCGAAGTCCTCGGCGGTCCGGTACATGCGATCGACTCGGACCTTGAATTCCCGGTCCGCCGAATCGATGCGTCCCGCCGGAAGCTCCACATTCTCTTCGCGCAGCGCGTCTTCGATATCGGCCACGGTCAGTCCCCGTGCGGCCAGTGCCTCGCGATCGACCCAGATACGCATTGCGTAGCTTTTCGCACCGCCGAGTCGCACCAGGGCAACGCCATCGACCACGGACAGGCGATCGACCAGATAACGTCGCGCGTAATCCGAGAGCTCCAGCCCATCCATGGTGGTGCTCGAGAGGTTCAGCCACAGAATCGGGCTTGCATCGGCGTCCGCCTTGGTTACCTGGGGCGGGTCGACCTCATCCGGAAGGAAACGCACGACCCGCGACACCGCCTCCCGGATATCGTTGGCTGCGGCGTCGATATCACGGGCCAGACTGAATTCCACAGTGATGGAAGAGCGCCCGTCGCGACTCGACGACTGAATGTAACGGATCCCCTCGATCCCGGCGATCCGATCCTCCAGGCGCTGGGTCACCTCGCGTTCGATGATTTCGGCACTGGCCCCGGGATAATTGGTCTGGACGGTGATGATCGGCGCATCGATGTCAGGGTATTCGCGTAACGGCAACTGCTGATAGGCAATCAGGCCAAACGTGACCAGCAAGAGGTTGAACACCACGGCCAGCACCGGCCGCCGGTTGGCGATGTCCGAGATGATCATGCCGATTCCTCCCCGAGCACCCGCACATCACTTCCCTGGCGCACCCGCAAGGTACCCTCCTCGACCACACGGTCGCCCTCGGACAGGCCGTCGAGCACCTCGACGACCCCGGGCATCCTGCGCCCGATCCGGATCTCGCGCCGCTGGGCGACACCATCGTCATCGATCACGAACACGAAATGCTGATCGGCGGTCGCCACCAGGGCGCCCTCGGGCACCGCAAGCTGCTCCACCGAATCCAGGGGCAGACGCGTGGTCAACAGCATCCCCGGACGCAGGTCACGGTCCGCATTGTCGATCTCCGCCCGCACCGTCAGTGTTCGCGTCGCGACATCGATACGGGTGCTGATCGCCGTGACCTTGCCGCGGTACACACGGTCGCGGAAAGCGACCGTGCGCGCCTCGATGGCCTGACCGCTGCTTACCGCGCCCAGATAGCGTTCGGACACGGTGAAGTCCACCTTGATCACCGAGATGTCGTCCAACTCGGCCACAGCGGTACCCGGAGAGACCAGCGAACCGGTACTGACACGGCGCAGGCCCAGCACCCCCGAGAATGGCGCACGGATCACCCGATCGGAGAGACGGGCCTCGACGGCCGCCAGGCGAGCCTCGGCCTCCTGCACCCGCGAGCGCTGCTGATCGACCTGCTGGCGCGGTACGATGCCGTCGTCCGCCAGGCCACGGATCCGGTTCAGTTCCCGCCGCTGCTCGGCCAGCGTGACTTCCGCCTCCCGCTGTTCGGCAAATTCCTCCGCCGACGCCAGCCGCACCAGAATCTGGCCGGCTTCGACTTCGTCACCATCGCTGAATGCGACCTCCGCGACATTGGCGGTGACCGAGGCGGTAATGGTCACCGACTCGTTGGCCTGGGCCGTCCCCAGCGACTCGAGAATGGTCTCGAATCGCTGCGGCGCGACAGTCGCCAGGCGTACCGGGATACGCCGATCGACACTGGCATCCATCGCGGGCTGGCTCGCGTTGGTGGCTGCGCCGTCCTGCGTCGACCAGAACCAGAGACCGCCGCCCGCCAGCACCGCCAGCACGACAAGGGAAGCAAGGGCCTTCGTCGGGTAGCAGGGCGACGTTGCCGCCGCCCCGCCCCCTAAGAACCGTGCTTGCGACTTTTATCGCACACGGCTCAAGCCTTGATAAGGCGCCGTGAAGCACCCGGCCGTGGGGAGAATGGCGGTCGTTGTCACCGGACATTGGCCAACCCATCGTGGCTTGGATACGCGCGGTTCGCCGCGCGCCGTTGCCGGAAATAATCCGCGTCCTGCGGATCGTACGGGTTGGTTCCGGAACGCACGAGCACATGCCGCCGAATGGGGATGTACCCGAGCGAGACCAGTGTGTGGCAGCCGTCGTTGAAGATCCACCGCCGCGAGCCTTGGCGGGGGAAGTATCGTTTCCAGATCCACTCGTGGTTCTTTTGTGGATGCCGGCGACGCGCCCAGTTCCAGGTCAGGCCCCAGATGCGGTTGTCGAGTCCCAGAAAGACCGCTTTGCTGACCACGTTCCGGTAATAATTCCCCCACCCCCGTAGGACGGGGTTGAGGGTTCGGATGATCTCCGACTGCGGCCAGTGCTGACCGGTTTGGAGGATCGTCTTCACTTTCCCGTGAATGTGGTCGATGCTGGCACGTGCCGGTTTGATCAGAAGCTTTCCGCCGTATTTGCGGAAGTGGAACCCGAGGAAGTCGAACCCGTCGTCGATATGGACGATGCGGGTCTTCTCCGGTGCGAGGACCAGTCCGCGTTCGTGCAGAAATTCCGTGACCAATGGCGTTACGTCCTCTTCGAGGATTGACCGGCTTTCGCCGGTGATCACGAAGTCATCCGCAAACCGGATCAGGTTGACCTTGCCGCGACGCTTGAAGCGGGTACGGATGCGGTCTTCCAGTCCGTCCAGGGCCATGTTGGCGACCGCCGGGGAAATGATGCCCCCTTGGGCCGTGCCCCGTTCCGTGGGGAAGATGCGTCTCTGCTCCATGAACCCGGATTTCAGCCATGCCCGGAGTCGTCCTTGATGGGTCGGGGTGTGGTCGATGAGCCAGTCGTGATCGAAGGCATCGAAGCACGCCCGGATGTCCCCTTCCAGAATCCATTCCGCGCTGGAGCGTTTCGCCAGTGACAGGAAGCATCGCTGCATCGCGTCTTTGGGGCTTCGTTCTTTCCGGAAGCCGTAGGAGCACGAATCGGCGAGGGTTTCCGACACCGGGTCCAGTGCCAGCAGATCAAGAGCCTGTTCGGCCCGGTCGGATTGCGCCGGGATACCGAGGGCTCTCTTCTTTCCGTTCTTCTTGGGGATGTAGATCCGTCTGACGGGCAGGGGCCGATAGTCTGGATGATGTAACGCTTGGGCTTGCTGCCACTTCTGAGCCGGGGTTTTCAAGACGATGCCGTCGACCCCAGCCGTGTTCTTCCCTTGATTGGAGGTCGCTCGCTGAACGGCCAACAACTTGGCCCCGAGTGACTTCCGAAGCAGGCGCTGTAGCGACCCAACACGGTGCCACCGACCTGCGCGCACAGCCTTCACGATACGGGCTTGTAATCGGCTGACGTTCCGACGTACCGTGTCCCAGTTGATGCGGGTCCACGGCAGCGGTGCGTCCAGAGGGCCTTCAATGAAGCCGATGGCGTTCATTGTCCAAGAAACCCTCGGGTGTAGCCTTTCCTCGGCCTTTCTCGTGATCCAAGACCCGCCGGAAGTGGGCGCTCTTTCGAGTGGGGCAAAGTCGGAACCCCTATCCACCCGATTACAGGGCGGCATTCGCTTTCTCCGGCATCCTTTACCCCCACGGGCACCGGCGACCCTCGCGGGTCACGTTCCACGATCCCTGTGGGCTCGTTGGGGCTTACCACGTTCCGCACGCTTACCACTCCTGCGAGGTGTAGGCTCCGTCTGTCCGCCGGCAGTGTGATGTCAGCGCGGGGCGACACTTTAGCGACCCGACCGGACTGCGTACCTTTTGGTTCATGCCTAGACAGCCCCTTTGGCATGTTGGACATTACGACGGTTGAACGACGGTTCACCTGGGTTAGCCCTGCCTCGCACCCCTAGCTCCTGACCGCCTTGGGGCTAGCAGTCATCACCTGGCCTCGCGGCTTGGTGACCCGTCCGAGGACGGCGGCTACGTTGTCTCGGGAGCTCCGCACCCCGGGGTTACCCCCAACGCACGTCCCGATAGGGGACTGATGGCTGAACATCAGATCTAACTCCTTGATAAATAAGCGTGCGACTTCGTGTCGCACAAAGTGAATGTCCCGGGAAAACGCGGGTAGGATCAGGCAGGAATGGGGTCATGCGCATGGTTCGAAGTCCTCAGGCAACGGGGCGACGCGGGAAACGCGCGGTTGTTCCGACAAACGGCTACCGGACAGACAGAATCGACGCAGATTCATTGCCCACTCAGTAAGCGCTGATTCATTCGTCATCGCCAGGAGCGGAGCGACGTGTCGATCCACAAGGCGTTGATTTCAGACACGCCGTTTGATTGCCGCGCTTCGCTCGCAATGACCAATGCATTAATCAGCGCTTCCCTAAACGCCGCACGGCCTCTCCAGAAAGACCGTGCAGGCATCCAAGAATTCCATGGAGACGACGATGTGGAGCGTGAAAACCGGCTCCCGCACATCATGCAACCTCCGGATTATCGGGCATAGCCCTGATCAACGCAGGAACGTACGCACCCCGGAAAGACCGACCAGGCTGCCTTCGAAATAGCGTTGCAGGAAGCTGTCGAAATCGTACCGATCGCTCGCCTCCATCGCCGCCTGCTCGGTCAGGGAATGCAGTGCCAGTTCCGTCAGCTCGGCCTCGCGTGGTAGCGGGCAATTGCTGCGGAAGACCTCCCGATGCTGCTCGGACAACCGGCGCGCATAGCGGTAGAAGCCCTCCTCGCGCGCCATCATGTCCTCGAGCATGCGTGCGGATGGGGTCAGCGCCGGCAGCTCCACCTTGCCCCACTGTTCGCTGAGCGAACGGCGATAAGGATCACCCGGGAGACCCTGATCGAGCATGGCCGCGACCGGACGCATGAGGGTCAGAATCTCACGGGCAAGACCCTGCAGTGGCACCGGCCCGTGCTCCCAGCGCAGCAATAGGCCAGGTTCCCGGCCCCGATGGGCCACCGCCAACAGGTTGGCGTCGATGTCGGCCATGGCGTCTTCCGAGAGCGGCGCGCTGGGAATCAGCATCGCGGTCAGGCAGAAGGCCTCCAGGAAGCGCAACTGGCTCTCGTCGACTCCCAGCGGATGCTGGGCGTTCACATCCACCGAGCGCAGTTCGACATAGGCGACACCGCGTGACTCCAGCGCGTCGGTGGGCTTCTCGAAACGCTCCAGCGGCTGCTTGGGCCGCACCGAACTGTAGTATTCGTTCTCGATCTGCAGGATGTTCGCGTTCAGCTGGCGGTATTCACCGTCGACTTTCACCCCGAGGCGCGCCCACTCGGTGCTCTCGGTGTTGATCGCGCAACGGAGGCTGTCCACGTATTCAGCCAGCGAGTTGTAACTGGCCTTGATGCCGGTATCGGCCTCCTTGCGGTTGGTGTAGCCGATATCGCCCATGCGCAGGCTGGTGGCCATTGGCAGATACGAGCTGTCATCGTCAAAGTCCTCGAGCTTCGCCCCGCGCCCGTCGACGAACGAGTTGCAGACGGCTGGCGAGGCACCGAACAGATACGGCACCATCCAACCGAAGCGCAGCAGATTGCGGATCATTCCCATCATGCAGCGGTCATGGAACTCGCGATCGTCGGTTTCACCGCGAAGATCGGCCAGCACCGGCCATAACGCCGGCTGTGGTGAATAATTGAAATGCACCCCAGCGATCACCTGCATCAACCGCCCATAGCGATGCCCCAGCCCGATACGGTAGATGGTCTTCATGCGTCCGGCGTTGGAATGCCCGTACTGCGCCACCGCAATCGACTCCTCGCCGTTCACGACACAGGGCATGCTCGTTGCCCACAGCAATTCATCGCCGATGCGGGCTGCGGTAAACGCCTGCAGCTCCTGCAGGAATCCCAGCGTCTCGCGCACGTCGTCGAATGGCGGCGTCACCAGTTCCAGCAGCGCTTCGGAATAATCCGTGGTGATGTAGGGGTGAGTGAGAGCCGAACCCAGTGAAGCAGGATGCCTTGTCTGGGCGATGGAGCCCGCGGGTTCCACCCGCAGTGTCTCCTTCTCGAGTCCGATGCGTCCACGAAGCTGGTCGGGACGTAGCCGTTCGCCCAGTTGGTGCATCAGTTGCTGCAGATCGGTTCCCACACTTTCCACGCTTGATCCCTTTACCGGAACGGAAAAGCTGCGGAACATACCGCAACGACCATCCCCGGTCACCTTGGTGACAGTCCCGCAATGATTCAGGGTCTCCGAAACCGTCTTTTCGACCTCGGGCGAAGGCTGCTGCCGGCGCCTCCCGAGCCCGTGGCCCTGAGTGATCTGGAGTGGGACCGACTACGTACCTGTGCCCCGTTCATCGAGGCGTTGTCACCCACCGACGCCGACACACTGCGCGCACGCATCGGGCAGTTCCTCGCGCGGAAAACCTTCAAGGGCATCGGGCTGGAGCTGCAACCTGGGCAATGCCACCTGATCGCCGCATACGCCTGCCTGCCGGTCCTGCACCTTGGCATGAACACCTACCGTGACTGGCGCACCGTCCTCGTCTACCCCGATTCCTTTGCTCCGGAACAGGAATGGGTCGACGATGCGGGAGTCCACCACCGTGCCATTATCCCCCAGGCCGGCGAGGCCTGGGAACGTGGCCCGGTGATCCTGTCGTGGAACGATATCGCCGCCGACGGCGCCGTGATCGTGCACGAAATGGTTCATACGCTGGACGCCGGCAACGGGGAGGTCAACGGCTTTCCGCCATTACCGGACCACATGTCCGCGCAGCGTTGGTCCGCTGCGTTCACCGACGCCTACGCCAGCCTGTGCGACGCCATCGACCACGAGCAGGAGCCCGCTCTGGATCCCTACGCAGCGACCGATCCGGCGGAGTTTCTTGCGGTGGCCTGCGAGTATTTCTTCTTTTCCCCCGCCCACTTGCGCAACGAAATGCCCGAGATCTATCGGCAGTTGTGTGATTACTTCGGACAGAAACCGCACCTGCGCGCTGCCGAGATTCTTACCGGCGTGCCGTTAATAACGGCGCACGGGTGTGATCATGACTGACGTTCGACAGCCCAAAGGGCCGCCTCGAGACGCGAACGCAGACCGAGTTTCTTCAACAAGTGCTTCACATGCACCTTGACGGTGCCCTCGCTCAGATCCAGATGCCGAGCGATCTGCTTGTTGTTCAGTCCTTCGGCGATCAGACTCAGCACCTCCTGCTCACGCGGGGTGAACCGGGGCTCATCAGGCGACCGCACTTCGTCCTTGCGCCGCATCGCGCGTGCCAGGTGTTCCGACAGGCCTTCGGTCAGAATCAGGCGGCCGGCGACGATCTGGTGTAATTGAGTCAGCAGTTCCTCGGGCTCGGTGTCCTTCAGCAGGTAGCCATCGGCGCCGGCTCGCAAAGCGGCAACCAGATCGTGCTCCTGGTCCGATACGGTCAGCATCGCCACCTTCGCCGCACAGCCGCTCGCGCGCAGCGCCTGCAGGACTTCGGTGCCATCCATGCCCTCCATGTTCAGATCCAGCAGCACCAGATCGGGCTCCAGCTCCTGCGCAAGCTCGATACCCTCCGGACCGGAACTGGCTTCGCCGACGACTTCGAAGCCACCCTCCAGATCCATCAGTTGACGGACCCCACGCCGAAACAGCGGGTGATCGTCGATCACCAGAACGCGCACCAAAGCGGCCATGTCAGACCACCTCCCGTTGCGGTACATGAACATGGCTGGGCGCTTCAGGTGCTCCGCGGCCGATTGGCCGGAAAAGCAGCGTGACCTGGGTGCCGCCGTCCGCCGACGGGCCGATCCCGAGTTCACCCTGCAGCTGTGCGGCACGCTCATGCATGATCGACAGCCCGTAATGATCGGGCTTGCCCGACTTTTCGCCAATGCCAATGCCGTTGTCCACAATCGCGACCCGGACCCGATGATTAGAGGTCCAGTCCAGCGTCACCCTCGTGCGGGTGGCCTGCGCATGGCGCAGAACGTTGCACAGGGCTTCCCGGACGATATGCAGCACGTGTACTTCCTCGTTGATGCCAAGTTCGCCATCGGAAAGCTTGTTGTCCAGTTCGACATATTGTTCGCCCCGCGCGGTGACCCCGGCAACGGTCTCTTCCAGCGCAGACCCCAGCCCGGCCGCGTCGATACCGATACGGAAGGTGGTGAGCAGTTCACGCAACTGCCGGTAGGCGTCATTGAGCCCCTGCCGTAACTCGTTCAGTGCTGCATCGATGTCGGACTTTCCGCCCGAGCCCTTCACGGCCGCATGCACGCGCGCGACCTGGATTTTCAGGTAACTCAATGCCTGCGCCAGCGAATCGTGCAGTTCCCGGGCGATCGCCGTGCGTTCCTCGAGCAGTGCCAGCCGGCGGCTCTGGATGGCGCGACGCTGACTCGCGATTGCGATCCCGAGATGCCGTGCAATGGCTTCGACCAACTGCAACTGCCAGGGCTCGGGCGTCATCCCGGGTGGGATCTGCATCCGCAGTAACGCATGGATCTCGGCACCGTCGTACAGGGGAATCGACAGGAGTCTCGGTCCGCCGTCTTCGTCCTCCGCCTCGAGATGGACCTTGCCATGCGTGCGCCCCACGCAATCCATGCAGGTATGCTGCGTGCACAGCGGACCGATGAAACCCGGATCGTGATCCGAATCCGCCAGACGGAATCCCTTGCGTCCATCCGCCTCGAGCAGGCAAAGACTGCCACTGCCGAACCCGAGCAGCTTCTCCATCTCGCTCAGGGTCTCGGTGTAGTTGGCCCGCGACAGGGTACCGTCGTGGAGATGGCTCAGGGAACGGTACATCAGTTCCAGCGAGCGGTTGCTGTATTCCAGCGCCTGGGTCTTGTCCCGGACACGCTGTTCCAGGTCCTCGTAAGACCGGGAGAGATCGTGCGCCATCAGGTTGAACGCAGCACCGAGCTGGCCCAGTTCATCCTCGCCGGCGTGCCGGATGCGCCGGCTGAAATCGCCCTCGCGCACCGCCTGTGCCCCGGCCAGGAGTTCCTGCAACGGGTTCATCACGCCCCGGCGCAGAAACCAGACGGTAAACACGATGATCAGCAGCGTCAGAAACAGGCAGACACCCTGAATCAGGCGCAGCAACTGCACCTGCGCCTCGGTACGCTGTTCCAGCAGAAAGACCATGCGATCGACCTTCTGGACAAAACCATCGACCAGTCCACGCAACTCAACGTACGATTCGGCGTCAAGCGGCCGATCCAGGGCACGCAACAGGGTCGGGCGGATTTCGCTGGCCCAGATACGCCCGACGTCGTCGTAGGCGGTGCGCGCGGGATGCGAAGGGCTGTCGGGCACGATGCGAGACAGCGGCTGCTCGGCATAGTGCCGCTCGAACCGATCGAGCGCCATCTCCAACTCGCGCCGGTGCGCCTGGCGGTCGTTGACCTGCGGCTTCAGCACCGTCGTGCTTGCATCGTAGGTGGAATAGCGCAAGGTACCCGCGAGGTTGATCGCGGTCGCCGCCCCCCGGATCTGCTCGGCAATCAGCACCGACGAGACAATCCCGAAAAGACCCATGGCCGCAACCAGCGACAACGCCAGACCCATGCGCCAGAGAAGAGACCGTTTGATACCACCGAGCATAAGGTTCCTCGAGCATGGCCGGGCCATCCTTGAGCGCCCAACCTGTCCAAACGAGGTATTCAACACCTAAGCATAGATGGTTATTTCAGTGGTAGTCGTGCTTTGTGAACGATCCGCCGCAAACCTGCGTTCATTCTCTCGCGGCGAGGCGTGATTCCACCTCGATCAGGTTGGCCCGGATCACTGCGGCGTTTTCGGATTCAGCC
Organism: Thioalkalivibrio sp.; assembly: GCA_041685565.1. GTDB lineage: Bacteria > Pseudomonadota > Gammaproteobacteria > Ectothiorhodospirales > Ectothiorhodospiraceae > Thioalkalivibrio. Next base: position 13,378 of record JAWLFM010000021.1, read on the forward strand.
GGAAGCAGACGCGCAAGCCGCTCCCAGTGATCACGGGCACCGCGATAGTGGCCCGCGCGAAAGTCCGCGGTTCCGGCCAGCCAGAGCCCGACGACATGGTTCGGTTCAATCTCGAGTGCGCGCTGGATCAGGTCGCGGGGCCGACCTTCGAGGCTACCTCCGGTGACGGTCCCAAGCAGATCGGCATAGTCGACGAGGATATCAGCGTCCTGGTTACCGCCATGTTCGAGTGACTGCGCATACGCCTGTACCGCTGCCCGGTTCTGGCCGATCGCCGCGTAGGCACGACCGAGCAACGCCCAGCCAACCGGATCGTCGGGGGATTTCTCCAGCCGATCACGCAAGGTGGTGATGACCATCTCGATATCACCCGAGGCATCGGTCACCGGCGCTTGCGCGGCAACCTGCTGGGGTGGATCCAGCGCCTGGGGTCCGCCGCCATAGCCCTGATAGATCAACGCGGCCAGACCGGGGATCAGCACCAGTGTCGTCACCAGCGCCGGCCAGCGCCAGGAGTTGCCGGCGCTGGCACGCGCCACCTCGTTGTTCGACATTTCCAGCAGGCTGTGTTGCAGATCGAGCCGGGCTGCGTTGTATTGGCTTTCCGAGAGCACGCCGTTCTGACGGTCGGCGTCCAGCTCGGCCATCTGGCTCCGGTAAATGAACAACCCGGTGGGGCCGCTTCCCGATGCCGGTACCGGAGCGCCGGGCTGCCGCCCGGTCACCAGGGGAAGAAAGACGAAGGCCAGGGCAACCGCTGTCAGCACCGCGGCCAGGAAGATAAAAGCGGTCATGCAAGACTCCAGCTATCGGACAGGGAACAACGGCTTTCCGGCGTCCCGAAGATCCCGTTTCCATCAGTCATTCTCATGAGGTGCTCCCCTGAACATGAAACGATGAGCCACGGAAAGCACGGACAGACACCGAAAAGGGTTTGATCGGTTTCAGGTTCCGTGATTTCCGTGTTCTTCCGTGGCTGCGCTTTCACGCCCAGGACCCAGGGCCGGGACGATCACGATTCGATCTGCAGTTGTCGGTACAACGGGATCAGCTGCCGGTGCACCACATCGTCACGCAGCGGACCCACATGCTTGAAGCGCACGATCCCGTTCCGATCGACCAGGAAGGTCACAGGTGTTGCATGGGCGCCCCATTGCCCGCTGACGCGGCCATCGGGGTCATATCCCACCGCGTGGAACGGGTCGCCACCACGTTGCAGGTACGCCAGGGCCTGATCCCGCTCGTCGCGAAAATTGAGCCCGAACACCAGGACTCCCATCCGGCGCAGCCCTTCCAGCGTGGGACGTTCCTGACGACACGTTGGGCACCACGACGCCCATACGTTGACCAGCGCCGGCGAACCCAGCATGTCGGCCCTGGTCAATCGTGCTTCCGGGTCGTGCAATGTCGGCAGATCGAAGTCCGGGGCTTCTCTGCCGAGCAACGGCTCCGGCACGTTGACGACGTTCCAGACGAGCCCCGCCGCAAGCGCACCGACCAGCACGACCAGCAACAGGACCGGGATGAATGTCAGCAGCACCCGCGTACGCATGATTCACCCCGTCCCGATGACCCGCCGGCACCGTTTCTCAACCGAGAGCGGCAGGATGCTCAACAGGTCCTCGCTCACGGACCGCACTCAGGGCCGAACGGTATCAATGGTAAGAAGCACATCGCCACGGCCCACCGCCACACCTTCCAGAGTGCCCTCGAGGTCGCCCGGCCGCGCCTGCGCGTCTCCGTGCCGCGTCACCCTCGCCACCAGCGTGATGCTCTCGTGGTTCGACAGAACGTGCTCGGGACTCAGGGCCAGGGTATCATCAAGCGTGAACGCGACCGGCAACTGGTCCAGCCTTGTGCGCAGCGCAGCCAGGGGTGGACCGTCACCGGTCGCCGTGCGCGCAAACAGGTAGACCGTGTCGCCGGGATCGGCCTCATCGGCCAGTTCCGGTGCCAGCTCGACCCGACCGCCGATGGTGCCCAGCGCGGCGGCGTCCGCCTCCTGCTCCCCGAATGCCTCGGCATGCCCGAGCGCGCGTGCCTGCCGCACCATGGTGGTCAACTCCGCATGCGCTGGCGTGTCCTCCGGCGTCTGTGCCAGAAGCTGGTTCCAGTAGTAGCCGGCGGTCGTGTACTCCTGATTCTGGTAGGCATGGATACCAGACATCTCCAATGCCTTCGGATCCTCGGGATCGAGGACCAGCGCTTCACGCACCAATTGAATCGGCCGGCCGCTCAGATCGCGGCCGGCGTTCACCGCCATGGCCTCGGCATACCCCGACATCACTACCGCTGTATCGGGCATCAGCGCATAGGCTCGTTCATACGCGGATTCAGCATCCTCCCAGCGGTCTCGCGCAATATAGGCGTTGGCCAGAAACACCCAGCTGATCCCATCCTCCGGGTCCTTGCGAACATTCTCTTCCAGCGTCGAAAGGGCCTCGTCGACCTGTTCCTCGAGCCGGGCCAGTGCCTCCTGCACCTTGCGTTCCCGATCCTCCTCGGCCTGCTCGGCTACCGCGGCTTTCACGATGAATCCGGGTTCCCCGGCCAGAAAATACAAGCCCAATGCCAGGGCGGGAATCACCGCAGCCAGGACACCGCCAAGGCGGCGGCGGTCCGGCATTGCATTGGCGGACGGCATATCCGGGATCAACGCATCCTGTGCCAGCCGCGCCTCCAGATCGGCACGCGCCGTGTCACGCTGGTTTTCACTGAGCAGACCACTCCGGTGGTCTTCCTCCAATTCCCGGTACTGATCCCGGTACACGGCGATATTGAGCGCACGCCGGTCCAATCCCCGCTCCGCCGAGGGCCGCCGGAATAGGGGCGGTAACACCCAGGCGAGAACGAGTGCCAGGATCAAAATGGCAAGGAGCCAGAAAGGCGCAACGGTAGCAATGGTATTCAAGGAAATCACCTCTCTTCTTTGTGCTGAGGCCGGGACACCGTTCCGGAATCGGAAGGCGAGCCGGCATCGTTGAAATCGTCGCTTCGAAGCAACTGGGCGGCCTGGCGCAGGGACTCGGGACTCACATCGGCCTGCGCGCGTGGATTCTGGCGTCGGTACAGCGTTGCCAGGGCCAGCCCACCACCCACGAGCAGAAACGCCAGCGGCCCACCCCATAGCACATAGGTCAGGGGCTTCAGCGGCGGCCGGTAGAGGACGAAGTCACCGTAACGCGCAACCAGAGACTCGACCACTGCATCGTCGCTCATTCCGGCACGCATCATTTCCCGAATCTCCTCGCGCAGATCCAGTGCGAGCGACGCCCGGGATTCGGCCAGCGATTCGTTCTGGCAGACGACGCAGCGCAGATCTTCCGCCATGTGGTTCAGGCGGGCCTCCAGCATCGGGTCATCCGCATTGGGGGCAGCGGGCACGCTGCCAACCCCTGTCACCGGAGACAGCAAAAAGAGCAGCACGATCGGGGCGAGGTAGCGATTCACGCGCCCAGCTCCGCCAGCAGCGGCTGGAATTTCGACTGCCACACAGCCGGCGTGATCGGACCCACGTGCTTCATGCGGATCATGCCATCGCGGTCGATCACGAAGGTCTCCGGAGTCACGGTGACCCCGTAGCGGATCGCGATACGCCCGTCGCGGTCGTCGACCGCGGCGACGTAGGGACTGCCGTTGCGCGCCAGCAGCGGCGCGGCTTCGCGATCCAGATCCTTCCAGGTCAGGCCGTAGACGGGCACGCGCCCGGCGACCATGCGTGGCAAATGCTCGTGTTCCTCGAGGCAGACGCTGCACCAGGGTGCCCAGATGTTCAACAGCCAGACCTCACCGCGCACATCCGCCGGCGAGAAGGTCTCCCCGGCCCGCCCGACCACCGGCAGCGTGAACTCAGGCGCTGGCCGGCCCACCAGCGGCGAGGGAACCTCCTTGGGGTTCAAATAGAGCCCGAAGTACAGGAACACCCCGAGCGCGGCGAACACCAGCAACGGGATCCAGCGTTTCATGCCGACCCCTCTTCGGCCGCGGAACGCAGCGTGGTGGGCTTCGATGGCACGGTCATCCGCCGACGCAACCCGACCCGATAACGCTTGTCGGCGGCAGCAAACACGCCGCCGAGCGCCAGCAGCAGCGTGCCCGCCCAGAGCCAGCCCACGAATGGCTTGTGATAGACGCGTACGGTCCATGCGCCATCGCCCAACGGGTCACCAAGGGACACGTACACGTCCCGGAACAGCCCGTAGTCCACGGCGGCCTGAGTCATGATCATGCCCGAGGCATTGTAATTGCGCTTCTCGGGATACAGTGTGAAGGAGCGACCCCAGGGGCTGGTGACTTCCATCGTGCCGCGCCCGGCCAGATAATTCGGGCCCGGCATTTCCTCAACCCCCTGGAACACGAACCGATACCCGGCGAGTTCCAGATGACTACCGATCGGCATGCGCACGTCGCGCTCGGTCTCGTAGTTGGAAACGATGGTCACGCCGACCACCAGAAGGGCCAGACCGGCATGCGCAAGCTGCATGCCCCAGAAGGCCCGCGGCAACCGCGCAAGGTGTCGGAACCCGCTGCCGCGGTGGTGCTGCAGGCGAACGGCAAAGCCCTTCAGCACCGTGAACACGATCCAGAGCGCGAGAAACAGGCCGAGTGTCACCTGCAGGTTCACGCCATCCAGCGTCAGCGGCAACAGCGCCGCTGTAATCAGCGCCACCGCAAACGCCCACTTCAGGCGCCACATCAAGTCGGGCAGATCGGCCTGCTTCCATCGCGCCAGCGGACCAACCCCGACCAGAAACAGCACCGGCGCCACCAACGGCACGAAGACCGCATTGAAGTACGGAGGACCCACGGAAATCTTGCCGAGCCCCAGCGCATCGAGAAACAGGGGATACAGGGTCCCGAGCAGCACCGCACCCAGGGCAGCGACCAGAAACACATTGTTGGCGAGAAGCAGCGACTCACGCGAAAACCAGCCGAAGGAACCGCCAGCCATCATGCGTGGCGCGCGCAATGCATACAGCGTGAGTGAGCCGCCGATCACCAGGCCGAGGAAGACGAGGATGAACAGCCCCCGGGTCGGATCGGTGGCAAACGCGTGCACCGACGACAGCACGCCGGACCGCACCAGGAAGGTACCCAGCAGCGACAGCGAGAAGGTCGCGATCGCCAGCAGCACGGTCCAGTTACCGAAGACACCGCGTTTCTCGGTCGCCGCGAGCGCGTGAATCAAGGCAGTGCCGGCAAGCCATGGCATCAATGAGGCGTTTTCGGTCGGATCCCAGAACCACCACCCACCCCAACCCAGCTCGCGGTAGGCCCACCAGCTGCCCAGGCCGACGCCCAGGGTCAGGAACGTCCATGCCGTCGTCGTCCATGGCCGCGACCAGCGGGCCCAGGCGGCATCGAGCCTGCCAGACAACAACGCCGCAATCGCAAACGCGAAGGCCACGGAGAACCCCACATAGCCCATGTACAGTAACGGCGGGTGCGAGACCATCCCGAGGTCCTGCAGCAGTGGATTCAGATCGCGCCCGTCGGCAGGGATCGGAAACAGCCGCTCGAAGGGGCTCGAGGTAAAAAGAAGCAGCGCGAGAAACCCGACGCTGATCAGTCCCATCACGCCGAGGACCCGGGCGACCATCTCCTCGGGCAGTTGCCGGGAGAACATCGCCACCGCGGCAGACCAGCCGGCGAGGATCACCGTCCACAGCAACAGCGATCCTTCGTGGGAACCCCAGGTCGCGGTAAAGCGATACATCGCGGGCAACTGGGAAAACGAATTCTGTGCGACGTTCCTGACCGAAAAATCATGGGTCAGAAACGACCATGCCAGTGCGGCGAATGCGCATAAGAGCAGCACGAACTGCGCCTGCGCCAGGGGCCTCCCAAGCGCCATCAGGCGACGATCGCCGCGGTGGGCGCCAATCAGAGGTACGCTGCCCTGTACCAGCGCGAGCGCGAGTGTCAGGGCGATCGCGAACTGTCCCAGTTCGGCAATCATGCATCACCTTCGTGGAGGTTTCGACCGGCACCGTACAAAGCGATCTCCAACGTTAAAGAAAGTCCGTTCGATGCGGACAATCGAGCAGCTCGCCGGATATGCGGGGTTTGGACTGCGATCACGGGCCGGTGAACCCTTGTTTCGATCCTCTGGTGCGCCTGGTGGGCTTCATGAGGCGAAAAGGATCGAAACAAGGGCACTGTTGCATTTGGTTCGCAAAGATCAGCCGGACCGCGAAGGCTGCCGGTTCCGGAGAATTCTCTGCACTCGCTTTGACGCTGGGTACGGGAAATGTGCGACATCAGACTGACCGTATCAAAACCAAGAAAAAAGGAGCCGGTGACCAGCACCGGCTCCGAAGCTTGCACGCCCTGAACCTTACCTCGATGCCACCTGCGCATCGATCGCGTCATTCAGCAGCTTGATCGCCTCCTTGCTCTTGTCGATCGACAGGGTCAGCGACTTGCGTGCGTCATCCGGGTTGTGGAAGCCGACCGAGTTCTCGGCGGTCCACCATTCCCAGTACAGGTGTGCGTCATAGTGCAACTCACGCGCCTGGTTCAGCACATCTTCCGACACACCAGCCCGCTTCGCCACGGGGAACAGATCGATCAGCTGCGCCAGCCAGTACTCGGACTTCACGATCTTGCCGTGGGTGTAGTTCTTGATGTAGTCGATGGCATGGTTGGCCTGGTCTTCGGTCCAGTAGTCATGGCAACGCAGGCAGGCCCTTCCCATCATGTCGCGCGGGGTACGCTGAGCATGGCTGGTGTAGACCTTGCCATCCTCCAACTCGACCTTACCCATGTGGCAATCGGCGCAGGCGACTCCGGCACGCTCGTGCTTCGAACCCCAGAACGTCTCCATCTCCGGATGCTGCAGCTTGGGCAACAGAGCGCCCGTGGTGGCATGCTTGAAGTCAGCAAAGTTGATCTCCTGAGCAGCTTCCTTGTAATCGAACACGTTCGACCAGAAGAAATGATTGCTGCGGCGATCGTCCATACCCACCGATTTTTCACCAGTGCTGGTATCGAAGCCCGGATTGCAGTTGTATTCCACGTGGCACTGCGCGCACATCAGGTTGGAATCTGCGGTCGACAGCAGACCGATCGACCGGAAGTCTTCCCCACCACGTTGGAAGGTCACCTTCTCCATGGAGAGCATCTTGCTCTTCGCCGGGTCGTGCGGGTAGGTACCCAGTTCACGGTCGACAACGGCGTTGATCAGGCCATCACGCACCACACGCGGCGCGGCGGAATGCGGATCGTGGCACATGAAGCAGTTCAACGGATGGTCCAGGTCACGTGCGAAATCGACGACCTGCGAGGTCCGGCTCCATTTGGCCGCATCGTGCTCGTCACCCATGTAGGCCCAGTCCAGGATGTGATCCTGCGTCTTGCAGTTCAGACAGACCGGGTTGGCGGCTGTAGCCGTCTGTGACAGGAACTTGCGCTGATCCGAGCTTTCGGGATCCGCATCCTTCAGCACCGTCCAGGCACCCTGCACAGAACCCATGCCGTCGGTGACCTTGGTCCAGTCGTTCCACTGGAAGCGACCACCGTAGGCCCGGTCAACGACGAAATGGTCGACCAGCATGAACGCGTGGCTGCGCGGCTCCGCATGTTCGAATGCGAATCCGTGACCAGCAATCAGCTTGTCGAACATCGGGGAGCGACTGGTGGGCGTGGCCTTTTCCACCCGTGGGTGCGACTCGTGGCGCACCTCCACGAAGGAATTGAACTGCGCGGTATGACAGGTCGCGCAGGCCTCTAGGTCGGTTCGGGTGACCGGGCGTTCACCCATGCGCCGCATGCTGGCCGTTTCAATGTGCTTGCTGGCATCGTGACAATGAACGCAGTTCACAGTCGCATGCTTGCTTCCCGAGTGCATGTCCTCGATCTGCGCATGGCAGTCGTAGCATTCCAGCGGATCAACCGGTTTCAGCGGTTGCTTGTCCCCTCCCGGCATGGCGTGCGCAGTGGTCATGAGAAACAGGCACGCCATCCCTGTTACCCACCGGCCGATATGGCCGAATCTATGGGCACTGATCATAAGTTTTCTCCTCTCCTCGGCCCCGAGGGCTCCTTCTCGGCCCATCGAGCCAGTTTGTCGCCTTTACGGTCTTCGCGGGAATCCATAAGGAGCCCCACCCCTGTCGAACGGCCTCCAGGCTGCAGAGACGTTGAAAGCCGCGTCTTGCCCTTCAGGGCAGCTTCGGGAAACCAGAAGCTGTGGTGGCTCTGGAAGGCACGGATGTGGACACTCCCCATTCGCGACCCCTCCCGTGCCCCTGCCCATCCCTGTACCGGTGCGGGAATACCCGATCTTCAAGAGCAAATATCTTGGTGAAACTCCCGGCTTCCTTTGCTTCCCTGTGCCGAATCTATAGCACACAAAGTGCATTTGATCCGTGCGGCCGATCCGAAATCCGTGTTCATACCACCGATTCGCCACAAGATACCACCAGGAACGTCATAACAAGGAAGCATCGCAGTAACACATTAGTGGTAGATCGATATACTCACTTAACGGTATCCACACTTCAAGAAAACTCAAGGATTCATCACAAGCCGTTGCTTTTACGATCATTTGCAGCAAATGTCATCCATTCCTTGATTATGTCCTGTATTCATGCGGAAATGGCACGAAGCCAATACATGACAGCCGCTGCGCTCGTTCGTCGGTCGCATTGGAAGATCATGGAATGTTCATATTCCGGCAACGGCCGATGCAGTGGTCACCGTCACATATGCGATTGCCGGAGGGCTACCCCGGCGGGATCCGCTCACCAAACCAAAAGGCGCAGGAAGACGTCAGCGACCACCCATAACAAGCCCAAGGGGCGAAGGAGAAATGATGAGACACAAAATGATAACGGTGGCCCTTTTTACGGGTCTGCTCGCGGTGGCGTCCAGCGCGAGTGCCGAGGCTCCGGTTTCCGGTGAACTACTGGCCTTCCAGTGTGCCGGTTGCCACGGTTTCAACGGCCACAGCGTGGGTCCGGCCACCCCGTCGCTGGCAGGCTTCCCCAAGGAATACTTCGTCGAAACGATGATGGCCTACAAGGAGGGCGAGCGCTACGCCACCATCATGGACCGCGTGGCCCGCGGCTATACCCGCGAACAGTTCGAGGCCATGGCCGATTTCTTCGCGGAGCAGCCCTATCTGCCGGCGAAACAGGACTTCGATCCTGAACTCGCGGCCCGCGGGGCGGAGATCCACGATCAGCATTGCAACAACTGCCATTCCGAGGGCGGCACCTATCCGGAATTCGACACGGCCCCGATTGCCGGTCAGTGGATGCCTTATCTGCGTGACACGTTCGTGGACTTCAGGGAGCACGGACGCTATCAGCCGCGTGGCATGGAGCGGCGACTGATGTCCGTCGAGGAGCTCGATGCACTGGTCCATTACTACGGCAGCCAGCAGGATCCCGCGGCTTACGTCCACGCAGACTGAGGAGAAGACACCATGGCGAACATCAACCGAAGAAAATTCCTGCAGATCGCGGGCCTTGGCGGCCTCGCCGCCGGATTTCCCTACGCGGCCACCTGGGGCAGTCAGACCAAGGCGCGCGTGGTCGTCCTCGGTGGCGGCACCGGCGGCGCGATCGCCGCGCGTTACGTGAAAGCACTGGATCCATCGATCGACGTCACCATTATCGAAGCGAACCCGCAGTACACCACGTGTTACATGAGTAACTGGGTGCTCGCCGAGATGCGCGACCTCGACAGCCTCACGCACGGCTACGACAACGTGAAGAAGCGCGGTATCAACGTGATCATCGACACCGCCACGCGGATCGACACCGACGGCCAGAAGGTGCTCACGGCGGGTGGACAAAGCGTGCCCTATGACCGCCTGATCGTGTCGCCCGGCGTCGATTTCCGTTGGGGTGCGATCGAGGGCTATGACGCCGCCGCGGCCGAAGTTCTGCCGCACGCCTGGAAGGCCGGCCCGCAGACCATCCTGCTGCAGGAACAGATCAGGGCCATGCCCGACGGCGGGGTGGTCGCGATCGTCGCCCCGCCCAACCCGTTCCGCTGCCCACCCGGACCGTACGAACGCGCGGCACTGATCGCCAGCTACCTGCAGCGCCACAAGCCGAAGTCCAAGATCGTGATCTACGACGCCAAGGACGCCTTCTCCAAGCAGGGTCTGTTCCAGGCGGGATGGGCGCGCCACTATCCGGGCATGATCGAATGGGTCGGTGCGTTCCAGAGCGGCGGCGGCATCAAGCGGGTCGATCCTTCCGCCATGACCCTGCATACCGACTTCGACGAACTGAAGGCGGATGTGATCAACGTCATCCCGCCGCAGATGGCGGGGCAGATCGCGCTCGATTCCGGTCTGACCGACGAGTCCGGCTGGTGTCCGGTGGATTACCGTGACCTGCAGTCGACCATTGCCAGCAATGTGCACATCATCGGCGACGCGATGGTCAGCAGCGCGCTGCCAAAGTCCGGCTACATTGCCGCTTCCACCGCCAAGGTCGCGGCGGTCGCCGTGGTCGATCACGTGAACGGGCGCGAACCCGGCACGCCGTCGTATTTCAACACCTGTTACAGCCTGCTCACTCCGGAGCACAGCATCTCCGTATCCGGGGTCTACAAGGTCGAAACGACCGACGGGCAACAGGCGATCGTTGGCGTCGGCGACTCGGTGGCGGTATCGCCGGCGGATGCCGATGACACGTTCCAGAACCGCGAAGCCCGCTACGCGGCCAGTTGGTACGACAACCTCACCGACCAGGGCTTCGGCTGAGGTCATTGGCGAAGGATAGGAAATCCAACAGCCTTCACCGCAATATCCCTTCGCCCCGGGGGCCTGTCAAGTCGCAACGCAAGCCCCGTCTGAGCAGCGGCGGCAGC
>JAWLFM010000169.1:0-5982 GCA_041685565.1 Thioalkalivibrio sp.
AGCCAGGGGGCCAAGCCCGGCAAGGGCGGGCTACTGCCGGGACGCAAGGTCACCGAGGAGGTCGCGCGGATTCGCGGCATCCCGGTCGGGCTCGACTCCCTCAGCCCCAACCGCCATGTCGAGGTCGACAGCGTCCCGGACCTGCTGGACCTGATCACGGATGTACGCGCGACCACTGGAAAGCCGACCGGCATCAAGTTCGTGGTCGGCGCCTACGGCTGGCTGGAGACCCTGTGCCAGGAGATCCTCGAACGCGGCCCCGCATCCGCGCCCGACTTCGTGACTGTGGACGGAGCGGACGGCGGTTCCGGCGCAGCCCCCGGGGCACTGATGGACAGCATGGGGCTGCCACTGCGCGAGAGCTTACCGATGGTCATCGACATCCTGGAGCGCTATGCGCTGCGCGAGCGGGTCCGGGTGATCGCCTCGGGCAAGCTGGTGACCCCAACCGATGTCGCCTGGTCGCTGTGCGTGGGCGCCGATTTCGCGGTATCCGCCCGCGGCTTCATGTTCGCCCTCGGCTGCATCCAGTCCATGCAGTGCAACAAGGACACCTGCCCCACCGGCATCACCACCCACAACCCCCGCCTGCAGCAGGGGCTGGACCCCGCCCGCAAGTCCGTACGTGTTGCCCACTACGTCACCAACACCATCCACGAGGTGGAGGTAATCGCGCACTCCTGTGGTGTCCGCGAACCACGGGAACTGGAACGCTTCCACGCCCGCATCGTCGCCAGCCACGGCCAGTCCATCCCGCTGGACGCCTTCTACCCCACATTGCGGGAAATCGACCAGGGCCGGGATGTGCGCCCCGGTGTGTCACGCAGACTGCGCCCCGACGATCGCGAATAACGCATGCCGGCACCGTGGCCGTGCTGGGTCCGAGAAGATCCCGGTTCACTCCTTTCGCCGTTTCCAGGGTCTTCCGCGCCGAGGGCATCCAGTTCAGGCTCTCCGCCGGGCTTACAGCCGATCAAGCAGGGCCTCGGCGTCCGCCCGTTCGGGGAACTCGTCATGCGTTTCCAGCAGCTGGCGCAGACGCTCGGCAGCCGCGTCGGGCTGGCCCCGTTCGCTTTCCGCCCAGGCCAGGCGGTACTGGATGCCCGCATCGTCCGGTGCCAGTTCGCTGGCGCGGCCGAGGATGTCCGCAGCTTCGGCTGCCTCACCGGCATGGATCAGAACCACGCCGAGGGTGTCCAGCACCGGCGGGGCCTCCGGTGCCAGTTCGGCAGCGCGGCGGGCATGTTCCAGGGCCTCCCCGGTATCACTCGCGCGCAGCGACCACGCCAGGTTGTTGAGCGCGATCACGTCGTCTCCATCCTGCTCGACGATCTCGCGGTATGAGGCCGCCGCCCCGGGCGAGTCGCCCGTTTCCATCTGCTGCGCCGCGTAGATGTGACGGGTCGCCAGGTCCTGCGGATGGTCGTCGAGCCAGGCTGCCAGTGTGGCCTGCCCGGCCTCGACATCACCCGACTCTCGCTGCGCCCGGGCCAGATCCTGCACCCACTCCCGGCGCTGGGTATCCGCTTCCTCCACGGCCGCCCGGTAGTGCTCCACGGCGGCGACTGGGTCATTCCGCTGCAAGGCTGCGCGGCCCAGCAGGGCCTGGACCTCGCCACGGTCCTCGAAACGCTCCGCCAGATGCTGCAGATGGGGCCGGGCATCGTCGGTGCGCTCCTGATTGAGGAGACCGCGGGCCAGAAGCACGCGTGCCTGGTAGTGGTCCGGCTCCCGCTCCAGGAACTCGCGGAGCGTGGTCTCGGTCGCCTCCTCGTCGCCCGCCTGCGCATGGGCGCGGGCCAGGGCCAGGCGGAGGTTCACATTGTCCGGCGCCTGTTCGACGGCCTCCTCGAGACTTGCGACAGCGGCCTCGGGACGATTGAGCGTCTGCTGAACATCCGCCAGCGCGTACAGCAGATCGGGATTGCCGGGGTGATGTTCGCGGGCTGCCTGGAGCGTCCCCAGGGCCTGCTCCGGGTGCCCCCCCTGGAGCTGGATCTGGGCCATCATGAGATGCGGTGGCAGCATGTCGGGCTGGGAATCGATCGCCACCCGCAACCAGCGGGCCGCGCCCTGCGGGTCCCCATCCTGCAGGCTCATGTTGGCCAGCCGCTCCGCCGACCGGGCATGTCCGGGGTGGCGTTCCTGAATGCCTTCCAGGACCTCGCGTGCCGCCCCCCGATTGCCGGCCTGAAGCTCCAGGCCGGAAAGGTTCATCGCCACGGAGAGGTTATCCGGGTCCAGCGCGACGCCCTCGCGGAAAGCCTCCCGGGCCTCGTCGATTCGACCCAGCCCCGTCAGGGCGGCCCCCTGCAGGCTCAACGGTCCCGCCGAATCCGGTTGAAGCTCCTGCAGGCGCTCGGCGCGCTCCAGTGCCTCGTCATAGCGCCCCATCTGCAAGAGATACAGCACCATCGTGGTATCCGCCTGCTGGACCGTGGCCTCGCCGCCACCGGCGGAGCGCAATGCGTCCAGCCCTTCTTCGGTCTCGCCGCCCCGGAGCAGGGCCACCGCCAGGAGCTCCTGCAGACCCTGTGATTCCGGACTCGAGGCCACGGCGTCACGCAAGGCCTCGATCCCGGCATCGGAGTTGCCGGCGACCAGCAACAGGCGCCCGCGCAGTTCGGCCAGATCGGCCGGTTCGCCGGTATAGTCGCGGCTCACGCGGTCCACGAACTGCAGCGCGTCCTCCACCCGATCCTGCTCCAGATAGATCGCGGTCAGCGCACGGATACCCTGCAGCGACCCCGGACTCTCCTGAACATGACGATTGAGGTTGTGTTCGGCTTGCTCCATGTTGCCCAGACTGCGGTGCGCCAATCCGAGGCCCAGCAGCGCCGGACTGTAGGCACGATTGCCCGCCAGCGCCTGTTCGAAACTGGCGCGCGCCTCGCTGTGGCGCTCCTCCTGCATCAGGAGCATCCCGTCCAGATAATGCACGCCCGGATGGGACGAGCCGCCCTGCTTGAGGCCGTCCACATCCTCCCGCGCACCCTTGTGGTCACCGGCGCTCAGGCGCACCATCGCGCGCGCCATGTGATCGCGACCCGAGACCGGGCGTACCTCGATGGCCTGGCTGAAGGCCTCTTCCGCACCTTCCAGATCATCGGTGATGCGGCGAAACTGGCCGAGCAGGCTCCAGGCCTGTCCCAGCCCGGGCTCCAGATCGAGCGCCTGTTCCAGGGACGCGATCGCGCTTTCGGCATCGCCGTCGGCCATCGACAGATGGGCACGCGCAAGGGCCTGCAACGACTCCTGCTCGCCCGCGCCGACCCCCGCCAGTTCGCCTTCCGCCGCGTCGCGATCACCGACCGCCGCGAATGCGATCGCCCGCAACGCATGGAGCCGCGGCCGATCCTCGGCCGCCAGATCCTCCGGCACCTGCTGTGCGCGGATGCGTCCAAATTGATCGAGCGCGAACCAGGCCTCGGCCAGCGGCAGCGCCACCTGCGCGTCGGGAATCCCGAGCGACTGCGCCCGCTCCAGCTGACGACGGGCCTCCGCGGGATTGTCCAGCTGCAGGTACACCATCCCGAGATTCCGCCGTGTAGCGGGGGCCTCGGTATTCAGCTTCAGGGCATTGCGGTACTCGATGCGGGCACCGCGGTAGTCACCCTGCTCCTGCAGCGCCTGGGCACGTTCGAGGTAATCCTGTTCGCTGGCCGACCCGATCTGGTCGCAACCTGCCAGGCCGACACCAGTCGCCAGCACCACGGCCAGCACCAGCGCCTTCAGTCGTTCATTCGGCATGCAGCTGTGACGGGGCCGGGCAAGCCCGGGGCCTTGTTCTGTGTATCGGGTAGTCACCATGGTGCTCCTCATCTAAGCCCGTACTTGTCGAGCAGGCCGTAGAGCGTTGGACGGGTAATGCCGAGCGTGTCGGCCGCCTGGGCGATGTTGCCGTTGCAGCGGCCCATCGCCTTGATTACGGACTGGTATTCGGCCCGGTCCCGGGCCTCGCGCAAACGTTCCGGTGGCGCGTCCTCATCCCGGTCCTGCAGGCCGAGGTCTTCCGCGGTCACCAGGTTGCCGTCCGCCATGATCACGGCGCGCCGGATCAGGTTCTCCATCTCGCGCACGTTGCCGGGCCAATTGTGGTTCTCGATCGCCCGCAGCGCGTCGGCGGTGAAGCCGCGGCGAGGCTTGCCCTGCTCGCGGGCAAAGCGTTCCAGGAGCGCGTGCGCCAGCAGGGTTGCGTCACCCGGGCGTTCACGCACTGGCGGGATCTCGATCGCGATCTCGCTGATGCGATAGAAAAGATCCTCGCGAAAGTCGCCCTCCTTGATCAGTGCCTGGAGGTCCTGATTGGTAGCGCCGATGATGCGCACGTCCACCGGGATCTCGTTGCGCCCCCCCAGGCGCTCGACCGTGCGCTCCTGCAGGAAACGCAGGAGCTTGGCCTGCAGGCTCTGCGGCAAATCGCCGATCTCGTCCAAGAACAGCGTGCCCTTGTCGGCGTGCTCGATCTTGCCGATGGTCTGGCGGGTCGCGCCGGTGAAGGCGCCCTTCTCGTAGCCGAACAGTTCGCTTTCCAGGAGGTTCTCCGGGATCGCGGCGCAGTTGATCGCGACGAACCGCTCTTTCGCGCGGTTGCTCAGGTCATGGACGGCGCGCGCCAGGACCTCCTTGCCGGTGCCACTGTCGCCCAGCAGCAGGACCGTCGCGTCGGAAGGCGCCACACGCTCCACCATGCGGCAGACCTGCAGCATGCCCGGGTCCGAGGTAATGATCCCGGACAGCGACGAGGTGCTGCCCCGCGCCAGGCGACGATTCTCTTCCTCGAGTTCGTACAAGCGTGCGGCGCGATCCACGATCAACCGCAGCAGTTCGGCGTCCACGGGCTTGATGTAAAAGTCGTAGGCCCCGAGTGCGACGGCCTTCAGCGCGTTCTCGCGATCATCGTTCCCCGTGACCACGATCACCTTGGTGCCGGGATTGAACGCGAGGATCTCCTCCAGGAGTGCCAGGCCCTCGGTCGCATTGGCGGGGTCGGGGGGCAGGCCCAGGTCCAGCGTGACCAGCTCGGGCTCGTGCCGGCGCATGTGAGCCATCGCGCTGGCGCGATCCTGCGCCTGGAGGATCTCGTAGCCGTCCAGGCACCAGCGCAACTGGCTTTGCAGGCCGGCGTCATCCTCGACAATGAGAAGCTTGAGCATCGACTCCATTACTTTGCACCGGCCCCCGCGAGGACATGATGGTGAACGGCACGAAGAGACTTCATGTGCCGTACTGCGGAAGGCGCAGCGTGAAGGCGGTCCCCTCGCCAACGCGGCTGGATACATCGATCCGGCCACCCATCCGGACCACCAGATCCCGGGCCTCGTACAGGCCGATGCCCATGCCGGCATTTCCCTTGGTGGTCTGGAAAGGGCGGAACAGCCGCCGACGCACGAAATCCTCGTCCATGCCCGCGCCGTTATCCTCGATTTCGATGATGGCCCATTGATCCCGGGTTTTCAGGGTCATGGTTATATCGCCGTTATCCGGTGTGGCCTCCTGCGCATTCCGCACCAGATGGAGCAGCACATTCCGCAGTGCGTCGCGGTTTCCGAGGACACCAGCGGGCGCCGCGATCGCCACCCGGGGCACCGGCTGGACCTCGCGGCTGTCGCGCGCGACTTCGTGCAGCAGGGCGTCCAGCTCGATGGCCTGACGCGGGCTGTCGGCACTCGGCTGCGCCTTGCGCAACTGGGCCAGAGTGCGTTCCAGGCGCTCGCGGGCATTGCCAACGGTGCGGAAGGCATCCGCCACGAACTCGGGGTTGTCGCGGTGGCGCTCGGCGTTGGCACTGATCAGGGACAGCTGGGCCGAGACGTTCTTGAGATCGTGGACCAGGAACGCGGCCAGACGGTGGAAGGTCTCGAACTGGCGTGCCTCCAGCAGCGCCTCGTCGGTCTGCACCAGGGCCACGTACACCGCCAGCTGACGGCCCGCGGTCTTCAACAGGTCGCGCTCCTCCCAGTCGATGCGATGCCGTGCGCG
>JAWLFM010000170.1:0-5932 GCA_041685565.1 Thioalkalivibrio sp.
TGGGGGTTTGGCGACTCCCGCAACGATTTCTCGGATGTCGCCCATCCACAGGACGTGCGCAATTGCCTCAATTGTCATAACCCCGACAACCCCGGAACACCGCAGGCCTCGCAGATCCAGACCCACCCCAGCATTGCCGCCTGCGGCTCCTGTCATGCCGACGTGAACTTCGAAACCGGCGAGAACCACATCCGCGGCGAAAACCTGCCCGTTGCCAACGACGCCTGCACCGCCTGTCACTCGACCGGGGGAATCGCCGGAAGCGTGCTTGAGAGCCATGCGATTCCTGCCAAGCTGGCATCGAAGGAATTTCAGCTGAACGTACTCGGCCTGGAACTGCAGGAGGACCAGGCGCTGGTGACCTTCTCGATCACCAACCCCGAGCGCGGGGGCAGTGCCTACGAACTACCGGGCCCCTTCCGTGCGCTGTCCACAAGACTGAACTGGATCGAAGCGGGTTCTTCGGACTACAGCCGGCTGCTGGGTCCGAGTACCAATCTACTCCTCGCTTCATTGACTGACCTGGGCGAGGGGTCATACCGCGCGGCGGTAAGTATTCCGCAGAATGGTGCCCCCGCCGATCCCCTCTTGTTCGCGGTGGGTCTCGAGGGCAGCGCCTGGCTGGATGGAATTGCTGGAGGCCAGGCAGTCCGGATTGTCAGTGCGACCCGCTTCTTCGCTCCGGATGCCACCCCGGATGAACCCCAAAGACGCCAGGTGGTGAGCGACGCGCACTGCTCGAGCTGCCACGAACGTTACGAAGGGCCATTTTCTGGACACGGCCAGAATTTCACCGACAACGTCCAGTTGTGTGTCATGTGCCACAACCCCAATTTCGGCGATATCACTGCCGAGCATCCCGCCAATGCATCCTCCGCTGACATGATGTTCATGGTCCACGCAATCCATGCCAGCGAGATACGGGGTGAAGACGAATACCGCGGCTTTGGCGACCTGCGTTACCCCCGCCCGGCCAGCGATTGCCAGGCCTGCCACGACGGAGACACGTACCACTTGACGAGCGTGCCCACTGACAAGCCACCCTCACGCATCGAGTTTGATCCGCCGACATTCGCTTCTCCGCTGAGCGCGGTGTGCTGGTCGTGTCACAGCAGCAACTCGGCGGAACAGCACATCGCCCGTTGGCTGGGCCAGATCAACGTTCCCGAGGAAGAACTCCTGAATCAGGAACTCTGTATCGGCTGTCATGGCCCGGGCGGGGTGCGGGATGTGCAGGTAGTTCATGGGCTGCCCTGACTGACAGTGAGGATGACACCATGGGCCGAAGGAAAGGAGAAGCCTCGCCACCCGACGACTTCGACCGTTGTGGTCCAGGGGAAACACCTTTAACGCCCGACAGCTCGAAGCGTTCGTCATCGCTTCCTGGCCGCAGGCAGAGCATCATCACACCCCGCGTATCCAGCAATCGGCCGTGGGGTCCATCCGATGTCATCACGGAATCGAAGGTAAGTCCATGCGTGAATCGAGAAACATCATCCGCTCCGCAATAACGGCGGCCGTCTTTCTGGCCACCGCCCTGCTCCTGGGGCCGGCGACGGCCCAGCAGTACGAAGGAGACGAACTGCCCTCGTACTCACGGGGGGGAGCGGACACCTGTCTGCAGTGCCACGACTATGATGAGAACGTGATGGCGGTCTTCAAGACGCCCCATGGTTCGTTCAAGGATCCGCGTTCACCCTTTGCCAACATGCAGTGCGAGGCCTGTCACGGCCCTGGGGGCGACCACACCCGCCGCCTGCGTCCCGGTCAGGAACAGCCGCCGATGCCGGCGTTCGGTCCGAATGCCCCCCTGTCCGCGCAAGAGGCCACCCAGATCTGCCTCAGCTGCCACAAGACGCAGGGTGGGAGCGATGCGCACTGGGCCGGCAGCACCCATCAACGCCAGGATGTCACCTGCATGGACTGCCACCAGGTGCACGTGGAAAAGGATCCCGTGGTCGTCAAGGCCGAGCAGGCGGAGGTCTGCTACCAGTGTCACACTCGGGTTCGCGCCCAGAGCCTGCGGCCCTTCGCCCACCCCGTGCGTCAGGGCCTGGTGGCCTGCACCGACTGCCATCAACCGCATGGCTCCCTGACCGAGGCGATGCTGATCAAGCCGACCCTGAACGAGACCTGCTATGACTGCCACGCGGAGAAACGGGGCCCCTTCCTCTGGGAACACGCCCCTTCGGTTGAGAGCTGCGCCAACTGCCATGAGGCCCATGGATCCATTCATCCCGGGATGCTGAGCCGGCGCGCGCCGCTGCTGTGCCAGAACTGCCACTCGCGCGCCGGGCATCCGAGCATCGCCCAGACGGGCGAGCGGCTCCCCGGGGGCAGCCCATCCGCCTTCCTCCTGGGGCAAAGCTGCCTGAACTGTCACTCGCAGGTACACGGATCGAACCATCCCTCGGGAGCCAACCTCAGCCGCTAAGGGCACAGGGAGAGCACAGTCATGAACAGACACACCGCACATTTCATGCCCAAACGATTGTCGCTCGCCATTGCGCTCGCGCTGACGGCAAGCCTTTCCGTCCATGCGCAACAGGATCAGGATAACGGAGCGGATTCCGCGGCCGGTGCGGCACCATTGTCCTACTGGCCCCAGGGCGATACCGAACGCTGGGAATGCTCACAGTGCCCCGACGTCAGCGGAACCGAGGGCGATGCGACCGTCGGCGTCGGGTACGTCTCCGATGAATCGGCCTATTTCGGTCGCTATACGGGACTCGATGACGACGGGCCGTACTTCCTCGGCGGCGTCCGAGCCAGTTACAGGAGCGAGGACGAGAAATATCTCGACCTCGACGCGTCCGACCTTGGTCTCGACTCACGATCCCTGGGCCTGCGCGGCGGGGAGCGGGGGCGGTACCGGGCCTACCTGAATTATGACCAGATCCCCGGCTTCGTCGCAGAAAACGCCCGAACCCCATTCCGCGGAGTCGGTTCCACCCAGCTCACCCTGCCCGCCGACTGGGAGCGCGCGAATGCGACCGGTGCGATGGGGCGCCTGAACGACAGCCTGGCCGATGTCAATCTGGACACCCGCCGGGACAGGCTTGGCGTAGGCGTCGAATTCTGGCGCGGTCAGGCCTGGGACTACGGCATCGATTACCAACGCACCGAGCAGGACGGCTTCAAGATCCAGGGCGGGAGCTTCCTGACCACCGCATCCCTGCTGCCGGTCGAGATCGATCGCGTCACCGATCAGATTGATGCCCGGATTGCATACCGCGAGCAGAACTGGCACGCGGCAGCCCGATACCACGTGTCCCTGTTCAACAACAAGGCCGACACCGTCACCTGGGACAATCCGTTTTCCCTGGGTGGCGAGCAGGGACGCATGGCGCAGGAACCGGACAACCGCTTCCACCAGGTCACGCTCTCGGGCGGCTGGCGACCGACCTCGAAACTCAACACGTCGGGGCGTCTGGCGATTGGCCGTATGGAACAGGACGACAGCTTTCTCGCGCCCACCATCAACCCGAACCTGGTCAACCCCGGGGTACCGCGCTCCGATCTCGATGGCCGCGTGAATACCCTCACCGGCAATCTGCGCGCCGTCTACGCGGCAAGCTCCCGGCTCACCGTGACCGGCGAGGGCTTTTACGATGATCGTGACAACCGGACCGGGCGGGATGACTTCGTTCAGGTGGGAACCGACACCTTTATCGGCCCTGCACGCATCAACCGACCCTACAGCTATGAGCGTCTCGGGGGCCGGCTGATCGCGGATTTCCGCGCCTCCGACAAGGTCCGATTATCCGCCGGTGGACGGGCCGAGCAGGTGGAACGGACCTTTCAGGAGGTTGACCAGACCGAGACCGCGGCCGGCTGGGGCGAGATACGGGGCACACCGACGGATCGGGTGGACATGACCCTTCGGCTCACCCGCGAAGAACGCAGGCTGGATGACGACTATACCGCCCTGCCCGACGTCCTCCCGGAGGAAAACCCGCTCCTGCGCAAGTTCCATCTTGCGAGCCGGGACCGTGACCAGGTGCGCGCGGATATCGCCTACATGGTTTCCGAGCGCGTCAGCCTGGGTTTCTCCGGCGACTATGCCAAGGATGACTACGACCGCTCGCGCGTGGGGCTGATCGATGCCCGTGACGTCGCCTACACGGTGGATATCTCCGCCGCGCCGCGCGACAACCTCACCGTTTCTGCCTTTTACGGCCGCGAGCGCATCGAGTCGACCATGGCCAGCAGTGCCGCGTTCGGCTTCCCGGACTGGACGGGCGATCAGGAGGACACCATCGATTCCTTTGGCCTGACCCTGGAGGCACGGGACGTCGGCCGCGAGGGCTTCGATGCCGGAATCGATTACGGCTATTCCTCGGGCAAGGGCCAGATCACGATGCGCACGGGAGCCCCGGTGGAACCGCTTCCCGAACTCAAGTCGCGATTGAACACGGTCAAGCTATACGGGCGCTACCGGGTCAACGACAGACTCTCAGTCCGGGTCGACTATCTCTACGAGCGCTTTCGCTCCAAGGATTTCACCCTGGATGACGTCGCTCCCGACACCATTCCCACCGTGCTCACGCTCGATGAGGAAACCCCGAACTACACGGCTCATTTCATCGGCACGAGCCTGAACTACCGCTTCTGATCGTGGCGCCACGTGCAGGGGTGATGCCCCTGCACCTCCCCTCCTTGCCATAATGACAAACCCCTTTGTCGATGTGGCAATTATTCCAGGCCGCATCCTTCCCAGGTCATTGATTCCAGGGAAGAGCGGCTTCGGCCCGTTTCTTGCGTCGATGCCCGGAAGATTCCTGCGGGTCATGCGTAATGAGAATTCGTCCACCAAGCTCCCGTCCTCGATACGACAGCCATCCTGACGCTGCACGCGCCGCCCTGCTGTGGAGGTATGGTTGCCGCACCGACGTCGCGCCCGACTGCCGCAATCTCCAGGCCGGGAGCACGGCGTGAGGTATCACTTCACCGCCTGTCCCGAAACATCAGTGCAGGGCGCCAGTCTGGCCGTTGCCGGCCATTCCTCCCCGTCGCGGGCCGTCGGATGCGGGGCCTGCCGGCTCGCAAGCCAATGCCTGCCCCTGGCCCTGAAGGGCGCCGGAAACGAAACGCTGGAACGGCTTGTCCAGCAGACACCCCTGTTGGAAAAGGGGCGAATGCTGCACCAGCGTGGCGCCCCCTTCGAGAATCTGTACGTGGTTCAGGTCGGGGCATTGAAGGGCATCATCGAGGACACCGACGGATCCGAGGCGATCGCTCGCTTCTACCTTCCCGGTGAGATCGTCGGGCTCCATGCCATTTCCCGGGGCCGCGTCGGTCTGAACATCGTCGCCCTCGAGACATCGGCCCTGTGCCGCATTCCCTATGACGTCCTTCAGCATCACGCGGGCTCAAGTCCGGCCCTGATGCACTGGCTGCTCTGCCGCATCAGCGCCGAGATCCTCGCCGAGCAGGAAACCCGTATGGCCTTCACCTCCGGCAACGCCGCGCAGGTCCTCGCCCGTGCGCTGATCGACCTGGGGCGGCGATTCGCCGCCGCGGGGCTTTCCCCGACCCGCCTGCGCCTGCCGATGAACCGATGCGAACTGGGCAGCTATCTCGGGCTTACTCCGGAAACCATGAGCCGGCTGTTTCAGCGCTTCATGCGGCAGGGATTGATCGCCGCCGTGCGGCGCGAGATCGAATTGTTGGACACCGATGGCCTGCGCCGACTGGCCGAACGTCGAGCCGCGCGCATCCCGGCACCCCATCCCGAGCCGGCCTACGCTGCCGGTCAAGCATGAGCAAGAGCCCAGTCAGGCCATGCCCGGGCAGCCCATCCGTCCCAACCATTGGCTGGGGCTGATCGCGCCCGTGCAGTCACGGCCGCACCGAGCAACCACCATCCGCCATACCCAGCAGAAAACAACAATAGGCGAAAAGGAGAAGAGATGAGAGGAAACACGATAAG
>JAWLFM010000171.1:0-5924 GCA_041685565.1 Thioalkalivibrio sp.
GTGTCCGTATCGGTGTCGGTATCCGTGTCCGTGTCGGTGTCGGTATCGTCGCCTAGGGCTTCGATCTCCGGCGGGTCAGCGTCGAAGATGCCGAAATCGTAATTCAGGGGCTCTACCGGTTCATCGATGCGATCCAGCAGAACGAAGGTGCTGCCTTCGCCATCGTCGCCAGCGGCAAGGCCTGCCGCAGGAGCCTCGATCAGATCGTCCAGGCTCTCGCCACGCTCGAGTGCGGCGATAACTTCTTCGGCGGTAAGACCAGCCACCACGAATTCTTCCGGCGCAGGCTCGGTGGCACGTGCGACATCCGCGTCGATCGCCACGACATCGGCGCCCGTGATGGTGAATGGTGTCCCGTCGTCAAGTGCCAGTTCCACGTTGGCACCGGGATCGGTCATGATCACATCACCGGCATGGATCGCATCCCCTACCTGAAGGGTGCGCACGTTTCCGTCCGCATCGCGGACCGTGGCATCGCCAGTCATTGAAGTGACGGTCGCCACCGCGGATTCCGTTGCCATGACCTTCTTCTCCCCGTCTGGCGCAAGCCAGGTAACTGTGCGCGATTACACGCCCACCCTTGTCGAGCTTAGGCTCGAGAACCGGCCGCCGAAACCTGTACCGAAGTACAGGGTGAATCGAAACACACCCCCACACGTAACAACTGCACCAGGCGGTGCTTGCTGCAGCATCGATTTCACGAGCCTGGATCCGGAGCAAACCCGGGTTGAGCGAGATGCAGAACCAGGTGGACCCGGTCTCGGACCTCGAGCTTCCTGAAGATCGAGCCCAGGTGCATCTTCACCGTGCGCTCGGTCATTCCCAGTTCCAGGGCAATATCCTTGTTGCTCGCCCCCGTGGTAACTGCAAGTGCCACCTCGCGTTCCCGCGCGCTCAGTCTCTCGAAACCGATCGGAGGGCGACCAGGGTCGGAGGGAAGCGAGCGCCGCAGGGTACGGATCATCCGCCCCATGACGCCGGGGGAGACCCACAGCCCTCCCGAGATGACCGTGCTGTTCACGGCCCGCAACAGGGCCACATTGGCCAGACAGTGACAATAGCCGTGCGCGCCAGCTTCAAAGGCCGTGATCGCTTCTTCATCGCTGGGCCGCCGGGAATGGACCACGACACGGCTGCGACCCGCCTGCCCGCTCACGAGCGCCGGCCATCCATCCAAGCCCGAACTGATCCAGCAGACCTGGACGGGCTCCGCAGGCCCTTCCGCGAAGGGGGGGTACTGCAAGGCAGCCTCAGGAAAGGCCTCGCGCCAGCGGGGAGAAGGGTGTTCGCCGAGTGCCATCCTGAACACGTGCATGCCTAGCGCTCCGTAAACGCGACCTGCGTCGCCCGCAGGATCGGTTTGAGCAGATACTGAAGGATGGTCCTCTTGCCGGTGAGGATCTCGACCTCGGTGACCATGCCCGTGATGATCGGCAGATTCTTTCCGAATCCGGGCTCGTCGGTCCGTACCCGAACCTTGTAAAAGGTGTTCCCCTCTTCGTCGGTGATGGAGTCGGCGCTGATGTGCTCCACCGTAGCCTTGAGTCCGCCATAGATGGCGAAGTCATAGGCCGTGAACTTGACCCTGGCCTCGAGTCCGGGACGAAGGAAGCCGATATCCCGGGGGGAGAGCTTTGCCTCGATCAGCAACTGATCATCCAGGGGGACCACCTCGGCGACCTCCCTGCCAGGCGCGATCACACCCCCTCGAGTAGTCACGAAGAGGCGCTGAACCACTCCCCGCATCGGGGAGCGAACTTCGGCCAGACGCACCCGATCCTCCAGCGCATTCGTTCCCTCGGCCAGCTCGGAAAGGCGCCCAAGGGTATCCGCGAGTTCGTTGCGCCATTGATTCTTCAACGTCAGTTCGACCTCCAGGATGCGGCTCTCCGATTCGCCGATCGCCGATTGGAGGCGACTGATCTGCGCCGAGGCCTGGTCGCGGTCGCCCCGCGCGCGCGCAACCTCACGCTGCAGGCGCAAGACCTCGACCTCGGAGACGGCTCCCGTTGCCACCAGAGGTTGGGTCACATCCAGTTCCCTCGAGGACAGTTCGAGGGAACGAACCGCCTGGGTTCGCCGTGCCCGGGCCTCATTCAGCTCTTCCCGCCGCTGTTCCCACTGCGCCCGGGCTATGGCGAGGCGGGCCTCGAGTTCCTCCTGACTGGTCTCGTACAAGCGCATTTCCTGATCCAGGACCGCGCCGGGTGTGACCATCAGTTCAGGCGTGACCATGAAGGGCGTCCCGGTCACCAGGGCCGAGAGCCGGGCGGCACGGGCGCGAAGGGCGGATTCGCTGGCCTGCGTCTCGCCCAGATCGGAAAGAAAACGCGTGGGATCGACACGAAGCAGAACCTCGCCCTTCTCAATGATCTGACCCTCGCGCACGAGAATTTCGGATACCACGCCACCGTCGAAGGATTGGATGATCTGCAGCTGTGCCGAGGGGATCACACGCCCGTTGCCTCGGGCCACCTCGTCGATTTCGGCCACCGAGGCCCAGAATGCAAGGATCGCAAAGACCAGCAGCAGCGCGTAAAGGAGCAGCCTTGCCCGCACCGGCCGCTGCTGGATCAAGGTCCATTCGGCATCGGATTCCCAGCCATCGAGATCATTCCCGGCACCTTGGGTTTTACGGCCAGGCGAACTCATGACCGCAGCCACCCTATTGCGGGAGCGTGTTCCAAAGCGTCCTGCACAGGCATCCCGTTCATCCCTTCGCCTTCTTGACCCGCCCTTCGCGCAGCGCCTCAAGCACCTGATCCTTGGGCCCGTCCGCCACGACGCGCCCCTGGTCCAGCACGATAATACGGTCCACCAATTCGAGCAGGGAGGTGCGGTGGGTGATCAGGATCGTGGTCCGGCCCTGCTGGAAGGCGGCCAGACGCGTCTTGATGGTACGTTCCGTGGATTGGTCCATCGCGCTGGTCGGCTCGTCCAGCAGCAGGATCGCCGGCTCGTGAATCACCGCCCGGGCGATGCCGACGCTCTGTCGCTGGCCACCGGAAAGGCGGCTACCCCGTTCACCCACCTGCATGTCGATCCCTTGTGGGTGAGCGTTGATCAGATCTTCCATGCCGCTGATTCGGACCGCCTGGAGAATCGCCTCGTCATCCGCAAGCGGGCTGCCCAGGACGATGTTCTCCCTCAGCGAGCCATAGAACAGCGTCACATCCTGGGACACATGACCGATGCCCCGCCGGAGCTCGGCGGGATCCAGTTGCCGAAGGTCAACACCGTCCACCAGGATCGCACCGCTGCTTGGCCGGTACAGCGCCAACAACAATTTCGCGAGCGTCGTCTTCCCGGAACCCACGCGACCGAGCACGGCGACATGCTCTCCGGCCTCGATTCGCAAGGAGACATCCTTCAGTAAGGGGCTGGTCTGTTCCGGGTAAGCGAAGGAAACGCCCCGAAACTCGATGGCACCCTGCAGGCGAGGTCGACTCAGGAAGGCGGAGCCCATGGGGCGCTCGACCTCCTTCCCCATCACTTGATTCAGCGACTCCAGCGCGGTGGCCGCCTGATGGTAATGCACCATCAGGCCCGCCGTCTGGCCGATGGGGGCCATTGCCCGCGCCGAAATCAGGTACACCATGATCAGACCGCCTGTACTCAGCGATCCATTGATGATCAGGAACACGCCCATGACGATGATCGCGACTGCAACCATGCGCTGAACCCAGCTGGCCCCGTTGGACACACTCGCGGAAAGCATTCGATTGCGCGCGTTGTCCCTCGCGATATGGGCGGTCATCCTCTCCCAGATGGCCTGTATCCGGCCCTCGGCGCCCAGGGTCTTGATGGTTTCGGCGCCGGTGAGGCTCTCCACGAGGGTCGAGTTGCGCTGTGCCTTGGCCCGGTAGATCGTCTCCACCAGCCCCCGTAGCCTTCGCTGAACCACAAGCACCCAGAGCAACAGGACGAGTGCGCCAACGAGTACGGGTACGGCAAGCGGCCAGGCCACCAGGGCGATGATCGCAATGAAGAAAAGCGCAAACGGCAAGTCCACGAAGGCCAATACCGTGGCCGAGGAGATGAAGCTGCGCACGGACTCGAAGCTGCTCAGGCGGGCGGCGAACCCGCCCACGGAGGGCGGATGATCTTCCATGCGCATGCCGAGCACCCGCTCCATGATCACCGAAGACAGCTTGACGTCGGCGCGGGCGGCGGCCTTGTCCACGAAATAGGCCCGCATGGTGCGCAGCAGCAGGTCGGCAATCAGGACGATCACCACACCTGCCGCGAACATGTACAAGGTCTCAACCGCATGATTCGGAACCACGCGATCAAAGACATTCCGCACGAACAGCGGCATTGCCAGGGCGAACATGTTCACCATCGCCGCCGCAATGAGTACATCCCGGTACAGGCCCCGGTGCTCGTTGATGACACTCCAGAACCAGTGTCCGCTCGACTCCTTGGATACCCCGGGGCTGCGCGCGTCCATCCGGAAGGACGGCCGGGCGTAGATGGACCAACCCGAGTACATGCGCCTGAGCTTCGACCATGGCACTTCGGCCCGCGCCTCGCCGAGATCGGGGTAGACAATCGATGCGACGGAGCGATCCTCGTTCCAACCTGCGAGCACGCAGGCCTCCTCACCATCGAGCAGCAGGACCGCCGGCAGCAGGTCATCCCGCAGTTGCCGGGGATCCCGCTTGACGATGCGGCTGCTGAGACCGGCCCGGCGGGCCGCACGGTCGAACAGCGAGGGGGTCAGACGGCCGTCGGGGGCGGGAAGTCCCGCCATCGCCGCATCGGCCGTCAGTTGGGCGCCGTGTGAACGCGCAACCAGCAGGAGGCTGTCCAGGAGGGAGTCCGGCGGTGGATCCATCGACTTGGCGCCCTGGCGTGCCTGGGCCGTGCCCGTGGTTCGGGCGGACGGGGTTGCCGGCGCATGCTCGCTCTCGCCCCCGGGGACAACCGCCTCCGTACCCGGTGGCGATTCATCTCCACGCTGGAAATTGGCCACGCGACTGTCCACGCTTACCCCAGGTTATACATATGGACATCATAAGGTATCGACCTGGGTGGCGAAAAGTGTAATCTCGCCGTCAAGGGAGCGCACCTTCCCGCCGGGACCCCCAAGCAAGGACCCGGAACACGCTCACGAGGGCTCTACCGGAAGGGCGACATCGGCATCAGGCTCTCGGGTCGCGTGAACTTGTTGATGTCCACCGACATCCGCCCCATGGTGCCGGTCATCGTGGCCATGGAATGGTTCATCTGCGACATCGAACTGTTCATCGTTCCGATGTTGCCCGCCATGCCGCGAATGTTCCCCGCCAGATCGTCCATGTTCTCGCTCATGCTGCGCACGTCGGTCGCCATCAACTCCATTCCCACGCGCACGCGGTTGAAGTCCGCCGACATACCGGCCTGGCCCTCCACCATGCTCTCCGCCATCACCTCCATGCGCCCGGCCATGAAGGTCATGTCTTCAGCCATGGTCGATACGTCCAGGCCCATCTGTGTCACCGCCTTGGTCATCGTGCTCATGTCGCGACCCATGTTGAACATGAACATGCCCATGCCCAGAAAGGCCAGCGCCACCCCTATCAACAATACCCCCATCCCGGTCATCCGGGCTGCCGCGATCATCTTTGGATTGGGCGGTTGCCCGGTCTTCTGGTCGGACATCGTGCGCCTCCTTCGGGGCCTCGTTCTCGTTATTGCCCCTGCTGCACCGCGGACCCATCGAACCGGCGGTCACCGCAATCCCAGGGCCGCATTGCAGCTCCGGGAAGGCACGAACCGAACGGCGGCCAGCAGGAAACTCCGAGAGTGTAGTGGAGTTTGCCTCCCACCGAGGCGATTGCCGGCAGTAGAAAAGGCCACCCCGGAGTGGGGCGCCTTGCCGCCGCTTTCACCCCAGCCACAGCGACCTCCAAAACCGGAACAGGCTCCCGCACTCCAAGGCT
>JAWLFM010000022.1:0-24026 GCA_041685565.1 Thioalkalivibrio sp.
GCCACGGCGAAGGCCCGGGAGAATATAGCCCCCAAGATGGCGCCCATCCGCGGTATCCGAGTTGCTGCCCGCGGAGCTGCAGGCGCGGGTTGGCCCCGCGCTGGGACGGGCGCCAGCGTCCGGGAAATCCTGCCATCCCGGCCATGACACCGCCGAGGCGCTGATCCAGGGGTGGATGCATGGACTCGCTGGCGCAGTCGAGCGGCTTGGGTCCCGGGACCGGGTCGGGGACGCAGCCGGTGGCGGCGAGTGGTGGCTCACCGGCGGCG
The DNA here is from genome assembly GCA_041685565.1 of Thioalkalivibrio sp. Classification (GTDB taxonomy): domain Bacteria; phylum Pseudomonadota; class Gammaproteobacteria; order Ectothiorhodospirales; family Ectothiorhodospiraceae; genus Thioalkalivibrio. Next base: position 270 of record JAWLFM010000022.1, read on the forward strand.
ACGCTCCGTGGTTGGCCGGGTTGCTGGAGCGCCCGGCTCGGGTGGAGCCGGATCTGGTGTTCGACGGACTCTGGCTTTGTGCGCGGGGCGAGGGTTCCAACCCCGGGGCGCGGGGATGATCCGCTGGGTCCTGCTGCTGTTGCTGGGGCTGAACCTCGCCTATCTCGCGTTCGGGCTTCACCGCAGCCACGAGGCTGGGTTTGATCCCTACGCCGATGTGACTCCCCTGGAGCCTGGCCCCGAGGTGCCGGAGATCCGGCTCATCGATTCCCTGGCAGACTCCCCGCCAACGGAGGCCAAGGGCTCGGGAGATCCACCCGGGGATCCTTGAACCCGGTACCGGCGTGCACGGTGGCGTGTGGCGGCCCGCCGCCGCCTTGGGCCTGGTTTGGCGTTCGAAGGCGCGAGCGAACTCCCACTCTCCATAGAGGTGGTGCGGGGAAGGGCATGGCCGTGCTCCGGCTGCGCGTCCCGGCCCGGGTTTCATTGCCGATCCAGGGCCCAGAAGCCCAGGGCTGCGTCGTCCGGGTCGGTGCCCGGGGGGATGATCACCTGTGCGTGAACCCGTTTGGGATCCACATCAGCGCGCTCGATCGCGTCTGCCGGCAGCCGCGCCAGCCACCAGGTCAGGGCGGCCTGCGTGCGCGTCTCCACCCAAGGCTCGAATGCGTCGGTCCGCCGCTCGCGGTAGGCATCGAGATCGGGATCCAGGTAGGAGGACACGGCCTCAAGCAATGTCTGTTCGATGTCCCCGTCCCGGGCGTCCGCCGCTGTAGCATGGAGATTCCAGGCAATGCCTGGCCAGACCTGCGCGGGCAGATAGCCCGCGAGCTCCGGAGGGCCGTCGGGCGGCAGGGCGTGCAGGTATTCGTTTCCCGAGCGCAGATGGCGTTCCAGACCCTCCAGCGCGGTTCCCGCCCATTCGAGGAGGGTCGGATCATCCAATGCCTCGGCGGCACGCACCAGTGCCGCGATGGCCTGCCCGGAGGCGTCCGCGTAGGTGGTCCGGTCGACCGGCGGTGGGGACAGGTTCCGGCGTGCCGCCATCGGCTGGGCGTAATAGAAGCCGTCCGAGTACTGGCTGCTGTAGAAGCGCTGCTGCTCCGGATCCCAGAGGTGGATCCGAAGGTAGTCCAGGTTGCGCTCGACCACCTGCCGGTAGGCCTCATTCCCGAACCTTCGATAGGCATCGGCGAAGAGCCAAAGGAAGGCGGCGTTCTGGTCGAGGCGCTTGGAGGTCTCCAGTGCCCGCGCACGGTCGGGTTGATCGGGATCGTAGAAAAAGAAGAACCCACCCTCTTCGGGATCCCAGAGGTCCTGCGTGGCCTGGTCGAGCAGTTCCGGCATGCGTCCGCTCCAGGCATCCTGGCGCAGCAGGAAGGCCAGGGTCCAGGGTTGCGGGCGCTTGCTCAGGGTGCCGAACATCGCGCTGCCGCTCAGCCGCCGGGTGCGGGGATCGTAGACCTGGTCCAGCATCTCCAGGAAGGCGTCCGCGCTGGCGATGGGTTCATCGGAGGGACTGAGTTCACGTCCGGTGACGGAGATCTGGCGGCGCCGTTCCGCCAATACACGGGCCAGGTCCTCAGGCCCGACATGGCCCGTGAACCGACCCCTTACCGCGTTGCGGGCATCGACGATCACCACGAAGGGCAGCCCGCGGCCCCCGTAACGCGTGAACAGATCGCGCCGACGGTCGAGATCGATGAGCACAGGAATGTAGCCCCTGCGGATGACATCCACGACGTCGTCGTGCTCCAGGCTCTCCTCCTGGAAATCGCGGCACCAGGTACACCACTGGCCGTGGAAGTAGAGGAACAGGGGTCGATTTTCGGCGCGTGAACGGGCGAACAGGGTCGGGTCGAAATCCTTCCACTCGATCCTGGAACCGGCGGGATAGTCGTCGCCCGCCACCGCCGTCGGGGCGCCGGCGAGGGAGGACACCAGGAGCAGCAGCAGGCCAGTGACGGCCGGCCAGGCCGACCGGACCCCCTGGGCGCGCGTCGCGGCGGCCGCCCGAGTCCTGCCGGTTCCTGGCTTCGTTGCTGGTGCCATACCTCGTTGGACGCTTTCGGCCCGGATGAATTCCGATCACACACGGGCCGTGCTGGCGCGACCGCCACCGGTGCTTCGCCGCGGTGCCGAAACAGGGACGCAGGCAAGGTGTCATTCGGCGCTGTTGCCCCGCACCGGGGCGTATCGGCGTGCCTTCGGGGCAAGCGTTACGGTGAAGGCCACGACCCCATTGCGACCTCTGTGGCGCACGGAGCCATTGGCAGCCTACTTCGCCAGGCGTTCGCGCACGCGACTCAGCACCTCGGCGCTGATGCGGCGCACGACCGGCCCGGCGAGCTTGCCAACGGTGCGGTCCAGGATCCGGCTGTTCAGGGTGTAGTCGATGACCAGCCGCAGATCGGTTCCCTCTCTCACGGGCGAGAGGTGGTAGCGCCCGGTGTTGGAGATCCCGGTCACGGACTTCCAGGCCAACCGCTCCGGCGCCTCGCTCTGCACGATCTCCACCACCCACTGGTACTGGACACCCGCAACGCGCACCTGCCACCGGTAGCGCTCATCGCCGAGGTGGGTCACGGTCTCCACGGCGCTGGTGTACTGGGGAAAGTCTTCGACCCTGCGGAGCATCGCAAAGACCGTGTCGGGGTCCGCGGGCAGAACGGCTCGGGTTTCGATGGACGGCATCAGGTGCTCTCCCGGAGAGTCGGTTGTGTGACACGCCCCGGACGGAGGGTCCAAGGGCTGTGGGTGACCCGGAGACGGACCATGGCTGGACCGCGGCCCGTTCCGGGCATTGAAGTCTGGCGACCCCGGTTGGATACTGTGCCCCGACGCACCATCACCGCACCAGGGGACGAAATGGGTGACACTGACAACTATACGGATCTGCGCGGCTCCCGGCTGACCTCGGGTCTCTCCGATGAACAGGTCAATGCGCTGGCGGGCATCTCCTTCTGTCGCAAGCTGGATGATAACGAAAAGCTTTTCCAGGAGGGCGAGACGGATGACGCCCTTTACGTGATCACCTCGGGCAAGATGGCCGTGACGCGCAATGTCGGCGGGGGCGAGGAGGTGACCCTGCACATCCTCCAGGCCGGTGACCTCGCCGGGGAAATGGGCTTCGTCGGTGGCCGGCCGCACAGCGCCTCGATGCGCGCCATTGGCAGTCCGACTGTCTGTTCCTTCAACCGCGCGGACTTCGAGGCCCTGATCGACAATGATCCCTGGCTGGTGTACCGGGTCATGAAGAACATCGTCCAGGTTGGGCACGACATCCTGCATCGCATGAATGCCCAGTTCGTGGAGATGTCGAACTACATCTCGCACCAGCACGGGCGGTACTGAGCGGAGCCCGGCCGTTCGGCGGACCTTCGCCTGCCAGGCGCGTCGGCCGGGGCCTCAGGGCACGGGCTTCGTGTCGTCGTCGAGTTCCTCGTCTGGCTGTTTTCGGGCCTGATCCAGGGCTTCGGCCCTGCGGGCGATCGCGCGCGTCATCCCCGCGAAGATGAACAGGTGCGCCGGGACCAGTGCGTACCAGTAGAGCAGTCCCCAAACGCCTGCCGGGTGCCAGTACGCGGTGGCGCTGATGCGCGTGTGGTCGCCCTCCGGCGTGAGCTCGAACTCCAGGACGCCGGCACCGGGCGCGCGCATGCCGAAGAACAGCGTCAGCCGGCGCTGCGGTTCCATGGCGATCACGCGCCAGGAATCGACCATGTCCCCGATGCGCAGTTCGCTGTTGTCGCGACGTCCGTAGTTGAGGCCAGGGCCGCCCACCATCCAGTCCAGGATCTCCCGGATCTTCCACAGGCCGTTGAGATAGAAGTAGCGGTTCTCGCCTCCGATGCTCAGGACCACCTTCCAGACCTCTTCCGGGCGTGCCCGGGCCAGGGCGCTGCCGCCTGCACGCTTCGCATAGTAGGCGTAGTCCGGACGGTAATCGCGAAAGGCGAAGGCCCCCTCGGTCCAGCGGGCGGCAACCGTGTGGCGCTGCTCCGCCTCGAAGGCCCGGTGGACGGAGGCGCGGAAATCAAGCAGGTCCTGGGGCATCAGGCGCCGGATCACCTCGGCGTCGGCATCAAAGTCCTGCCGCATGCCCTCGATCAGTGCCCGCGCAACCGGGGTGGGAACGGCCGTGACCAGGCGCAGCCAGTAGGAGGACATGCGTGGCGTCAGCAGGGGGACCGGTATGATTCGGGGCGGGCGCCGCCCGGCCTCCTCGGCGAGGATCCGCATCATATTGGCGTAGCTCAGGTATTCGGGGCCGGCGGCGTCCAGGATACGGTCCGCCGCCTCGGGGATCGCTGGCGCACGCACCAGGTACTCGAGCAGGTTGTCCAGCGCAATGGGCGGTGATTTCGCGAGCACCCAGCGCGGCGTAATCATCACGGGCAGGTGAAAGACCAGGTCGCGCATGACCTCGAAGGCGGCGGAGCCGGGGCCGACGATGATGCCGGCCCGGATCTCGGTGACCGGTACCGTCCCGCTGCGCAGCACATCACCCGTGCGCTGGCGTGAAACGATGTGTTCGGTGTCGGCCCCGGCCGGCACCAGTCCGCCGAGGTAGACGATCCGACGCACACCGCTGGCGGCCGCCGCAGTGGCGAAGTTGCGGGCAGCCTCGAGATCGATGCGTCCGAAGTCGCGGCCTGCCGCCATCGAGTGCACGAGATAGTAGGCCGTGTCCACGTCGCGCAGCGCGGCCTCGATGGTCTCCGGCTTGAGGGCGTCGGCTGTGACCACCTCAACCCCCTGCCAGCCGCGGGCCTCGAGGACCGTCGGCGACCGGGCGGCGGCCCGCACGGGTATGCCGGCCTCCAAGAGACGGGGCACCAGGTTGGTGCCGATGTACCCGCTGGCGCCGAAGACCAGCCGCATGCCCGGTGGTGATGCTGCCTCGGTCCCTGGGGCGTGGCGGTTGCCCTCGGTTTCTTCTGTCATGTGGGGAGTTTCTCTCCAGGCCTGGTGGCCTATGGTCGGTCAGGGAAGGACGCCAGTCCAGGGTCGAGTCGAAGCGGAGCCTCGGGCACGGTCGCTGCCTGGCTGGCGTCAGCCCGTGGCGGGCAGGAAGCGCAGCGCCAGCCAGAGTGCGAACAGCAGTGAGAACAGTGCGGTCCGTCCGAGCAGTGGATTCAGCGCGGTACCGTCCCGGAAACGCAGTTGCAGGATCAGGACAAGTGCTGCCAGGGTCAAGGCCGTCCAGGCCATCCAGGTCCAAGCCGGCAGTCCCACCGGTAGGGAAGGCAGTAGCGGCCCAAGGAGGAGGGCGGCAAACAGGATCCGGCTCCGCCGGTCCCCCAGCCGGACCGCCAGGGTGAGTTTCCCGGCGCGGCGGTCGGTGTGCCGGTCGCGCAGGTTGTTGACCACCAGGATGGCTGCCACCGGCAGGCCGACCAGCGCGGAGGCCAGAACCGCCTCGTAACCGATGGGGCTTCGATGGGCCAGCAGGCTGCCGAGAACGGCCACGGGGCCGAAGAAGAACCAGACGGCCACCTCACCCAGGGCGAGGTTGGCATAGGGACGGCGGCCGCCGCTGTAGCCCAGGACCGCGAGCACGGCCAGGGCGCCGAGGATCCAGAGCAGCCAGTGCCCGAAGGCGATCAGCCACAGCCCTGCAGCCACGGCGGTCCCGAGGGTGAGTATCAGGCCGGCGCGAAGTTCACTGGCGCTCAGGAGCCCCGCCTGCAGCGCCCGGGTCGGACCCAGCCGATCGGCCTGATCCACGCCGGAGAGCCCGTCAAAGAGATCATTGGCGAGGTTTACCGCCAGCTGCAGGGCCAGGGCGCAAACGATGCAAAGGACGGCGGTGAGCCAGGAGAAGGCTCCCGGCACGACCATGACCTGCCCGAGAAGTACCGGACCCACCGCCGCCGGCAGCGTGCGTGGACGGAGGGTCTGCCACCAAACCCGGATGCGGCTCACGGCCCTTCCTTTCTGAGTCTCATGGTTCTGGACGCTTGTTCGGGACTCGAGCAGTTTAATGGCGCCTGAGATGGAGATGGTGCGGGTGCCGGCATCGATTGGGGCCGCGACCGGGCGGCTGCTATCCTGACGCGCCATGCGGGGTTGCATCGCGAACCCTCCGCGCGACGCTTCGCTGTTGGCCCCGAGTCGGATGCGGGCGGTCGCAGTCTAGCATCAGTCCCGGGCCCGGCGGATGTCCGGGGTTTGGGTCCCGTTTTTGGTCGATGGTCTTGGGGAGTGAGATGGCGGCTGAGTGGTTGGCGCAGGTGGTCCTGCCCTGGGTCCTGGCCAGCGTGATGCTGGCGATGGGCATGAGTCTGACCGGGGCGGATTTTCGTCGTGTCTGGAGGCATCCACGCCGGGTCCTGCTGGGCCTGGCACTGCAGATCCTGGCCTTGCCGCTCCTGGCCTGGGCACTGGTGCTGCTGTTGCCCCTGCCGCCGATGGCGGCCGCCGGGTTGCTGCTCGTCTCGCTGGTGCCGGGGGGCGCGACATCGAACATGTTCAGCTACCTGGTCCAGGGCGACCTGGCCCTGTCGGTCAGCCTGACGGCGATCGCTGCGATGGTGGCACCGTTCACCCTGCCGCTGGTGATGGGCTGGAACTTCGAGCTGCTCGGGCTCGCCGCGCAGGGCTTTTCGCTCCCCTACTGGCACACCGTGGGACAACTGCTCCTGGTCACACTGGTTCCGGCGCTTGGCGGCATGCTGTTGCGCGGGCTGCTGGCCGAGGCGACGGTGCAGGGTTGGCTGCCGCGGGTGAAGCTGCTGACCGGCGTGGCGATGGTCGGCATCGTGGTGGCCTTGTTCCTGGCCTACCAGCACCGGCTCCCGGCATTGGTCAGCGTCGAGACGCTGGCCGTCTTGATGCTCTGCATGCTGGCGATGACCCTCGGTTATCGGGTTTCACGGCGCCTTCGGCTGCCGCGCGACAGCGTGCGGGCGATCACCGTGGAGGTCGGGGTGCAGAATGCCGGAATCGCGATGCTGGTCGCGTTCGTCATCCTGCAATTGCCTGCGCTGGGGCTGGTGCCGCTGCTCTATGGCCTGTTGATGAATGTTCCGGTGTTTCTCTGGGTGTTCTACTGCCTGTGGCGGGATCGTCAGCTGGTGGCCGTCACCGACCGTCCCTGAGTTACAGGCTCCGGTAGCGGATCTCGGTATTGCGGATCTCGCCGGTGGTATCCAGCAGCAGGGTGTCCAGCGCGGGGGCGCGGTTCAGGATGTAGGCCGCCATCATGCGCCCGACATCGTGGTTCTCCCGCTCCAGCGCGCTCAGCAGCTTGTCGCCGATAATCCGGATCCGGTCCTCGACGTCGAGCCGTGCGACCCATTCGCGGCCCATCTGACGACCGGCGTCCATGTCACGGTCCATCTGGTCGAAGAAGTCACCGGAGTCGTGGACGATTTCGTCGGGAACGTTCAGCGTGTAGAGCTCGTCGTCGATGATGACCTTCAGGTGCATGTCCTAGCCCCGTCCTCGGTGACAGGACACTAGGGTGCTCACCGCAGGCATCGGGGTCAAGCCGCGGGGGGCGACGGGAACGTCCCGGGGATGATGTGCGGTACGGATGCGCACGCGGAAGACAAGGAAAGGGGCCGGAGGTGCAATCCCCCGGCCCCGGGCTGGCCGTGCAGGCCAGAATGCCGGAGGCACGCCATGGTGCCTCCGGGAAGCCGATCAGGTGATCTTGACGGTGACGCCCTTCTTGCCATCCGGTCCGACCATGTGCACCGCGCAGGCGAGGCAGGGATCGAAGCTGTGGATGGTGCGGAGGATCTCCAGCGGCTGATCGACGTCGTGCATCTGGTGATTGTCCATCAGTGCCGCCTCGTAGGGACCGGGTTGGCCCTCGGGGTCGCGCGGCCCGGCGTTCCAGGTGCTGGGCACCACGGCCTGGTAGTTGGTCAGCTTGCCATCTTCGATGACCGTGTAGTGGGCGAGGGCCCCGCGAGGCGCCTCCATGTAGCCAACACCCTTGGTCTGCTTCGGCCAGGTCTTCGGGTGCCACAGGTCCTCGTTGAAGGTGCTCAGATTTCCGGCGGCAAGGTTCGCCACCAGGTTGTCGTACCAGGTCATCATGTTGTCCGCGATGATCTTGGTCTCCAGCGTGCGTGCGGCGGTCCGACCCATGGTGGAGAACATCGCCGTCAATGGCAGATCCAGCTGGCTGAGCGCCATCGAGGCCAGTTCCTTCGTGGGTTCGTGACCACTGGCGTAGAGCATCAGGACGCGGGCCAGAGGACCCACCTCCATCGGCCGGCCACGCCAGCGCGGCGACTTCAGCCAGGAATAGTCCTTCTCGACATCGAGGAACTTGTACGGGGTCTGCGGACCCGTGTAGTTCAACGTGGTTTCGCCGTCGTAGGGGTGCAGGCCAACGTCCTTGCCGCCCTCGTACTCATACCAGGAGCGGGAGATGAATTCCTGCACCTGTTCAGGGTCATTGAGATCCAACGGGTGGATCGTCGACAGGTCGCGATCCAGGATCACGCCCGAGGGAATGAGGTAGCTGGACAGATCCCCATGGCCCTCCGCCGGGAAGTCGCCGCAGGTCAGGAAGTTGCCGATGCCTTCGCCGCGCTCGAACCAGTCCTTGTAGAAGCCGGCGATGGCCAGCGTATCCGGAACGTAGACCTGATCCACGAATTCCTGCATCTGGATGATGGCGTCGCGCACGATGCTCAGGCCCAGGTCGTTCATCGTGGTCTGGCCGTTGCCGCCAGGCCCCCCGCTGAAGGCAGTCGGCGCGCCGCCGACCACGAAGTTCGGGTGCGGGTTCTTGCCACCGAAGACTGCTTGCAGCTTGGACACGTCGCGCTGCCAGGACAGGGCATCCAGGTAGTGGGCGACCGCCATCAGGTTGGCCTCGGGCGGGAGCTTGTACTCGGGATGTCCCCAGTAGGCATTGGCGAAGATCCCCAACTGCCCGGATTCCACCAGGTTCTTCACCTTCGTCTGGGCATCGGCGAAATAGCCGGGGGAGGAGTTGCGGTATTTGGAGATCGACTGTGCGAGTTCCGAGGTCGCCTTCGGGTCCGCGTTCAGTGCGGACACCACATCCACCCAGTCCAGTGCATGCAGATGATAGAAATGCATCACATGATCGTGGACGTACTGCGCCCCGCTCATCAGGTTGCGGATCAACTGGGCGTTCGGCGGGATCGGGTAATTCAGCGCGTCTTCGACGGAACGGATCGAGGCCATGCCGTGCACCAGCGTGCAGACCCCGCAGATGCGCTGGGCAAAGGCCCAGGCATCACGGGGGTCCCGTCCCTTCATCACGATCTCAAGGCCGCGCACCATGGTGCCCGAACTGTAGGCGCTCTTGATGCGCCCGTCGTCGTCGGTTTCCGCCTCGATGCGCAGGTGACCTTCAATGCGGGTGATCGGGTCAACAACGATTCTATCTGCGCTCATTTTTCAGCTTCCTCTACCAGGTTGTCAGCCACCAGCTCGAGGAGGCTGTTCATTTGTTTGTCCCAGTTCAGCTTCTCCCCGCTGTCGTCGAAGTTCTGACGGCAGTTGGAGCAGCTGGTCACCATCATCTCGGCGCCGGTTTCACCAAGTTGCCGGAACTTGGCGCCCATCACCTTGTAGCGCAGGGTATCGGCGCGGTGAATCGTGATCACACCGCCGCCGCCGCCGCAACAGGTATTCAAGTCGCCGCCGCTCTTGGACTCGATGAGCTTGGCACCGAGGGCCTCAAGTACCTTGCGCGGTGCGCTGGTCGCGCCGCCGCGACGGGAGACCTGGCAGGGGTCATGGAAGGCGACCGTCGTGTTCACGGTCTTGAGCTTGAGCGCCCCGGCGTCCACCGCATCGCCCAGGAACTCCGAGATATGCTGGACCTTGAAGGGCAGGGGTTTGCCGTACATGTTCGCCCCCTGCCAGCGCAGGGCCTGGTAGGCATGCCCGCACTCCGGCAGGATCACCAGCTTGGCGCCGATCTTCTCGGCCGTACTGATGACCTTCATCGACATATCGCGCTGCCATTCGAGATTGCCCGAGAGCAGGCCGAAGTTGGTCGCCTCGTAGCCCTCCGTGTGGAAGGTCCAGGACTTGCCCATGTGATTCAGGATCTTCGCGGTCGCGGCCATCGACTCCGGGTATTTCTGGATCTCGATGGAGGACATCAGCACCAGAACCTCGGCCTCGTCCTCGTCGACATGCATGTCGACCTCATGTTCATCGCCCATCCATTCGATCCGATCCTCGAAGACCTGCGGCGTCGCGCCCAGCGGACTGCCTTCCCTCTTCGCCTTCTCGGTCACCGTGTACAGCTCGTGCGGGACCAGGCCGGCGTGGAACATGCCGTGACGGGCCATGCCGACCAGGCTGGCGATGTCGATGCTCATCGGGCAGATCAGGGTGCAGCGCCCGCACATGGTGCAGGTGTCGTAGAGCAACTCCTGCCATTCCTTGAGTTCGTCGACCGTGACGTTCTTCTTCAGGTTGAAGGCCTTGTAGAAGAAGGCCAGGGGACCGGCCTCGCGCTTGTACGCCTGCTTGAAGGGTTCGATCTTCCAGATCGGCGTGTGCCGCGGGTTGCCGCTGGCCTCGTAGAACGGGCAGGCATGCGCGCACGCGCCGCAGTGGATGCAGGCCTCCATGTAGGTGGCGGCGACGTGGCCGAAATCCTTGGCGAAGTTGGTCATCGCCTTTTCGACCCGCTCCTCATCGCTCATGTCGCCCTGTGCATCGACGCGCGTGCCGGGGTCCACCACCGAGAGACGCTTGGCCTCGAGGTCCAGGGCCATTTCAGTCGTTGTGTTGCTCATGCCATGCCTCCCCTGCGTGCGAACCGGGATCCGGTGGTGTACCGGGAAACCACGAACCAGAATGAATGCATCAGCTTGCCGAATGGGAAGTAGATCAGCAGTAGCCAGACGCTCAGAAGATGAATCGCCAGGCCGGTTTCATAGTCCGGCCAGAGGTTGGCGTTGGTCGCCAGCCCGGTCACGAACGGCAGGGTGGTGACGAACCAGGTCGCGTAGTCGTCGAAGTTGGAGATCAGCCGCTGGACCGGGTTGGTGAGCCGCCGCCCTAAGGCGATGAAGAGTGCCACCGTGGTGATTACCGCGACGAAGGTGATGACGCCCCCGGGGAGGGTCCACCAGGTGAAGCCGACGATGTCCGCAAAGAAGAGCATGTGCGGAGTGCCGAAGAAGAGGACGATGAACAGGCCGACGTGGATGACGTAGCCGATGATGTACTGGTAACTGACCTTGGGCGCGAACGGCTTGTACGGCCAGGCATGCGCGACCAGGCCCTTCAAGCCGCCGACCCAGGCCCCCTTCGATCGGGCCTCGGACAAATCCTTCTTGTGGCGCAGGCCCCAGACGCCGACGAGCCGCCAGACGATACCCAGGACAAAGATGATGATCGATATCTGCATCGCGGGGCCGCGTGCAAAGTCAAGGAGCGTCATGACTACTTACCTCCCGAGATTTTGTCTTGGTTCTTGCGCGACATCACCGCCGAGGCGGCACCCAGTGCGACGCCGGCCGCCGCTGCGATCGCGATGCCTTCCGCGGAACCCCACTGGCCAGCGGACAGCGGCTTGTAGAAGCTGTCCTTGTCCCAGAAATCGGGTTCGGAGCAGCCCAGGCAGCCATGGCCGGACTGTACCGGCCAGCTGACGCCCTGGTTGAACTTCAGGGTGGCGCAGGCATTGTGGGCGATCGGGCCCTTGCAGCCGAGTTCGTACAGGCACCAGCCCTTGCGCGCGCCCTCGTCGTCGAAGCTCTTCGCGAACTTGCCCTGGTCGTAGAAGGGCCGGCGGTAGCAACGGTCGTGGATGGTGTCGCTGAAGAAGGCCAGGGGCCTTTTCAGATGGTCCACTTCGGGCAACTGGCCGAAGGTGAGGAAGCTGGTGAGCACACCCGTCATCACTTCGGGAATCGGGGGGCAGCCAGGAACGTTGACGATCGGCTTGTCGGTGATGATCTGATCCACGCCGACGGCGCCGGTGGGGTTTGGCCGAGCGGCACCGACCCCGCCGTAACAGGCGCAGGTACCGATGCTGACGATGGCCGCCGCGCCCGCGGCGACTTCGCGCAGCGACTCCAGGTTGGTGTGTCCGTCCACCGTGGAGTAGACGCCGTCATCCTTCAGCGGAATCGAGCCATCGACGATCACCAGGTATTTGCCCCGGTTCTCCTCCATCGCGTTGTGCAGGGCTTCCTCGGCCTGACGGCCCGCGGCGGCCTGCAATGCGTGCTGATAGTCGAGGGAGATGAAATTGAAGATCAGGTTCTCGACCGTCGGTGCGAATGAGCGCGTCAGCGATTCGATGCACGCGGTACATTCCTGGTAGGACATCCAGATCACGGACTGCCGTCGCGCCTGCGCCAGGGAGGCGGCCATGGCCGGCACCATGGTGGCGGGGATGGCCATGGTCGAGGCCACCCCTGCACAGAACTTCAGGAACGAGCGCCTGGAAATACCCTGCCGGCGCAGTTCCTCGCCTAGTGTCAATTCGTGCTCTTTCATGCCGACCCCCTTGTGCAAGTCGTCGCGGGATTGCGAGTGGTCAATGTGAATTCCTTACGGGTTCTTCGAACAATTGTGAAAAACGCTCGGCGCTCGCCTGGATGTCTTCCGGGTGCGCCTCGAGGATCATCGGCACCGTACCGATCTCCAGTTGCTGCGCGGCCGGGCGGTCGCCGTTATCGAAATACTTCACCCACCACACACCGTGGAAGGCGGTCTCGTAAACCTCGGTGAGCCCGGATGCGCTGATCTTCGCCTCGACCTCGCCGCGTCCCAGCCTTTCCTCCAGAAGCCGCAGATCGCCCTCACTCAGCGGGAGATTGCCGAGTTCGACGACCTGGCGCTCGCCACCCTGGGCAACGGTCAGCAGATGATCGGCAACCTCGCGCAGCAGGGCCTCCGCCATGCCGGTCGGTTCGCTACCGGCCGGGCCGGGGCCCGAGTCGAAATGGACGGGAATGTCCTTCAGGCTCATGACTGCCACCGGCGGGTGATTTCCATCACCATCTCGCAGGCCCTGGGGATCGCGTCTTCGACCGCCGCGGTGGGCCGTTCACCCCAGTCGAAGTTCTGCGGCTGGATGCCGACCAGCGCGCGCCGAACGGGGAGGAGACCCTCCAGTGCGGCCACCGCGAGCAGGTCGGAAAGGCTGACCTCGTGCACGCTGCTCTTCTCTCCGGTGCTGATGAACTGATCCATGGCCGCGTCTTCGAAGACCCGGATGGTGCCTGGCGCCGCGTCGAGGGCGGCGGTATCGACCACGATCAGGGCATCGGTGGACACGATGGCATTGGCCAGCATGAAGCTGAGGGTGCCCCCGTCCATGAATTCGATGCCGGGCGCCGAGGCCTGTTCTTGCGCCAGGCGACTGACGATGTGGACGCCGACGCCTTCGTCGGTGAGGAGGATGTTGCCGAGCCCGAGAACGAGCACGGAATCGCTCTTGGTGACCTTGGGCGAGACCGCCGTGGCTTCGGCTGGGATTGCGCTGGTGATCATCGGTGCCCTTGTGTCTTTGCCTGCCGGCGGTTTTGGGACATTTGCGTATGACAAATGCGTGATTATTATGATTAAATCAGCTGATGCTGATGTATGGGGCAAGGATGCGTGAGGGTGTGCCCCGTGGCGGTGATCTAGATCACATTCGGCCCCGTTCCAGTGTGGGAAGGTGGCCTCGCGGCAGAGGCCTGTCAGAATACTTGTAGCGCATCCGCCTGCAGGCTGCTGGCGGACGTGAACAGGGGTGAGCAACGATGTGTCTGGGTATTCCCATGCAGGTGGTGGAGTCGGATGAGTTTACTGCCCTGTGTGAGCGCCGGGGCGAGCAGCGCCGCCTGAACATGATGCTGATCGGGCCGCAGCCGGTGGGCACCTGGGTCCTGGCCATCATGGACCATGCCAGGGAGGTTCTTGCGCCGGAGCAGGCGCGGCAGATCGACGAGGCCGTGTCCGGGCTGGAGGCCGCCTTGCGTGGCGAAACCGATCTGGACGGCTTCTTTGCGGATCTGCAACTCCCCTCCGCCATCGGGCCGCCGCGGTAGCGCGTTCTTGAACCAGGAAGCCGAAGCCATCCGGCAGCGCCTGGAGGAGGTATTCCGCCGTGTGCAGGCCGAGCGCATGCAGGGCATGCCGCTGCTGCACCATGTCCTGACCGTCGAGGCCCTGGGCTTCCGACGCAGCGGCGGGGCCCACGTCGGGGTTCTGATCACCCCCTGGTCGATGAACCTGCTCCGCCTGCCCGACGCGGAGCCGATTCCCGAAGGCCGCAGCGGCACCCGTGACCTGCCCCGTGGTCCGGTCGACTTCGTCGGCGCCCGGGAAGAGGGCATCGGGCCCTACGAGACCTGCTCCCTGTTCTCGCCCATGTTCCGGTTCGCGGATCAGGACGCGGCGCGGGCCGTCGCCTTCGAGACCCTGTCACTGCTGCTGCAGCCTGGCCCGGACCTGGGGCCGAGGGAACCGCGGCGTCGCGGCGGCCCGCTCGCCGCACTGCGCCGCAACGCGGACCAGGACCTCGACCGCCGCGGCTTTCTCCGCGCGGCCTTCCTGGATGACGATGCCGATTCCCGCTGAGGGCCGCGTCGACCTCCGTCTCGACTGGAACGGAGAGGCGGTGCGCACGGCAGAGGTCCGTTCGCGGCGGCCGCAGCCCCAGCGCCTGCTCCTGGGCCAGCCGCCGGTGCATGCGCGGGCGGTGATTCCGCGGCTCTACAGTCTCTGCGGCGACGCCCAGACCGTGGCGGTGGAGGCCCTCCTGGGGCTGGTGGAGACCGGGACAGTCGATGCCGGCCGGGCTTGCGGGTGGGCTGAACGCATCCGTTTGGAGAACCTCCGCGAGCACCTCTGGCGTCTCGGGCTGGACTGGGCCGCGATTGCCGGCGAGGCCCCCCAGCCGGGGCCCCTGCGCGGGCTGCTGGCCGGTCGCGAAGAATTCCTGCACGACCCGGACGCGGCGCGCGCGTGGGCCCGGGAGACCTTTGGCGCGCTGTTCGGAGCGTCCGCCCTGGCCTGGCTGGATCAGGGCGAGCCGCAGGCCTTCGACCGCTGGCTGCAGCAGGCGCCGACGGCCCTCGCCGTGTTGTTGCGGGGCCTGCTGCCGCGGCTTGCCGGACTGGGTCGCTCGCAGGCGCCCTTGTTCCGCAGCGCCGATCTGGAACCGCTGGTGCAGGAGGTGTTGCCCCGGCTGCGCGACGATCCCGAGTTCCACTGGCGCCCGGACTGGCGCGGGCGGGTCTTCGAGATGGGCCCGTTGGCGCGCAACCGCGAACGGCCCCTGATCGCGGCACTGCTGGCGGAGCAGGAGGCGGCGGATGCCTGGCTGCGGCTGGTGGCACGGGTGCTGGAACTGGGCCGCGGCCTGCAATCCCTGGCCGAGGGCGCGGCGGCGGCCCCTGCGCTCGCCTGGCATCGGCGGGGCGATGAGGCCGTCGTGGCGCTGGAGATGGCCCGCGGCGTGCTGCTGCACTGGATCCGGGTGGATCAGGGACGGATCCGCGACTACCGCATCGTCGCGCCGACTGAATGGAATTTCCATCCCCGAGGTCCCGCCATGGAGGGCCTGCTGCAGCTGCGTGGCCATGACGAACGGCAGTTGCGCGAAGCCGTGACCCTTCAGGTGATGGCCCTGGACCCTTGTGTGCAATATCAGTTGGAGATCGTCCATGCATGAAATGTCACTGGCCGAGGGCATCCTGCGCATCATCGAGGACCAGGCCGCTGAACGGGGCTTCGACCGGGTCCTGCGTGTGCGGGTCGAGGTCGGGCAATTGGCCGGGGTGGAGATCGAGGCCCTGCGCTTCGGCTTCGACGTGGTGATGAAGAACAGTGTCGCGGAATCCGCGGTTCTTGAAATCATCGAGACCCCCGGCCAGGGCTGGTGCCTCGATTGCAGCACCGGCGTGGAGATCGCCGCCCTGTATGACGCCTGCCCCCGTTGCGGCGGGTACCGCGTACGGGCCACCGGCGGCATGGACATGCGGGTGCTGGACCTGGAGGTCGATACGGCCGACCCGCAGCCGTCCGGCAGTGAGACAACCGGGTCCTGAGGGTACCGATTCCCCGGCATCGTCCAGCGAACCATCGGGAAGATGAGCCAGCGCAATGCCCCGGCGCGGCATTGGGATTATGGTGGACCAGCAGCACGGTTGGCCGGGCAGGAATCGACCCGCAGCGGCCGCCGTCGCCGCGGATCGTCGGGCAAAGCCACACGATTCACCGCATGAACGGCAGGGTATGGTCCCTGCGATTACCATGATTGCTTGAGCCAGCGGATTTCAGGAGGTCAACGATGTGCACGGTATGCGGTTGTGGAGAAGGTGAGGCGCGGGTGGAAGGGCGCGCCATGGGCGCCCATGAACACGAGCATCGCCATGCCGACGGCACGGTGCACAGCCACACCCACGACCATGTTGATGCTCACGAACATGGTGCGGGCCATGAGCATCGGCATGCGCACCAGCACATGCATCGTCACGCCGATGGGACGGTACACATCCACGACCACGATCATGGTGGCGTACACGGGCACGGTACGGGACACGATCACCTGCACGAGCACGCCCATCCGCATCGTCATGCCGACGGCACCGAGCACCACCATGCGCACGACCATGCGCGGGAACACGGCCATGGTGCGGGGCACGAGCATCAACATGCGCATCCGCACCAGCATGAACACCAGCATGCCGATGGCACGGTGCATGTGCATTCCCACGACCATGATGGCCATCACGGTCATGGCGCCGGCCATGATCATGGACACGGCGCGGCGCAGGCGTCCGCGCAGTCGGGGGACGACTTCCACTACGGCCAGGGCCCGGCGCATGCACATGCGCCGGGCATGACCCAGGAGCGGATGGTCCGGATCGAGCAGGACATCCTCGGCAAGAACAATGAATACGCGAACCACAACCGCGAACACTTTCGCCGCCACGGCATTCTGGCCCTGAACCTGGTCTCCAGCCCCGGTTCCGGCAAGACCAGCCTGCTGACCGCGACCATTGACCGCTTGCAGGGGCGCCATCCGGTGAGTGTGATCGAGGGCGACCAGCAGACCAGCAACGACGCCGAGCGCATTCGCGCCACCGGCGCGCCGGCGGTGCAGGTGAATACCGGCAAGGGCTGCCACCTCGACGCGCACATGATCGGGCATGCGGTCGAGCACCTGAAGCTCGCAGGGCGCGGGCTGCTGCTGATCGAGAATGTCGGCAATCTCGTCTGTCCGTCCGCCTTCGATCTCGGTGAGGCGCACAAGGTGGTGATCCTTTCGGTCACCGAGGGCGAGGACAAGCCGTTGAAATACCCGGACATGTTCAACGCCTCCGACCTGATGATCCTGAACAAGATCGACCTGCTGCCCTATGTCGATTTCGACGTCGAGCGCTGCATCGAGTATGCGCGGCGGGTGAATCCAGGGCTCGAGGTCCTGCAGGTTTCGGCCCGGACCGGGGAAGGGATGGATGCCTGGCTGGCCTGGCTGGATTCGGCGCTGGGCGAGGGCGGTTCGGCCGCCGCCGACGATGAGGTGGCGAGCCTCCGGCAGCGGGTCGCGGAGCTGGAGGCTCAGTTGCAGGAGGCCCGGCTCGGGCGCTGAGCCCGGTCGGCCCTCAGGCGTCGATACGGGGATGGTTGCCGTACATGTGCGGGATGCCCGCCACGGCGACGCGGCCGCAGGCCTTCTCCCGGCACACCCCGAGGCCGTGGTGCGGCGCCGGGTGCGCGTGCGTGGGCAGGTCCAGGGTGTCGGTTTTCGGCCCTTCGTCTACGGCCTTGCGGTGGATCTGGGCCTGGGTGGCTGGGTGCTGAATGACTCTGCCGGCGTCGACCTGGAGGTGCAGGGCGGTACCGCATCGGTCGCCGAATTCCTGCGCCGGCTGGTCAGCGAAGCGCCGCCGCTGGCTCGGGTGGATGCGGTGGAGACGCGTTCGCTGACTCCGGAGCCGGACGAGGCGCAGGACGCGTTCGCGATTGCACCGAGTCGCGGCGGCGCCGTGAGCACGGGTATCACCCCGGATGCCGCTGTCTGCGCGGAGTGCCTCGCCGAGCTCTTCGATCCCGCCGACCGCCGCTACCGCTATCCCTTTATCAACTGCACCCATTGCGGGCCCCGTTACACCCTGACCCGGGCCCTGCCGTACGACCGTCCCAACACCAGCATGGCGGCCTTCACCCAATGTCCGCCCTGTCAGCAGGAGTACGACGACCCCGCCCATCGGCGCTTCCATGCCCAGCCCAATGCCTGCCCGGATTGCGGTCCGCGCCTGACGCTGCTGTCGCCGGACGGCAGCGCGCTGGAGGCGGACGATGTGATCGCCGAGGCGGTGCGGCGCCTGCGCTCGGGCCAGATCGTCGCGGTCAAGGGCCTGGGCGGCTTCCATCTGTTCTGTGACGCACGGAACCCGGGTGCGGTGGCTCGGCTGCGTGCGCGCAAGCACCGCGAGGAGAAGCCGCTGGCGGTGATGGCGGCGAGCCTCTTCGGGCTGGAGCCGGTTACCGTGATCGGAGATGCCGAACGGCAGCTGCTCTCATCCCGGGATCGGCCCATCGTCTTGCTGCGCAAGCGCCCAGGCTGCGATGAGGCACTGCCCGGGGTCGCTCCGGGGCTGGCGTGGCTGGGCGGCATGCTCGCCTATACGCCGCTGCATTACCTGCTCTTCCACGAGGCCGCAGGGCGGCCCGATGGCGCCGGCTGGCTCGAGACTCCGGGGGTGGACCCCTGGCTGCTGGTATGCACCTCCGCGAACCCCGGCGGCGAGCCGCTGGTGACCGGCAACGACGAGGCCGTGACCCGGCTCCGGGATATTGCCGATGCCATCGTCGTGCACGACCGGGACATCCTGGTCCGCTGCGATGACCCGGTCATCCGGGTCGGTGCGGGGGGCGCGGCCTTTCTGCGCCGGGCGCGCGGGTACACGCCGAACGCAATCCGGCTGCCGCGCAGCGGGCCGTCGGTGCTGGCGTTGGGGGCCTGGTTGAAGAACACGTTGTGCGTGACTCGTGGCGATCAGGCCTACCTTTCGCAGCATGTGGGGGATTTGGACAACGCCGCCACCTGCCGCGCACTGGATGAAACCGCCGAGCACCTGTTAACCATCCTGGAGATCCGCCCCGAGCGCGTGGCCTGCGATCAGCACCCGGATTTCTACAGCAGCCGGCTGGCCGCCGAGCTGGCAGTGCGTTTCGATGTGCCGCTGATCCGGGTGCAGCATCACCACGCCCACCTGGCCGCGGTGCAGGCCGAGTACGGCCTGGAGGGCCCGGTGCTGGGGATCGCGATGGACGGGGTGGGGCTGGGCAGCGACGGGGCGCCCTGGGGCGGCGAACTGCTGCGGCTGGCGGGCGCGGATTACGAACGCCTCGGCCATCTCGCACCGCTGGCGCTGCCCGGTGGCGACCGCGCCGCGCGCGAGCCTTGGCGGATGGCCGCGGCCGCGCTGCATGCCCTCGGTCGCGGGGCTGAAATCGGGCAACGTTTCCCCGATCAGCCGCTGGCGGCACAACTTGCGGCGCTGCTGGAACGCGGCCTGGCCAGCCCCATGACCACCAGTCTGGGCCGGCACTTCGATGCCGCAGCCGGCCTCCTGGGCGTACAGCCGGTGCAGCGCTTCGAGGGGCAGGCCGCGATGCTGCTGGAGGGCCTGGCCGAACAGCACGGCCCCGCCGACCCCCTGCCGCAGGGCTGGCGCATCGAGCCGGGCCACACCCTGAATCTCCAGCCTCTGCTCGCCTGGGTGGCGGACCGTACTGCAGGGCAGGGCGTCGGCAAGCCGCCGCATCCGCTCGCGATGCCGGTCACCAGGTCGGAAAAGGCGGGAGCGGGTTCCGGCACTCCGGGGCATGCCGCCGTCTTCCACGCCACCCTCGCCGCCGCGCTCGCCGACTGGATCCGCCCGGTCGCCGAGGCGAGCGGCATTCGCGATCTGGTCTTCAGCGGTGGCTGCGTGTTGAATCAGGTGCTGATGATGGAGCTGCAACGACGCCTCGCCTCGGCCGGTTATCGCGTGCATCTTCCGCGTTTGGTCCCCGCGAACGACGGCGGCCTGAGCCTCGGCCAGGCCTGGATCGCCATGCACACGGAGCCGGGCGCTGCGTGGATGTCCCGCGCCGCCAGCCCCGAATCTTGAATCTGATGCGGAATGCGCGGAATCTTTCCAGGAATCGAACCTTCAGGATGTGAACCATGTGTCTTGCGATACCGGTCAAGGTGATTGAACTGTTGGCGGCCGATCAGGCCCTGGTGGACGTTGGCGGCGTGCGCAAGGAGGTCGACGTGAGCCTGGTGGACGGGGTGCAGACCGGCGACTACGTCATCCTGCATGTCGGGTTCGCGATCAATCGGCTGGACGAGACCGAGGCGCAGAAGACCCTGGCGATGCTGCGCGAGATGGGCGTGGCGCCCGAGGCGGCGGCATGAAGTACGTCGACGAATTCCGCGACGGCAAGGTCGCGCGCAACCTGGCGCAGTCCATCGCCGCCGAGGTCCAGCCCGAACGCCGCTACCACCTGATGGAGTTCTGCGGCGGCCACACCCACGCCATTTCCCGTTACGGGCTGCGCGACCTGCTGCCACCGGAGATCCGCTTCATCCACGGCCCCGGGTGCCCGGTCTGTGTCCTGCCCATCGGCCGTATCGACAGCGCGATCGAGCTCGCCCGCGACCATGGCGTGATCCTGTGCAGCTACGGCGACACCCTGCGCGTACCGGCCTCCGAGCGCATGAGCCTGCTGCGGGCGAAGGCGGAGGGGGCGGACATCCGCATGGTCTACTCCAGCGCCGATGCCCTGAGGATCGCCCGGGAGCATCCGGAACGCGAGGTCGTCTTCTTCGCGATCGGCTTCGAGACCACCACGCCGCCCACGGCCGTGGCCCTGCGTCAGGCCCGCGCCGAAGGGCTGAAGAACTTCAGCGTCTTCGCGAACCACGTGCTGACGCCTTCCGCGATCCAGAACATCCTCGAGTCCCCCGAGGTGCGCGAGCTGGGCACGGTGCCACTGGATGGCTTCATCGGGCCGTCGCATGTCTCCACCATCATCGGCAGCCGGCCCTACGAGTTCTTCGCCGAGGAGTTCCAGAAGCCGGTGGTGATCGCCGGCTTCGAGCCGCTGGACGTGCTGCAGTCGGTATTGATGCTGGTGCGCCAGCTGAACGAGGGCCGGGCCGAGGTCGAGAACCAGTTCAGTCGTGCGGTGACCCGCGAGGGCAATCTGAAGGCGCAGGCCATGGTTGCCGAGGTCTTCGAGCTGCGCGAGCGCTTCGAGTGGCGCGGATTGGGCGAGGTGCCCTACAGCGCGCTGCGGATCCGCGAGGCCTTCCGGGACTTCGACGCCGAGGTCCGCTTCGATCTGCCCTATCGCTCGGTGCCCGACCACAAGGCCTGCGAGTGCGGCACCATCCTGCGCGGCCTGAAGCAGCCGCAGGACTGCAAGGTCTTCGGCACGGTCTGCACCCCCGACAACCCCCTCGGTTCCTGCATGGTATCGGCCGAGGGCGCCTGTGCGGCCTACTACACCTATGGTCAGTTCAAGGGCGCGCAGCCCGTCGCGGAGGCCTCGTGAGCGCCGATCCCAAGGTGGTCAGGCGCGGCTACATACGGGCGCTGGATCTGAAACGCGGCAAGGTGGAGATGTCCCACGGCGGCGGCGGACGCGCGATGGCGCAGCTGATCGACGAACTCTTTCAGCTGGCCTTCGACAACCCCTGGCTGCGCCAGGCCAACGACCAGGCCCTGCTCAGCCGGCCCGAGGGCCGCATCGTGATGGCCACGGACAGCCACGTGGTGTCGCCACTGTTCTTCCCGGGCGGGGACATCGGCAGCCTGTCGGTGCACGGTACGATCAACGACGTCGCGACCAGCGGCGCCCGGCCGCTCTGGCTGTCGGCCGGTTTCATCCTGGAGGAGGGCTTCCCGCTCGCCGACCTGAAGCGCATCGTCGATTCGATGGCGGCGGCGGCACGGGCGGCCGGGGTGCCGATCGTGACCGGCGACACCAAGGTGGTGGAGCGGGGCAAGGGGGACGGGGTGTTCATCAACACCACGGGGGTCGGCGTGGTGCCGGATGGCATCGAGATCTCCGGGCACCGTGCCCGGCCGGGAGACCGGATCCTGGTCAGCGGGCATCTGGGGGACCACGGCGTGGCGATCATGTCGCTGCGCGAAAACCTGAGCTTCAGCACCAACATCATCTCCGATTCCGCGGCGCTGCACGAGCTGATCGCCGCGATGATCCG
This sequence comes from Thioalkalivibrio sp., assembly GCA_041685565.1. GTDB lineage: Bacteria > Pseudomonadota > Gammaproteobacteria > Ectothiorhodospirales > Ectothiorhodospiraceae > Thioalkalivibrio. The sequence goes on from JAWLFM010000022.1 coordinate 22,462, forward strand.
GGCCGCACCCGACATCCACTGCCTGCGCGATCCCACCCGCGGGGGACTGGCCTCCACGCTGAACGAGATCGCCCGCCAGTCGGGTGTCGGGATGGCCATCCGCGAGGCGGACATCCCGGTGCGCGAGGAGGTCGATGCGGCCTGCGAACTGCTGGGCCTCGATCCGCTGTACGTGGCCAACGAGGGCAAGGTGGTCGCGATCTGCCCAGCGGCCTCGGCCGATGCCCTGCTCGCGGCCATGCACATCCACCCGCTCGGCCAGGATGCCGCCATCATTGGCGAGGTGGTGGAGGACAGCCACGGTTTCGTGCAGATGGAGACGAGCTTCGGCGGCCGCCGCAACGTCGACTGGCTCTCCGGGGAGCAGCTTCCGCGCATCTGCTGAAGGCAGGCATCCTGGCGTCAACGGCCCTTTCTTGGTTTGCCTGACCGATCCACGTAGACTGCCCTGCCTACGAACGAAATCCCGGGATTCAAGATGCAAGTTGCCGCAAACAAGGTCGTATCCATCGACTACACCCTGACCAATGCCCAAGGCGAGGTGATCGACAGCTCCTCCGATCGTGGGCCCATGGCCTATCTGCAGGGCCACCAGAACATCATCCCCGGTCTGGAATCGGCGCTCGAGGGCAAGGTCGTCGGGGACAGCCTGAAGGTGACGATCGCGCCGGAGGAGGCCTATGGCGAACGTGACGACTCACTGCGCCAGGCCGTGCCCCGCAAGATGTTCGAGGACGCGGACAATGTGACCGTGGGCATGCAGTTCCAGACCATGTCCGAGCAGGGCGGTACCCAGATCGTCACCGTCACCGGCGTGGATTCCGAACACGTGACCGTCGATGCCAACCATCCCCTGGCCGGCGAGACCCTGACCTTCGATGTCACCGTGGTCGAGGTGCGCGATGCCTCCGATGAGGAGCAGGCGCACGGTCATGTCCACGGCCCGGAAGGTCACGCCCACTGAAACCCCGGCACGGACGTCGGGCGCAGCAGGACACGGGGAGCGCGCGGTGATCAGCCCGATTCGCGGCAGGCCGGCAGTGATCGTGGGCAGTGATGTCGGCGAGGTCATGCACGCCGCGGCGCGACGCATCGCCGCCCTGCTGGCGGCGGCGGTCGAACGGCACGGCGTCGCCACCATGGCGCTCGCCGGGGGATCGACCCCCCGGCGGCTGTACCGGTTGCTGGCCTCACCGCCCTTTGACCGGGACATCCCCTGGACCCGGGTCAAGCTGTTCATGGGCGACGAACGCTGCGTGCCCCCGGAACATCCGGACAGTAATGAGCGCATGGTCAGGGAGTCATTGCTGGCCGGCCTGCCGGAGGCCCCGGCCTTCCATCCCATGCCTGGCGGGCATCCGGATCCGGTCGAGGCCGCCCGGCTTTATGCCGAACGCCTGGTCCGGGAGGTTCCCGGCGATGGAGACTCCGTGCCCCGCTTCGATGTGGTCCTGCTGGGCATGGGCGACGACGGGCACACGGCCTCCTTGTTTCCCGATACCGCAATTCTCGACGAGGAACGCCTGGTGGCAGAGGTCTACGTGCCGCGCATGGATAGCTGGCGC